>NZ_PENV01000012.1:0-188496 GCF_003144375.1 Proteus genomosp. 4 str. ATCC 51469
AACATTCGCTGCCGTTTCCGGTCTTCTGCGTTGTTGCGAGGAGGTGCATTCTACATCTTCCTCATTCAGTGTCAAGCGTTTATTTTCAAGGCTTTTCACTTTTTTTTCTTTGTTCTCTCAGTCAGTTCGCTTAGCGCCCTGTTCCGTGACAACGAGGACGCATTATAGGGAGTTTTCTGAGGCTGGCAATAGTTTTTTTTAAAAAAATGATCGTTTGTTGGTAAATTAAACGAAGTGCTTATTTTTTGTGGTTTTTTAGCCATTTTGGCAAGTCTGCAAGGCTATCAAGAACAAAATCTGCACACTCTTGTGCTTCTTCTGTTATCTCTTTTCCTGTACGAACTAGAATTTTATGACCAACACCTGCATTTTTTGCTGCCAACATATCTTCTTTTTTATCACCGACCATATAAGAAGAAGCCATATCGATATTTAATTGCGTTTTAGCATCCATAAACATACCAGAGGCAGGCTTACGGCAATCACATGCTTTCTTATATTCTTCTACACTTGCATCAGGATGATGAGGGCAATAATAGATACCGTCTAAATCAACGCCTCTATCCGCTAAAGACCAATCCATCCACTCTGTTAAGTGTAAAAATTGATCTTCACTATAATAGCCTCGGCCAATACCTGATTGATTGGTGACTAACACTAAGGCATAACCCATAGCTTTTAATTCAACCATTGCCTCAATAACACCATCAATAAATTCAAAGTTATCAATTTCAGATACATAACCATGGTCTATATTAATAGTTCCATCGCGATCTAAGAAAATCGCTGAAATCCCCTTACTCACAGCACATTACTCCATTTAGATATTTTTATTAGTATCGCATGTTTTTTCTTATATAGAGAATGATATCCACGGCTTTCTTTCTTTATTAGCCTTCTACTCTTTTTTATTGACTTAGCCGTCTAGACGCCTTAACATCTATTTTAACTCGGGCAGAATAGTCTTTATGTCCCATATCTACTTATATAAAGAAAAACATGATTAAACTGACGAATATAAACAAAGTATTTAAGCAGGGAGAGCGTTCTATACAGGCGCTATCAAATATAAACCTGCATGTGCCACAAGGGCAGATTTTTGGTGTTATCGGATCGTCAGGAGCGGGTAAAAGTACACTTATACGTTGCGTAAATATGTTAGAGAAACCAACTTCAGGTGAAGTATTGGTTGATGGACGAGATCTCACAAAATTATCAGATAAAGAATTAACAAAAGCACGCCGCGGTATTGGCATGATTTTCCAGCATTTCAACTTACTGTCTTCTCGTACCGTATTTGATAATGTCGCATTACCATTAGAACTTGATAATACGCCACGAGCTGAAATCAATAAGCGTGTTAATGAATTACTAGAATTAGTTGGTTTATCTGATAAGAAAGAGTATTACCCAGCTAACTTATCTGGTGGACAAAAACAACGTGTTGCTATTGCACGCGCATTAGCAAACTCACCTAATGTTTTATTGTGTGATGAAGCCACTAGCGCACTAGATCCGGCAACAACACGTTCTATTTTAGAATTATTGAAAGATATTAATCGTCGCTTAGGCCTCACTATTTTATTAATTACTCATGAAATGGACGTTGTAAAACGTATTTGTGACCAAGTTGCAGTTATTAGTGGTGGCGAATTAGTTGAAAGTGATGCCGTCAGTGAGGTTTTCTCTCACCCTAAAACGCCTGTTTCACAAGCTTTTATTCAATCAACACTACAATTAGATATTCCTGAAGACTATAAAGAACGCTTGAAGCCAGAATGGGAGGAAGGTTTATTCCCATTATTGAAACTTGAATTTAACGGTCAATCTGTAGATGCACCATTGATGTCTATCGTTGCACGTCGTTTTGACGCTGATATTAATATTTTAAGTTCTCAAATGGACTATGCCGGTGGTGTGAAATTTGGTGTGATGTTAGCAGAACTACACGGTAAGAATGGTAACACTGAAAAGTCGATTGCGTTTTTAGAAGAGCATCATGTGAAAGTAGAGGTTCTCGGTTATGTCTGAAGGAATGATTTATTTATTAATTAGTGGGATCTGGGAAACCTTAGTCATGACCTTTGTTTCAGGCTTCTTTGGTTTTGTTATCGGATTACCTTTGGGTGTTTTACTCTATGTTACGCGTCCTGAACAAATCATGGCAAACCCACCTGCCTACCGGATTATTTCAGCACTCGTCAATATTTTTAGGGCGATCCCTTTTATTATCTTATTAGTATGGATGATCCCTTTTACACGTATGGTCGTGGGAACGTCAATTGGCTTGCAAGCAGCCATAGTGCCATTAACTGTTGGCGCAGCACCATTTATTGCACGTATGGTAGAAAATACACTATTAGAAATCCCTCAAGGATTAATTGAAGCATCCCGATCTATGGGTGCAACGCCAATGCAAATTATTAAGAAGATTTTATTACCCGAATCTTTACCTGGCTTGATTAATGCAGCAACCATTACTTTAATTACATTAGTGGGTTACTCCGCAATGGGAGGTGCTGTTGGTGCCGGTGGTTTAGGTCAAATTGGCTACCAATATGGTTACGTTGGCTATAACGCTACAGTAATGAATACAGTCATTGTTCTACTCGTTATTCTTGTTTTTATCATTCAGTTTTTCGGCGATCGCTTAGTGAAGCTGACAACACATAAATAAATAGATTGAAGGTTTCTATTATTAATAACGAAACCTTTTAATTAACAGATCAAGTAAGGGTAAATGTATGTCATTGAAATTTAAATCGCTCGCAGTTGTAAGTGCTTTAGTTGGTGCATTGGCATTAGCTGGTTGTGGTGAAAAAGAAAAAGATCCAAACCATATTCGTGTCGGCGTTATTTCAGGCTCAGAACAACAAGTCGCTGAAGTAGCGAAACAAGTCGCTAAAGATAAATATGGCCTTGATGTAGAACTCGTTACTTTCAATGACTTCGTCATGCCTAATGAATCATTAAGTCGCGGTGATATCGACATTAATGCATTCCAACATAAGCCTTATTTAGACCAACAAATTAAAGATCGCAATTACAAAATAACAGCTGTAGGAAATACATTTATTTACCCTATCGCAGGTTATTCTAAAAAGATCACTGATTTAGCTGATTTACCTGATGAAGCACAAGTGGCAATTCCTAATGATCCAACAAACTTAGGTCGCTCACTGCTGTTATTAGAAAAAGTTGGGTTAATTAAATTAAAAGATGGCGTAGGTCTGTTACCTACCAAGCTTGATATTATTGAAAACCCTAAAAAATTACAATTAGTTGAATTAGAAGCACCACAATTACCTCGCTCATTAGATGATCAAAAAATCTACTTAGCGGTAATTAACACTACTTATGCAAGCCAAGTCAATTTAACACCAGCAAAAGACGGTATTTTTGTTGAAGATAAAGACTCACCATACGTAAATATCATTGTTGCTCGTGAAGACAATAAAGACAGCGAGAATGTGAAGAAATTTATTCAAGCCTATCAAACAGATGAAGTGGATAGTGCTGCCAATAAAATTTTTAACGGTGGTGCAGTAAAAGGCTGGTAATACGTCAATATTTTACTTAATTATAAAAAAGGCGGACATTTGTTCGCCTTTCTCTTTTTTACTTGGCTAATTTGCATTAAATTATAGCCGTTTAATTTTTGTATAGACAATAATAAAGAGGATATAACCCATGCACATGCGCTTGCTACTTCTTGGCATCATGGCGCTGTTTATGACAGGTTGTTCAATGCAGAATTCATCTGATGTTGATCAGTCTAAATTTACGGATATGCGTTTAAATAAACCAGGACAACCCCAAAAACCAAGATCACAAACATTACCTTCAGTGCGTATTGTTGAAAAAACAGAAGACCTTTTAGGTGCTCCGTTTAAAGATCTCGGTATTGTTGCCGGTGAATCTTGCCGTCAAACATTACAAGATCCACCAGCAAGTTTACCTATTGCTAAAAAAAGAATGGCGACCAAAGCAGCTTACAAAAATGCCAATGCTGTTTTATTGCATGAATGCCAAATTGTCACTGGTTTAGGTTGCTACCAATCTGCCATTTGTGAAGGCACCGCATTACTCATTACAAAATGAATACCTACCAAATGAATCCTATAGGACATATATCAAGTCCTTATAAAGAAAAATTTGCCGTTCCACGCCAACCTGGGTTAATCCAGGATGGCGGCGGCCAACTTATTCTACATACACCTTACAATCACCCAGATGCAGTTCGAGGCTTAGAACAATTTAGTCATCTTTGGCTGATTTTTGTTTTTCATCAAACAGCACAACAGGGTTGGCACCCTTTAGTTCGCCCCCCAAGGCTTGGTGGGAATGCCAAAATGGGTATTTTTGCAACCCGCTCAACTTTTCGTCCCAATCCCATCGGCATGTCTTTAGTCGAATTAAAAAAAGTAAACACACAGAACCAGTCCGTTGTTTTAGACTTAGGCAGCCTTGATTTAGTTGATGGAACTCCTGTTCTTGATATTAAGCCTTATTTACCCTTTGCAGAGTCTCGACCAAATGCGATTGCTGGTTTTGCACAAGAAGCACCAGATAATGAAATGCCTGTCTTCTTTTCACAACTCGCTTTAGAACAACTGCAACATTATGCGAACGAAAATCCTCATCTTTCGCGTTTTATTACTCAAGTATTACAACAAGATCCTCGCCCTGCTTATAAAAAAAATGAGCAAAGTGATAGGATCTATGCGGTGCATTTGCTTGAATTTAATGTTCGCTGGCAAGTGAATGGGCAACAGACACTTGTTCTTGATATTGAACCGCGGTAACTTGCTACTATCTTCATTGATATTGCTATCATGAATTATCCAATCTGAACGTCATTCTCGTTGTCTTTAAATAAATCAGATTGAAAAAAATGCTTTGCCCCTTTTGGCAGACCTAAGTCACTGGTAGACTAAAGTCTTTCTCTAATTATATTGATGTAGACTGGCGTGACAGTCAGCCTAAGTATTTTTGTTCTAATGGAACCTAATAATGCGTACTAGCCACTATTTGCTCTCTACTTTAAAAGAGACACCTGCTGATGCAGAAATTGTCAGCCATCAACTTATGCTTCGCGCAGGCATGATCCGTAAACTCGCTTCTGGTCTTTATGATTGGATGCCGACAGGGGTTCGTGTTCTGAGAAAAATTGAAAAAATTGTTCGTGAAGAGATGGACAATGCAGGATCACTTGAAATTTCAATGCCCGTTGTTCAACCCGCTGATTTATGGTTAGAAAGTGGTCGCTGGGAGCAATATGGCCCTGAATTACTGCGTTTTGCAGACAGAGGCGAGCGCCCATTTGTTTTAGGCCCAACCCACGAAGAAGTTGTTACTGATATTGTTCGTAATGAAATTACCTCTTACAAACAACTTCCACTGAACTTATATCAAATTCAAACTAAATTCCGCGACGAAGTACGCCCTCGTTTTGGTGTTATGCGTTCTCGTGAATTTATCATGAAAGATGCTTACTCTTTCCATATCTCTCAAGAGTCTTTACAAGAGACTTACGACAGAATGTACGAAGCTTACAGCAAAATTTTCTCTCGTATTGGTTTAGATTTTCGTCCAGTGCTTGCAGATACAGGCTCTATTGGTGGTAATGCCTCTCATGAGTTCCAAGTTTTAGCGGACAGCGGTGAAGATGATATCGTATTCTCTACTGGCTCTGACTATGCAGCTAATATCGAATTAGCAGAAGCAGTAATGCCTACAACACCAAGAGCTGCCGCGACTGAAGAATTACGTTTAGTAGATACACCAAACGCTAAAACAATTGCTGAATTAGTTGAACAGTTCAATTTACCAATTGAAAAAACAGTTAAGACGCTGATTGTTCATGGTACGAAAGAAAGTGGTCACCCATTAGTTGCATTATTAGTTCGTGGCGACCACGAGCTTAATGAAGTTAAAGCAGAAAAATGCGCTATCGTTGCGGCACCTTTAACTTTCGCGACTGAAGCTGAAATTCGCCAAGCTGTAAATGCAGGTCCAGGCTCTTTAGGCCCAGTTAATCTGCCACTGCCAGTAATAATGGATCGTTCTGTCTCTGTAATGAGTGATTTTGGTGCTGGTGCAAACGTTGATGGTAAACACTATTTTGGTATCAACTGGGAGCGTGACCTACCTGTTGCTGAAATTGCTGATATCCGTAATGTTGTTGAAGGCGATCCAAGCCCAGACGGTAAAGGAACATTACTAATCAAACGTGGTATTGAAGTTGGTCATATTTTCCAACTTGGCACAAAATACTCAGAAGCATTAAAAGCAACAGTACAAAACGAAGAAGGTCATAACCAAATCGTCACTATGGGTTGTTATGGTATCGGTGTAACTCGTATTGTTGCTGCCGCTATTGAACAAAACCATGATGCTCGCGGTATTATTTGGCCTGATGCGATTGCACCATTCCAAGTCGCTATTTTACCAATGAATATGCATCGTTCTTATCGCGTTAAAGAAGTTGCTGACAGACTTTATGACGAATTACGTGCTCAAGGTGTTGATGTTCTGTTTGATGACCGTAAAGAGCGTCCGGGTGTGATGTTTGCTGATATGGAACTTATTGGTATTCCACACACTATCGTGATCGGCGATCGTAATCTAGACAACAATCAAATCGAATATAAAGCACGTCGTAGTGATGATAAATCACTAGTCAATGTCGACGATGTTGTTGCCTTTATCAAAGAACAACTCGCTTAATTATCAAGCCTCTTATTTTCAATAGACTTGATTGATAAATAACAAGCGTGTCCTCTCAGACACGCTTGTAACTATAATCAGAATAATATATCAATCGCCGATTACATCTTTTTATACGTTTCCTTCCGGCTCTAACTTCCCGAACAAAGTCATATACCGCTGATAAACACTCATTTCAACATATTGAGGTTCTTTGATCTAAATCATTATAATAGCGCAGTTAGCTGTTTTTATCAGAATGATCTAGTAATAAATAGAAATTAAAATGAGTATGTTATTTATTATTTCGTTATATAAATGGCTATTTCAATTCACTATTTTTCTATTATTTTAAATTTACATAGGAAATATTATGAAAAGACTTGGAGCAATAGTTGGTATTATTTTTATATTATCTGGATGTGGAACAATAAATAGAGCAAGGAGTAGTAATGATTATTACCGAGGTACTAATACTGATGTCGAAGTTATTAATGAACCTTATATTTGGTTAGTTACTCTGGGAATGTACCCTATATTCTCAATTATCAGTTTACCTATTGATGTTGTCCTTGATACCGCCCTTCTTCCCGTTGATCATGTGATAAAAACCCAGAAAGAAAAGGCACACACCGAAGAGCGCAATAGGCATAAACAAGAAACTGAAAGTATCTCAGATGATCAGCAACATTTAACGTTAACGCCTTCCACTCCCCCCTCTCCAGTTTCTCCTACTCATGAGCGCTGGCTAGAGAACAATACAAAATAAGTTATTATTGTAATATCTTTAAAAATAATAGGTTATTTAAAATACATTACGAAAAGGAAATTATTTAGATAATGCAGTAATAGGAAATTTCTTTGATATATTAAAAATAAAATTTTTTATACAAAGTAATTTAAAGAGATAGATGAGTTAGAAAAATACTTTATGAATATATCAAGAACAATAATACTGTACAGATAAACTTAAAATGAAAAGACAGAGTTCAGCTCAATACCGAACTCTGTCTTTACTCAACTCATTTTAACTGTCTAATAAACGCAAGGCTATTCAATAAGCGATTTTTTTATTAAAACAAAACCGCTAAAACTTAACTTCTACCACCACGATGGTTTCCGCAAGAGCCATGGCGATTAAAACGAGGTTTTTCATCAGTAACCACTAAAGCTCGATCATATTTACCATCTTCCATTGAAGGACGAATGCTGTAATAACCATTAACTTCAAGGTAAACAGGTGTTCCACCATCAACACCGGTTGAGAAATAGCCTTTTTCTAATTCAATACCATTTGCTGCGTAAACACGTCCTGATTGGCAATCTTTAAATGTTCCAGCATCAGCAAAATAGGTAAACTCGCCAGCAAGCTGTTTAGGCTGAACCTTAGCTAAAGTATAATTTAGTTCTGAATTAATGACGTTGCCATCAATATCAAGCATGACTAATTTATCTTCACGAGGTAAATAATAGCTCTTTTCACCGTAACTATTAGTCAACGTCAGCTTATCTTTACCTAATACCCATGTTCCTGATTCAAAGAAACTACGTTTATCATCAGGTGAACCTTGGTAGCTTTGCTCCATGACATAAGAGCCATCTTGATTAACAAGAATTGTGGTGTCGATACCAGAACAATCGGCACACGGCAGAATACTGTTGTAAGTTTGGTCTACAATTTTTCCATCAAGTGATAAGCCAATATTATTTTGGCAACCTGATAGTACAAATAACCCAGCAGCAACGGCTGCAAATAAAAATTTTTTCCCCATCATCGACTCCCTACATTCTGGGTACTTTTTAATAAATCATTCTCAATATGATTCTAACATTTTTTAAAATAAAAGGGGGTAATAAAATACGCTTTAAGATAAATGCACCTATAATTGTCAGTTATTTCTCAAATCACTTCGAATAAAGAACTATTTCGGAAAATTATTATAATAACTATTGTGCTCACATCGAATAACAGCATAATGATTTTATTCTGAATTATTCACTGGCGGCTACACCGCCACGAAAGAGTGGTGAGGGAATATGTCAACAAATACAGAATATCAACCAATTAACTGTGATGATTACGAGTATCTGGAGTTAGCATGCCAACGTGGTTTAGCACTCCATATTGAATTACATGATGGTAAGCTTATTGAAGGCATTGCTGATGATCTTTTCTTAAGCAAAAAGGTTGAATACCTAAAAATTAAGACGTCTGAAGGCTCTAAAGATTTACGACTGGATATCATTGCCAGTTTTTCTAATCCCGAACTTGGGACTATTGTTATAAAATCGGAATAACCGAATAAGGAACAGCCGCCAACCGGCGGTTGTTCGTTAATGAGCCTCTCGCCACTCAATAGTAATCGCATATTCTGATGTTACTTTTCCCTCAAAAGTCACAAATGTATTAAGAGCAGCAATTAACGTGTCATTATAATAAATCAAAGGAATTCGTGTCCTACGCCAAGGTGCAACGTCAAGCTCTTGCCAAATCTTTTTACTATGCCGAGCATGTTCTCGTCCAACAATACGCAAAGATGTTTGTGTCAAACCAAAACGAACGGTAACTTTTTCATCCTTTGAAGGCGCTCTAACGGTATTTTTGCCTGTTGCAGTTGTTAGTGATAAAACCCCTAATCCACTAGGTAAAGACAGTGATTGAGTAAGTGGCCATTCAATAATTTTATTAACAGGATCATCAATTATTGGTACAAGATAAAGGCGTTGTTTATAACGTCTCACTTCATCTTGATAAAATTGTAACTTAGGCTCTGCATCGGCTTTGGCTAAAGCAACTTCCTGCCATAATCGTAAAATTTGTTGTCTTGAAGGCATTGTTTTATTATGTTGAGCAAACCAACGCCTTAATAATGCATTACGCTTTATCACACTACAAAGAGCAAGTTGCTTGATGTCTAAACTGTGCTCGCTATCCATTAAAGCATTAAGTTCTGGCTCCAAAAGCTCATCCAATAGGGCTTCTTGCTCACCACACAGTGCCGCACTGCGAGTCACCGATTGCGAAAAATGGGGCCATCGCTGCGTTAATAATGGCATAACTCGTAAACGTAAAAAATTACGATCATAACGGTCATCTTGATTACTATCGTCTTCTATCCAATCTAGCCCTTGTTCAGTAGCATAAGATTCGATTTGCTCACGCGTAATATTGAGTAATGGCCGAAGTAAGTAGCTATTTTCAAATACCATTTTTACTGGCATTGAAGAAAGCCCTGATGGGCCACTACCTCGCTTTAAAGCCAGTAAAAAAGTTTCGGCTTGATCATCTTGATGTTGAGCTGTCACTAACACTTGTTGTGGCTGTAAATATCGACGAAAGGCTTGGTAACGCGCCTCTCTTGCACCATTTTCAAGACCGCCTTCTTTAGGATCTACATTCACTTTTTCACTGATAAAATCGACATGCCATTGCTGACAGCATTGTTCACAATGAGCAAGCCAGTCATCTGCTTTGATGTTTAATCCATGATGAATATAGATAGCCGTTAATTCTAAAGGTAATTGGTATTCATCACGTAAACGTACAAGCCCTTGCAATAAAACGGTGGAATCTACTCCGCCACTAAAGCCCACCAAAATTTTAATGTGAGGATCAATGCGCAGTTTGATTTCTTTAAGAAGTGAGTCATATTCCTGTTTCATCGCTTTATCATTTATCAGTGAATTCAGGTGATTATGTTAAGCTTTTCTCGCTGGTTTTGCACGAGTACAAAGTAATCCTATAATAAAACAAGGTGTAGCTCTATTACACAAACAACAAGAAAAATTAGAAATAAGATAAATACGAGGTTATAAAGAAATAAAAAGCAGAATAACGATTATTCTGCTTTTTATTAAAAACACCATTAAGCAGTAAAACCGCCATCAACCAAATAAGAAGCCCCAGTCACAAATGAAGCCGCATCGCTGGCCAAAAATGCAACAACATTAGCCACTTCCTCTGGTGTACCGAGACGTCCAATAGGATGCAATGCCGCTAACTTTTGTTTATCTAATTCGCGACCATCCAGCAAAGGTGTATCAATATAACCTGGGCAAACCGCATTAATACGAATACCTTTGTTTGCGTAATCAATAGCAAGTGTTTGTGTCAGTAATTTAACCCCACCTTTTGATGCACAATAGGCAGGAAATTCATGTTGCCCAACAAAAGAACAAATTGAACTACAATTAACAATTGCACCTGATATTTTGTTTTTTAGCCAATATTGAATTGCTGCTCGATTAATCAAAAAGAGTCCATTTAGATTAACATCTAAAACACCCTTCCATTTTTCATACTCTAATTTATCAGCAATGTTATCTGTTAAAACCCCCGCATTAGCAAACACAAAATCTATTCGCCCATACTTATTTACAACATAATCAACAAGTTGTTCATTTTCTTTCTCACTCGTCACATCCATTTGCACGAAATCACCGACAAATCCTTTCTCTTTTAGATATTTTTCTGCTTTTTGTCCTCGTGCTAAATTACTACCTGTAATAACCACAGATGCACCCAAGGATAAAAATTTTTCCGCAGAGGCTAAACCAATACCGCTATTACCACCTGTAATAATTCCCACTTTGCCACTAAACGATATCATCACTTTATCCTCATTAAAGATTTAATGCCCTATAAAATGATAGATATGACTTATTATTCTTTTAGTAAAAAAGTGAATTAATATTAGTTTTGAGATCGAGTTAACACATTGATATATAATATATTATGGTTAATATCACAGATTTTAATTGTTTCGATAGAGATAGTTTAAAATGGACCAATAAAAAAGCCCCATGTAATCAACATGAGGCTTATTAGAACTTATTCAAATATCACGAGATCAGCAATAACCGTATTCCATTAAACGTTGGTAACGGCGATTAGTCAGCTCTTCTGAATCAAATGCATCTAATTCTTTTAAATCAGATTGGATTTGTGCTTTTAATGAAGCTGCAATTTCGTCATAGTGACGATGAGCGCCACCTAAAGGCTCAGAAATAACGTTATCGATCAGCTTAAGCTCTTTTAAGCGGTTTGCAGTAATTCCCATTGCCTCTGCCGCTAATGGTGCTTTGTCTGCACTTTTCCAAAGGATAGAAGCACAACCTTCTGGTGAAATAACAGAATAGGTGCTGTATTGCAACATATTCACTTTGTCACCCACACCAATAGCTAATGCACCACCAGAACCACCTTCACCAATGACAGTGCTGATGATTGGCACGCTAAAACGTGACATTTCACGTAGGTTACGTGCGATCGCTTCTGATTGACCACGTTCTTCTGCACCAACGCCTGGATAAGCACCTGGAGTATCGATAAAGGTGATAATAGGAAGATTAAAACGTTGTGCCATTTCCATTAAACGAAGCGCTTTGCGATAACCTTCCGGTGCTGGCATACCGAAGTTACGGCGGATTTTCTCTTTTGTTTCACGCCCTTTTTGATGACCAATAACCATAACAGGACGGCCATCTAAACGTGCAATACCACCCACAATCGCTTTATCATCAGCATAAGCACGATCGCCTGCTAATTCTTGGAAATCAGTAAAGATACGATGAATATAATCCAGTGTGTAGGGTCTTAATGGATGACGTGCAAGTTGTGCAACTTGCCATGCACCAAGATCAGAAAAAATCTTACGCGTTAGCTCTAGGCTTTTTTCTCTTAAGCGTGAAACTTCTTCATCGATATTAATATCAATTTTTTCATCATGTTGGCTAACTGCGGTTAGCGAATCAATTTTCGCTTCTAACTCGGCAATTGGCTGTTCAAAATCCAGAAAATTAAGACTCATAACATTCCTATTTTAGTCAAATTCTAATTCTACCTGCTCATTACCCAGCAGAGTTCGCAGATCTGTTAAAAGCATATCTGTTGGCGTTACACGCCAAGACGCACCAAATCGTAAACGTGCGCAGGCATCATGCTTTTCAAAATAAAGATGAACCGGTATCGTGCCTGAACGATGAGGTTCTAAAACGCCGCGAAGACGATTTAATAATTGCTCATTAATTTGCCTGTCTGATAATGAGATAGCAAGTCCTCGTGCATATTTTTCACGGGCTTCGTTGATATCCATAAGTTCGCGGACTGTCATTTTAAGCCCACCATTGAAATCATCAAAGCTGACCTGCCCAGTAGCAATTAAAATCTTGTCTTGTTCTAATAAATGTTGGTATTTATCCAATGCATCAGAAAATAACATAATTTCTAAGCGACCTGAACGATCATCTAAGGTACATACGCCAATTCGATTTCCTCGTTTTGTCGTAAATACTTTAGAAGCGAGCACTAAGCCCGCGACTTTCACCATTTGACCGCGTGGCGTTGGTACTAAATCTTTTAGACGCGTTCCTGCTGCATATCGTTCAATTTCTTTTAAATAACGTGTGATCGGATGACCTGTTAAATATAAACCTAATGTCTCTCGCTCACCTTCTAAAACAACTTGTTCTGGCCATTTAGGTATATTGGCATAAGAACGCTCAACTTGTTCAGGAGCTTCTGCTAACACGCCAAACATATCTGATTGCCCTATTGCTTCAGCTTTGGCATGTTGATCAGCAGCTTTTAATGCATCTTCTAATGAAGACATCAATGCAGCACGATGAGGCCCTAGCTTATCGAATGCGCCTGACATTATCAGTTTTTCCATCACTCGGCGATTCAATTTTTTCGTTTCTGTTCTAGCACAGAGATCAAAAATATCTTTAAAGTGACCGCCTTGCTGACGCGCTTCTACGATTGCCTCAATTGGGCCTTCACCCACTCCTTTAATCGCACCAATACCGTAAACGATTTCACCTTCATCATTTACGTGAAAATGATATAAACCACTATTAATATCAGGAGGAAGAACTTTTAATCCCATTCTCCAACATTCATCAACTAATCCCACCACTTTTTCTGTGTTATCCATATCTGCCGTCATTACAGCAGCCATAAATTCAGCAGGATAGTGGGCTTTTAGCCATAACGTTTGATAAGAAACTAAAGCATAAGCAGCTGAGTGCGATTTATTAAATCCATAACCGGCAAATTTCTCCACCAAGTCAAAGATCCGCATGGCAAGTTCGCCATCTACACCGTTTTTGATAGCCCCTTCTTCAAATACAGAGCGCTGCTTTGCCATCTCTTCAGGTTTTTTCTTACCCATTGCGCGTCGTAACATATCCGCGCCACCCAGCGTATATCCAGCAAGAACCTGCGCAATTTGCATAACCTGTTCTTGATATAAGATAACGCCATAGGTAGGTTCTAAAACAGGCTGCAAGCTCTCGTGTTGCCATTTAACATCAGGATAAGAGATCTCTTCTACGCCGTGTTTACGGTCAATAAAGTTATCCACCATACCTGATTGCAGTGGGCCTGGGCGAAATAAGGCCACTAATGCAATCATATCCTCAAAGCAGTCAGGACGTAGACGCTTGATAAGATCTTTCATACCACGTGATTCTAACTGGAATACCGCGGTCGTTTCAGAACGTTGCAGCATATCGAAACTACGCTGATCTGTTAATGGGATCGCAGAGATATCAACAGGTTCCAGTGATTTTTTTTCACGTCGGGCATTAATCATTTCTAATGCCCAGTTAATGATAGTTAGTGTTCTTAATCCCAAGAAGTCGAATTTAACAAGACCTGCATATTCAACGTCATTCTTATCAAATTGTGTAACTGGGTTATTTCCTTCCGCGTCACAATAAAGCGGCGCAAAATCGGTAATTTTTGTTGGTGATATAACTACACCACCCGCATGTTTTCCGGCATTACGTGTCACCCCTTCTAATTTACGAGCCATATCAATAAGAGATTTAACCTCTTCATCAGCTTCATAAATTTCAGGTAACTGAGGTTCTGCTGCAAACGCTTTTTCTAGCGTCATTCCAGGATCAGGCGGTACAAGCTTCGAAATTCTATCTACAAAACCGTAAGGATGTCCTAAAACACGTCCAACATCTCGGATAACCGCTTTTGCCGCCATCGTACCAAATGTAATGATCTGAGATACCGCATCACGACCATACATATCTGCAACGTGATCAATTACCCTATCGCGTTTTTCCATACAGAAATCGACGTCAAAGTCAGGCATTGAAACACGTTCAGGGTTAAGAAAACGTTCGAAAAGTAAATCAAATTCCAGAGGATCAAGGTCAGTAATTTTGAGTGAGTAAGCAACTAATGATCCAGCCCCCGAACCTCGTCCCGGCCCCACAGGAACACCATTATCTTTAGACCACTGAATGAACTCCATCACGATAAGGAAGTAACCAGGGAATCCCATCTGGTTGATTACTTTTAGCTCTATATCAAGACGTTCATCGTATTCAGGACGTCTTTTTTTTCGTTCTTCGGGATCTGGAAACAGAAAAGCTAAACGCTCTTCCAAACCTTCTTGAGATTTTTTAACGAGAAAATCTTCGGTACTCATATCCCCTGTTGGGAATTGAGGAAGAAAGTATTCCCCTAAACGAATGGTAACATTACAACGTTTGGCGATTTCAACGCTGTTTTCTAATGCTTCAGGTATATCAGCAAATAATTCACACATCTCTTCTTCTGTGCGCATATATTGCTGAGGACTATAATTTTTTGGACGCTTGGGATCTGAGAGTGTAAACCCATCATGGATTGCAACGCGAATTTCATGTGCGTCAAAATCATCACTATCAAGAAAACAGACATCATTCGTTGCAACAACGGGTAAACCTTTTTCAGAAGCGAGAGCTACAGCTTCATGCAAATAACTTTCTTCGTCAGAGCGACCAGTTCGAATAAGTTCTAAATAATAACTATCAGGAAAGTGAGTTTGATAATACTCAAGACATTGATCAACTAAGGCACGATTTCCACGAAGCAAGAACTTGCCTACATCGCCCATTCTTCCACCCGAAAGCAACAAGAGCCCTTCTTTATAGGTTGTTAGCCACTCTTGTTTAATAATCGGCCCAGCAGCACCATACCCATGTTTGTAAGCTTCTGAAATCAGTAAGGTAAGGTTTTGATAACCTACATTATTACGGGCGAGAATAGTGAGGTGTGCATATTCATCACCTAATAATTCTGTTTCGAGGTAAACATCGGCACCAATGATAGGTTTAATGCCTGCACTATGTGCGGCACCATAAAACTTCACTAACCCACATAAGTTAGTGAAATCAGTAATCGCAAAAGCAGGCATTCCCAGCGAAGCCACTTTCTTCACAAGAGGCCCTGTTTTTGCCAATCCATCGATCATTGAATAATCGCTGTGTACCCTAAGATGGATAAAACGAGGATCTGCCATAATATTTAATTACTCTGTGGATTACTTTAAATTTAATGCTCGTTTTACAGGCGCAAAACTTTTTCGATGATAAGGGGTTGCCCCTAATAAGGCCAGTTTTTCCATATGGAAAACTGTTGGATACCCTTTATGTTTAGCAAAACCATAATCAGGGTAAAGCTTATCTAACTCTTCCATTTCTCTATCACGAGTGACTTTAGCAAGAATAGACGCTGCACTAATTTCTTGAACTAAGCTATCACCTTTTATAACAGCTTGAGAAGCCATAGGTAATTTAGGGCAGCGATTACCGTCAATCAAAACCATATCAGGTGTAATAGATAATCCTGCAACCGCACGTTCCATTGCTTTCATCGTTGCCCAAAGAATATTTAACTCATCTATTTCCTCAGGCTCTGCACGACCAATTGCCCAACATAATGCTTTTTCTTTTATTTCGTCATACAAGGCATTACGTTTTTTTTCTGTTAGTTTTTTAGAGTCTGTTAATCCTTCAATCGGGTTTGCCGGATCAAGAATAACAGCGGCCGTCACTACAGCACCAACCAGAGGCCCCCGGCCGACTTCATCGACTCCAGCAATAAGATTTGCTTTTGGATATACAAATTCCATTATTTCTCTGCCAATTCTAATACTGCATTTGCTGCTTGCTCATCCGCATTACAACGAATAGCACTATGAAGTTGTAAAAATACTTCTTTTAATTGATGCACTCTTTCTTCATCCGTTAAAAGAGGTAAAAGTTGTTCTGCTAACGCTCTTGGCTCACACTCTTCTTGTAATAACTCTTTAATTATTTCTCGACCAGCTAATAAATTGGGTAATGAAACATAAGGTGTTTTCACTAACTTTTTTGCTAACCAAAAAGTAAATGGTTTCATGCGATAGCCAACAACCATCGGGCATTTTGTCAGCATACATTCTAATGCTGCTGTACCTGACGCTAACAACGTCGCATCACTGGCTGTCATTGCTTCTCTTGCTTGCCCATCAAGTAACTGAATGTCGAGTTCAGGAGCGATATCTTGGTGGATCTGCTCAAATTGAATACGTCGTTTAGTATTCACCAGAGGCACAACAATATGAAGTGTTGGTATTTGTTGTTTTAGTAACTGTGCTGTTTTTATAAAATCAGCGCTCAACATCTCAACTTCTGCATGACGACTACCAGGAAGGAGAGCTAAACAAGAGACATTTTCAGGTATACCAAGATGTTTACGAGCTGCTTTTTTATCTGGATTTAAAGCGATTGCATCCGCCATTGTATGACCAATAAAACGGCAAGGAACCTGATATTTATCATAAAACGCTTTTTCAAAAGGCAGAAAAGCTAAGACGAGATCTGTCGCTTTACCAATTTTGAAAACACGTTTTTGACGCCAAGCCCACACAGATGGACTGACATAGTGAATAGTTTTGATCCCTTTTTGCTTTAAACGACCTTCAAGTGTGATATTAAAATCAGGCGCGTCAATTCCCACAAAGACATCCGGCTTTAATGCTGAAAATCGTTGAGTGAGATCTTTTCTGATCTTTAATAATCTAGGCAAGCGTTCAAGAACTTCAACGATCCCCATGACGGCAAGCTCTTCCATCTCATACCAAGCTTCACAGCCTTCAGCTTGCATAAGAGGCCCTGCAACACCGACAAAACGGACATTGGGATGCATTTGTTTTAGAGCGCGGATTAATCCCGCGCCCAAGATATCACCGGACGTTTCACCAGCGACTAAGCCGATAACTAACGGACGCTGAACAGTAGATAATTGGCCTGACAAGGTCATATCCTAATTAGCGAATGATGCCACGGTTAGATTTTGCTGAGTTTTCCAGAAAATCACTGAACAACTTAACATACGGATTATTATTATCAGTAACCAGTTGCCCAATCTCTTCACGTGCTTCTTCCAGAGTTTTACCATTACGGTAAAGAACCTTATAAGCATTGCGAATTGCATGAAGATCTTCTTTAGCAAAACCTCGGCGTTTTAATCCTTCAATATTCAGCCCATAAGGGGTTGCGTGGTTTCCTTGTGCAATAACAAAAGGAGGAACATCTTGTGCCACACCTGAACATCCGCCCACCATAACGTGAGAGCCAATTTGACAAAACTGATGAACCGCACTCATACCACCGATAATCACAAAATCACCTAAAGTGACGTGACCACCAAGAGTTCCGTTATTAGCAATAATACAGCGGTCACCAATAATACAATCATGTGCAACATGCGTATTAATCATCAGTAAGTTGTCATTGCCAATTTTTGTGATATTGCCACCTTGGGTTGTTCCACGATGGATAGTCACACTTTCACGAATAAGGTTACGATCACCAATAATAACTTGTGTTGGTTCTCCACGATATTTCAGATCCTGATTAGCTTCACCAATAGAAGCAAATTGATAAATCTGATTTTCTCGACCAATACGCGTATGCCCATTGATAACAACGTGAGATTTGATATCAGTACCTTCACCAATTTCAACGTTTGCACCAATAACGCAAAAAGGGCCAATGCGAACATTAGCACCAATTACCGCACCCTCTTCAATAATTGAGGAAGGGTGAATGACTGCGGATTTATCTATCATAGGCTAGACCTCACGGCGGCGAGCACACATCATTTCAGCTTCGCAGGCAATTTCCCCATCAACTTTAGCGACGCCTTTAAAGCGAGCAACACCACGACGTTCTTTAATGAATTCTACCTCTAGGATCATTTGATCCCCAGGTAAGACAGGACGTTTAAAGCGAGCACCATCAATAGCAGCAAAATAGTAGAGCTCACCAGGTTCCAGCTTTCCTACACTTTTGAATGCTAAAATACCCGTTGCTTGTGCCATGGCTTCTAGGATCAATACACCTGGGAAAATAGGTTTTCCTGGGAAGTGACCTTGAAAGAAAGGCTCATTAAAAGATACATTTTTTACTGCTCTTAGAAATTTCTTTTCTTCAAAATCAAGGACACGATCAACCAATAAGAATGGGTAACGGTGTGGAAGTAAATCTAAAATTTCTTCGATTTGCAGAGTATGATTCTCACTCATTGCAATACTCTTCCTGTCTAATAAAACTGCGTCTAATTAATAATAACACGACCTGCTGTGACTCAAAAAAGTGAGTTAACCCGCAGGTCGCAAAATAGGTAACAACCGTCGATGACGTACTTTGTTACTTGTCGCTACTTTCTACTTGACGTTCAAGCGACTTAAGTCTTTTTTGCATTTCGTCAATTCGCAACACAAGTGCTGCGGTTTTACGCCATGCTTTGTTCGGTTGTAGCGGGATACCTGAAGAATAAACTCCCGGTTCAGTGATAGGACGCATTACCATACCCATTCCTGTTACCGTTACTTTATCACAGATTTCCATGTGACCATTGATAACACTTGCTCCACCAATCATACAGTAACGGCCTATTTTTAGGCTGCCCGCCATGATGACGCCTCCCGCAACAGCAGTGTTGTCACCAATAATGACGTTATGTGCGATTTGGCACTGGTTATCAATGATAACACCATTACCGATAACTGTGTTATCTAATGCGCCTCGGTCAATTGTTGTACATGCACCGATTTCTACACGATCGCCAATAACAACAGAACCTAATTGTGGAATTTTGATCCAATTACCACGTTCATTGGCATAACCAAAACCATCAGAGCCAATAACTGTTCCTGATTGAATTAGGCAATCTTTACCAATAATAACTTCATGATAAATAGATACATTTGCCCATAAACGGCTATTATCGCCGATATGCGCTTTTTTACCAACAAAACAACCTGCACCGATCACAACATTATCACCAAGAATAACGTCTGACTCGATAACGGCATTTGCACCCACTGACACATTTTTTCCTAACTTAGCATCAGGAGAAATCACAGCGCTTGGGTGAATATCTTGTGCTGGTTGTGGGGTTGTATCCATAATCTGCGCCATTTGAGCATAGGCAAGATACGGATTTTTTACCACAAGTGCGGCAACTGGGCAGAATGGAAGGTCAGCTTCTGTTAATACAACGGCAGCTGCTTTGCATTCAGTTAATTTCTCACGATAACGACTATCAGAAAGAAATGTAATTTGTTCGCTATTTGCTAGGCTCATTGAAGCAAGACCGGCGATAGTGATATCACCATCGCCGTGTAACTGTGCATTCAATTGCTGAGCAAGATCAGCTAATCGAATTGAAAACATCTATTATTTAACCTGTTTTTGAACCTGAGCAGTAATATCTTTACCGTCTGCGAAATAAGGTACAGTGTTAGCATCTAAAATCACATCATAACCTTCTTTCTTCGCTACTGCGTCAACTGCATCTAATACACGTTTCATGATTTTATTACGTTCTTCAGCTTGACGACGGCTAAAGTCTTGCTCAAAAGCTTGTGCTTTTTGTGCATATGCTTCACGTTTAGCAACCAGATCTTTCTCTGTATTTGCACGTTGTGTTGCATTCATGGTTGGTGCATCTTTTTGATATTTTTCAACAGCGGTCTGTAATGCTTTACCTAAGTTTTGCAATTCAGTATCACGTGATTTGAATTCATTTTCCAATTGTTTCTCTACCGCATCACGGTTAGGAATTTGTTGGAGAACTTGACCGATGTTCACAACACCTATTTTATCTGCGGCTTGAACACCTGCTGACATGGTCAATGCCATTCCTAGGGCAGCGGCACATAACAATTTTTTCACGATTAAACTCCTTAAAACCAAAAATAATTTTTTGTCAGAAATCGGATGCCTTTTTCAACAAAGTGAATCAGGCATCAACCTTACTTACATCGCTACCACGTTCTACCAATATTAAACTGGAATTGCTCTGATTTATCGCCTTCGTAATCTTTTATTGGTTTAGCATAAGAGAATACTAACGGACCTAACGGTGATAACCATTGTAACGCAACACCCGTTGAAACACGTATATCACTTGCACGGCTATAATCAGGCATACCTGCGGTCCAAGCAGAGTTTGTACTACTCCAATTGGTATCCCACACTGTACCCGCATCAACAAACACCGACGTTCTAACTGAAGATGAATATTTGTCATCTACAAATGGCGTTGGTGTGATCAGCTCAAAGCTTGCCACGGCCATAGCATTACCACCGATTGCATCGCTTGATGGTTCACCTGGTTTTGGCTTGCCATTTGCATCAAGATAAATCGCTTTAGGACCAATGTTATTTGAACGGAAACCACGAACTGTACCAGAACCACCCGCATAGAAGTTTTCATAGAATGGTAATTCTTTACCACCTAACCCATCACCGTAGCCTAAACGGCCTTTAAACAGGGTTACCCAAGATTCTTTTTCATTAATTGGGTAATAAGCCATACCGTCCCAAGTTACTTTGTAGTACTTGTTGTCGGAGCCAGGTACAGTCACACGCCCACTTAAGTTACTTCTCACACCCGAAGTTGGGAAGAAACCACGATTTAAGTTATTAAAGGTCCAACCCAGACTGACAGTATAGTCGTCAGCATTAAAGGATTCACGCTTATCAAAGCCTGGGTTTTCACCCATACTTTCAAGATAACGCCACATAGCAACCTGAGGTTCCATACGTGATAGACCATTATGAGTATAGCCTAAGCCAAGACGGGCTGAGTTATATTCATTAATTGGGAAACCTAAAGTCCCATCAACACCATAAGATTTATTGGTATAACCTGATAAATCAGCATCATTTGCACGGAAGTCGTTATAGAAAATACGACCACCTAAGCTTACACCATTAACGGTAAAATACGGGTCAGTAACAGACAATTCAGCGTAAGTTGAGTAATCATTTTTACTCGCATTAATCGCAACTGCGTTACCTGTACCTAACCAGTTATCCTGGGTAACACCCACTTGGAAACTCACACCACTTTCAGTACCGAAACCGACACCAAAGTTAAGAGAACCTGTGTTACGCTCTTTTACACGATAAACAATATCAACCTGATCAGGTGAACCCGGAATACGTTGCGTTTCTGTTTCAACCGTTTCGAAATACCCCAAACGATTTAAACGCTCTTTACCTTGTTCAACTAAATCGCTACCTAACCATGCACCTTCCATTTGACGCATTTCACGGCGTAAAACAGAGTCTTTCGTGATGTCATTACCTGCGAAACGTACTTGGCGAACATAGAAACGGTTTCCGGCATCTACGTTTACATGCAGTTTAACAGTTTTATTTTCATCATTAATTTCAGGGTTAGTCATAACACGAGGATAAGCATATCCATAACGACCTAACAGATTTTTAATATCATTTTCTGTTTTAGTCACTTGTGCGCCATTATAAAGAGAGCCTGGAGCAATTTGGATAAGCTCTTCAATATCTTTGGTATAGCCTGCCGTATTACCATTGATTTCGGTATTTTCTACCGTGTATTTATCACCTTCTTTCAGGTTAATGGTAATGTAAATTCCTTTTTTGTCTGGCGTTAAGCTGACATTAGTTGATTCAATATCAAAACGAGCGTAACCACGATCGAGATAGAAACTTCTTAATGTTTCTAAGTCACCAGCTAGTTTTTGTTTCTGATATTTTTCATCCGCAGCTAAGTTCCACCAAGGCACATCGTCACGTAATTGGAAGCGGTTAACGAGTTCAGCGGTAGAAAACGCTTTATTACCAACAATGTTGATTTGCTGAATTGTTGCTGATACACCTTCTGCAAACACGAGTTTTAAATCAACACGGTTACGAGGAAGAGGTGTAACAACCACTTTTACAGTTGCATTATATTTACCAACACTATAATAGAAATCTTCAAGCCCTTTTTCGATGTTCGCTAACATTGTACGGTCGAGCGTTTCGCCGATACGAATATTAGAAGCCTCAAGATTCTGTTTTAGCATATCTTCTTTGATTGCTTTGTTACCAGAGAAAGTAATGCTGGCAATTGTTGGACGCTCTTTTACTTGAACAATTAGTGTACTTCCGTCACGTAGAACACGGACATCATCAAAGTTTCCTGTCGCAAATAACGAACGGATTGTTCGACTGATATCATCATTGCTAACCGAGTCTCCAACCCGGACAGGCATGTTCAGTAATGCTGCACCAACGGCGACGCGTTGAAGACCTTCAAATTGAATGTCCTGAACTACGAATCCGTCTGAACCGTATGCAGTGGCGCTGCCCAGCAGCAGCGACGCTATAAGCAACTTTTTCATCGCCATCGTTGTTTTGTGTTTTCCTAACCGGTCCCTGCTTACCAATTATAAGCGAGAGAAATCATTGAAAAGTGCAAGTCCCATTAAAAGCATCAGTGCCATAATACCAATACGATAACAGAAATCTTGTACACGCTCAGATACCGGCCCTCCCTTTATCTTTTCGATAACCAGGAAAAGCAGGTGCCCGCCATCTAAGACAGGCAGGGGAAACAAGTTAATGATCCCCAAATTGACACTAATAAGCGCCATAAACATCAAATAATAAACAAACCCAGAATCAGCAGACATTCCTGCGCCTTTCGCGATAGAAACAGGTCCACTAAGGTTAGTTAGTTTGACGTCACCAACCACTAACTTGCCAATCATTTTGACAGTTAAACCCATCAACTGCCATGTTTTATCAGAAGCTTCATACAGTGCTGAAAATGGGTTGTATTGTTGCATTATCAAGTATTGCTCATCAGGAGGTAATACTTGTAATTGCGCACCAACTTGCCCTACTTCAGTGCCGTCTTTCAGTGCAATAGCTGTCGGTGTAATCATTAATTCCAATGACGAGCCATTGCGTTCAACAAGAAGCGCCAATGTTTTATTTGGGCTTTGTCGAACAAAATAAGTAAATGGATGCCATGTATCAATTGGCTGACCATCAACTGTAACGATACGATCCCCTGCCTGTAAACCTGCTTTTTCAGCAGCAGAACCTACCGTTACTTCAACAATTTTCGAGTCCAATCTCGCGCCAACAGGCATAATCCCTAAAGATAAGATGGGATCTTGTTTCTCAGGATCAAAATTCCATTGCTGTAAATTCAGTATATTCTCACTCTCAGAGAGAGAATTTGGATCTGATACAACGAATGAAACCTCTTTGGCACCAATTTTACTGACTAATGCTAAACGAACTGAGTTCTGATCAGGCGTTTCGATACCTGCAACGGATTTTAGTTCCATTCCAGGCGTTAATTTTGCTTGTTCTGCGATAGAATTCGGACGAATGTCTGCAATTACAGGTTTTAATGCAGGAACACCTATCATAAAAACAATCCAATAGGCGACGATTGCTAACAAAAAGTTAGCAATAGGTCCTGCAGCAACAACGGCAGCTCGCTGCCCTACCGTTTTATTATTAAAAGCTAGATGACGTCGTTCAGGAGGAACCTCACCAACACGTTCATCTAACATTTTTACATAGCCACCCAAAGGTATCCATGCGATAACAAATTCAGTGCCGTGTTTATCTACCTTTCGCCAGATAGCTTTTCCGAAACCTATAGAAAAACGCTCAACATAGATCCCACAACGCCTAGCTACCCAAAAATGCCCAAACTCATGTACCGTAATCAAAATACCTAAAACGATAATAAATGCGGCAAGATTCCACAGGATACCCATTACTTACCTTTATAGTTTAAAGCCAGAAGAAATCAGGAAGACCAATCCTGCAAAAACTGGGATAGCTGCAGTCAAACTATCAATTCTATCAAGCACACCACCATGCCCAGGTATTAATTGGCTACTATCTTTTATGCCTGAAACACGTTTAAACATACTTTCAGCCAGATCACCAAATACCGATACAATGACAACAACACCTGATATTAATAATAAATTATTGGGAACTTCAATTACGGGTGCAAAATGGGTAAATAACCACGAAGCCACACCAGCAGTAATCAATCCACCAACCAACCCTTCAAGGGTTTTACCTGGCGACACTTTAGGGGCCATTTTATGTTTCCCCATTAAGCGTCCAAATGCATAAGCACCAGAGTCAGCAGCCCAAACTAATATCATGACATACAATAACCACCATGCGCCTGTGTAAGTATCAGTGCTATACCCCAACATGCGCAATGCCATCATGCCACAATAAAAAGGAACAATCGTCAATATACCGAACAATAGCTTAATAAAAACTGAATTTTTCCACATATTGGCTGAATTAGGATAACTTACAACTAATAAAATTGCGGCTACCCACCAAATTAAACCAGCCCACAAACCATTTTTTATCATTGGAGTGTCGAGTAGGTGGTCAAAATTGGGTAAAGATAACTGCATAATTAACAACAATGCAGCAAAACCCATCCCTGTTGCAATACGTTTACCTTGAGAATGCCAGCCAATAAATTGCGCCCACTCCCAACCTGCTAAGCCTGATATTGCAATAATCACTAACCCAAAACCTGCCGGAGGCAGTAGAAATAGTGCTGCAATAACAATAGGGATTAAAATTAATGCGGTGATGACACGATACTTAAGCAAGTTATCCTCCCAGATTTATAGTATCTGTTTCTGATGTAGTACCACCGAAACGTCTTTCCCGTTTAGCAAAAGCATCTAGTGCATTCTGAAAAACTTGTTCATCAAAATCAGGCCATAAAACCTGTGTAAAATAAAGCTCAGCATAAGCTATCTGCCAAATAAGAAAATTACTTATGCGATGCTCACCACCTGTACGGATCACAAGATCGACACAAGGTTGATTATGCAAGCAAAGATGTGAAGATATGGCATTTTCATTAATATCTTCGAGATTAATTTCTCCTTTTGAGAGAGAGGTCGCTAATTGTTTTACGCTTTGAGTAATATCCCATCGTCCACCGTAATTAGCAGCAATATTTAAATTAAGTCCTGTATTATTCGCAGTTAGTGCAACAGAATTTTTAATTCTGTCTTGTAGACGACGGCTAAAACGACTGATATCGCCGATAACCGTAAGTTTAACATTGTGTTTATGTAGGCTTTTCACTTCGTTGTCTAAGGCGAAGACAAATAATTCCATGAGAGAACTAACTTCTTGCTCAGGCCTATTCCAGTTTTCGCTACTAAATGCGTATAACGTCAGTGATTCAATTTTGTGTTTTACGGAAAAGCTAACCGCATCCCGAACTGCTTTAATTCCCGCGCGATGCCCCGTTACTCGGAGTTTCCCTTGCTTTTTAGCCCAGCGTCCATTGCCATCCATAATGATAGCAACATGCTTTGGTTTTGATGCGGATGAATCGTCACTGGATAAGTTCACTCAATTTAACCCTTTGCTAATCTGATACTGATACAGACAGTCCTCTTCGGATAACCCATGCACAAAAAAAAACCGTGTCACCCACGGCCTTTGGCAAAGCCTCAAAGTTGCTAAAGCAGTAGCTTTAGTAATGAACTGTTAATTTTCATTATTGTCTTTAGTGATTCGGCAACTATACCATTAGCCAGAAAGACGAACAAACACCCTATATTAAATATAATCACCATTATACAAATTGAGTGATTATCTGATGAGTTTCTAATCTGGCTAATTTATCAATTTCTAGAACATCATTAATACTTTGAGGCTCTGATAGGTCAAAATGTTCAACAACTTTTCGATTAATTTTAGCAATATCAGTAAACTTCACTTTTTCGTGTAAAAAAGCATCAACAACGACTTCATTAGCCGCATTTAACACTGTTGTTGCCGCTTGCCCACGCTTAGATGCTTCAATGGCAAGTGCTAAACAAGGGTAACGTTGATAATCTGGACGAATAAACTCTAGCGATTGAATCTCAAAAAAATCTAATGCTTTTGCACCTGATTGAGTTCGATGAGGATAAGCCATTGAGTACGCAATTGGTGTTCTCATATCAGGTTCACCAATTTGAGCAATAATACTGCCATCACGGTAGCGAACCATTGAATGAATAACGGATTGAGGGTGAATAATTACTTCCATTTCTTCTTCTGAAGCATTAAAAAAATAGCGAGCTTCAATATATTCCAACCCTTTATTCATCATTGTTGCTGAATCAACTGAGATTTTTCGCCCCATCGACCAATTTGGATGTGCACAAGCTTGATCTGGCGTCATTGCCTCTAGTTCTTCTAACGGAGTATAACGAAAAGGCCCACCTGAACCCGTTAGTAATATACTGGTCACGCCTTCATCAGCTAAAGATGCATGGCCTAAATTTTCTTGGATAGCTTTAGGTAAACTTTGATAAATCGCGTTATGTTCACTATCAATCGGCAATACAGTTGCACCATATTTAGCCACCGCATCAAAAAAAAGACGCCCACTGGTTATCAGTGATTCTTTATTGGCTAATAAAATTCTTTTACCTTTCTCTATAGCTGCAAGTGTTGGTTTTAGTCCAGCAACACCGGTTATCGCAGACATGACTTGATCAGCTTCATCGAGTGCTGCTATCTCATTAATTGCATGGGAGCCGGATAAGATTTCTGTTTTACAGGATGTATTGGCGAGTAACTGTCTAAGCTGATTTGCGCTTTGTTCATCAGACATCACAGCATATTTAGGTTGAAAAGTGACACATTGTTGCGCCATTTTATTTGCATTTTTTCCTGCTACTAGGGCAAGAACCTGATATTCACCAGGATTATTTTCAATAACGGAAAGTGTGCTCGTTCCGATAGACCCTGTTGAGCCTAATATAGTTATTTGTTTCATTTATTAATCAATCAGTATGTCTACAACGTTTTAATTAAAGAGAATTATATCAGTATGACAAGGTAAATGAGGGAGAAAGATGAAAACTTTAATAAATAATGTGACAAAAAGAAGGTATTAAGCACGAAATTTCAAATAAATAACCAAAAATAATGCCGCTAAAAGCGGCATTATCAAAAAAAGATATAAAATTAGAATTCCATTAACTCTGCTTCTTTCAGTGCTAATGCTTCATCAATTTTTTTAATGAACATGTCAGTTAATTTCTGAATGTCATCTTGAGAACGGCGTTCATCATCTTCGCTGATTTCTTTATCTTTCAGTAATGCTTTTATTTTATCGTTAGCATCACGACGGATATTACGAACAGAAACACGGCCTTGTTCTGCATCACCACGAACAACTTTGATTAGGTCTTTACGACGTTCTTCTGTTAATGGTGGCAGTGGAACGCGAATAATCGTACCAGCAGATGAAGGGTTTAAACCTAAATCTGATGCCATAATCGCTTTTTCGACAGCTGGAGCTAAAGTACGGTCGAAAACCGTAATTGCCAGTGTACGGCCATCTTCTGCAACAACGTTAGCAACTTGGTTTAATGGGGTTGGCGCTCCGTAGTATTCCACTACAATACCGTCTAAAAGGCTTGGAGACGCACGACCAGTACGAACTTTATTAATCTGGCTTTTTAGTGCTTCAACGCTTTTATCCATGCGTTCTTGAGCATCTTTTTTGATTTCATTAATCACGTTATAAACCCTTGGGAACTGGTTATCTTCCAGTCGATATCAAACTATATCGACATAAATGAATTGGCGTACTCTTGATGTTAACGCCAAATTATACCGTTGTCTCTGTGTATTAAGCGTGAGAAATCAAAGTTCCTTCACTTTCACCCATTACAACCCGACGTAATGCACCCGGTTTATTCATATTGAATACGCGGATAGGTAAATTATGATCTCGGGCTAATGTGAATGCAGCAAGATCCATGACTTTCAATTCACGTTCTAATACATCCTGATAAGTCAGTTGTTCATAAAGTACTGCATCAGGATCTTTGGTTGGATCGGCTGAATAAACGCCGTCCACTTTCGTTGCTTTTAATACAACGTCAGCTTCAATTTCAATACCGCGTAAACACGCAGCTGAATCGGTAGTAAAGAATGGATTGCCTGTACCAGCCGAGAAAATAACGACTCGACCATGGCGTAATAAGCTAATTGCTTCCGCCCAACTGTAGTTATCACAGACACCATTTAGTGGAAATGCTGACATAAGCCGTGCGTTAATATAAGCACGATGCAATGCATCACGCATTGCTAAGCCATTCATTACTGTCGCGAGCATTCCCATGTGGTCGCCCACAACACGGTTCATACCTGCCGCCGCAAGACCTGCGCCACGGAACAAGTTACCACCGCCAATTACGACACCGACTTGTATACCCAATTCAACGAGTTCTTTGATTTCTTGAGCCATGCGATCAAGTACGCTCGCATCGATACCGAAACCTTCTGCGCCTTGTAGAGCTTCGCCACTCAGCTTTAGTAAAATTCGCTGATATACGGGTTTTGCATTGGTTGCCATGGTGTTCTGTCCTAAGCAGATTAGTTAATTGGAGGTTTTAGATAGCTTCTCTTTTTAACAAAAAAAAGCAAACGGTCAGTGGAGATTAAAACAAAACAGAACCGCCATTAGGCGGCTCTGTTAACGCTAAGCGTTATTATTTGCTCATTGCAGCAACTTCTGCTGCGAAATCAGCTTCAACTTTCTCAATACCTTCACCTACTTCGAAACGAACGAAGTTGATAACATCAGCATTGTTTTCTTTCAGCAGTTCACCAACAGTTTTGCTTGGTTCCATTACGAAGTGCTGACCAGTCAGAGAAATCTCACCGGTGAATTTGTTCATGCGACCGATAACCATTTTTTCTGCGATTTCGCGTGGTTTACCTGATTGCATTGCGATATCCATCTGAATTTGGTGCTCATGCTCAACAACGTCAGCAGGAACATCTTCAGGACGAACATATTCTGGTTTGCTTGCAGCAACGTGCATAGCAATGTGTTTGATCAGTTCTTCGTTAGCGCCTTTAGCTGAAACTAAAACACCGATACGAGCACCGTGCAGGTAAGTACCTAATTCTTCAGCTTCTAATACAGCAACGCGACGAATGTTGATGTTTTCACCGATTTTAGCAACTAATGCAGTACGAGCTTCTTCAAATTTAGCTTTCAGAGCTTCGATATCATCAGTTTTGTCTGCTAATACAGTAGCCATAACTTCTTTACCGAAAGCGATGAAACCAGCATCTTTAGCAACGAAGTCTGTTTCACAGTTCAGTTCAACCAGCGCACCGAATTTACCATCAGCAGCAACTTCTGCAAGGATGATACCTTCAGCAGCAACACGGCCTGCTTTTTTAGCCGCTTTTGCTTGACCTGATTTACGCATATTGTCGATTGCTAATTCGATATCACCATTAGCTTCAACCAGCGCTTTTTTACATTCCATCATGCCTGCGCCAGTACGTTCACGCAGTTCTTTTACCAATGCAGCGGTAATTCCAGACATTTGTTTCTTCCTCGACTTTTCTATGGGCTAGCCATAGATGTTCTCATAGCAGATGTGTAAAGGGGGCCTATTGAGGCCCCCTAACCAATATATAGCAATACCTGGTTAAATAAGGGCTCTTACGAGCATGCCTTATTATTCAGCTTCGACTAAGCCTTCTTCAGCCTGAACAGCCAGATCTTGAGAACGACCTTCACGAACAGCTGTAGCTGCAGCGGTCAGATATAATTTAACCGCACGGATTGCATCGTCATTACCAGGGATAATGAAGTCGATACCATCTGGATCAGAGTTAGTATCAACGATAGCAAATACTGGGATACCCAGGTTGTTTGCTTCTTTGATAGCAATGTGTTCGTGTTCAGCATCGATAACAAACAGAGCGTCAGGTAAACCGCCCATGTCTTTGATACCACCCAGGCTGTTTTCTAACTTACCAAGTTCACGAGAACGCATTAACGCTTCTTTCTTGGTCAGTTTGTCAAAAGTACCGTCCTGAGACTGAGATTCTAAATCTTTCAGGCGTTTGATTGACTGACGAACAGTTTTCCAGTTAGTCAGCATACCGCCTAACCAGCGGTGGTTTACAAAAAACTGGTCACAGCTTTCTGCTGCTTCTTTAACAGCTTCAACGGCAGAGCGCTTAGTACCAACAAACAGGATTTTGCCTTTACGAGAAGCAATTTTGTTCAGTTCAACCAGAGCTTCATTGAACATTGGAACAGTTTTTTCCAAGTTAATGATATGAACTTTGTTACGCGCACCAAAGATGAATGGTTTCATTTTTGGATTCCAGTAACGAGTTTGGTGACCGAAGTGAACACCGGCTTGCAGCATATCGCGCATTGAAACAGTTGCCATTTTAGACCTCTATAAATTTAAATTTGGGGTTATTTCGTCCACAAATCCCATACGACCGACTCATCAGCTGTAAAGTTTAACCTTTACATAAGAGCACCCCGGCGTTATGTGCCGATTTGTGTGTGTAATTAACACAATTGAATGTTCAGATTTACTGTTACTGCTCTAGATGTGATGCAATAACAGAACTCCGGCGCGCTTTATACCATAAATAACCTTAAGAAACCACTATTACTTGTGTTTGATAATGGTGAATTTGACATAAAACTGGCGATATTAAATAGAGAAAAAAGAGATTATTAAAGTGATTACTATGAATATTGCTCTAATATCAAATCTCTATAAAAAATGCCAAAGAGAAAAGCGCAATATGTAAAGACAATCAGATTCAGAAGGCGTAATGTTCGTAATTATTCTCGATATTAGACAGATTACACACATCCTCTTTATTGGCATGCCTACTTTCTGCTGATATCATAAATGGTAATCAGAATTATTTCTCATCATCATTCATTTAACCTGCAATACAAAATATGAAACAACCAACTTGTGTTATGTCATGCGTATTGTGGCCTTAATCTAGACGAAGAACTCAAATGGCTATTGTAATCAAGACAGAAGAAGATATTCAAAAAATGCGCGTCGCAGGTCGTCTTGCGGCAGAAGTTCTTGAAATTATCGCACCTTTCGTAAAACCTGGCGTAAATACCGCTGAATTAGACCGTATTTGTCATGAACATATTGTTAATGTACAACAAGCGATCCCTGCTTGTCTGAACTACCATGGTTTCCCTAAATCAGTTTGTATTTCTGTTAACGATGTTATTTGCCACGGAATTCCTAGCGAAGAAAAAATCCTTAAAGATGGTGATATTGTTAATATTGATGTCACTGTTATTAAAGACGGTTTTCATGGCGATACCTCAAAAATGTTTATCGTAGGAAAACCAACCATTCAAGGTGAGCGTTTATGTCGCATCACCCAAGAAAGCCTATATTTAGCAATTAAAATGGTAAAACCAGGTATTCGCTTACGTGAACTGGGTAAAGCTATTCAAAAATTTGTTGAAGGGCATGATTTTTCTGTTGTTCGTGAATACTGCGGCCATGGTATTGGCGAAGGATTCCATGAGGAACCACAAGTCCTACACTATGATGCAGATGATAGTGGTGTTGTGTTACAAAAAGGGATGGCATTCACCATTGAACCTATGGTTAATACTGGTGATTACCGTATTCGTACAATGAAAGATGGCTGGACTGTTAAAACCAAAGACAGAGGCTGGTCTGCACAGTATGAACACACCTTAGTCGTTACTGATAACGGCTGTGAAATCATGACATTACGCAAAGAAGAAGAACCATTTATTTCTGCGGTTTTAATTAACGAATAATACTCTTCAGTTTACAGTGTAAAGGCGACATATTCTTTCGAGATGTGTCGCTTTTTTTATTTTATTTATAATGGAATAACAGAATTGCTAGTCAGGTTATCGTTTTAACATTAGTCTTAATGCTATAGGCAAACATTGAGTAAGAAGACGAATGATGACCACTAATAACGTATTTCAAACACAGCCCCCTTCCCCTTTTTTGCTGACGAAAAACACACAAAATCACACTGAACTAAAACAATCTATCGAACAATTTCAGTCTTGGTTAGCTGATGCTTTTCACCACAATGTCGATGTAACTTTATTGCTTCAAGCCCGTAGCCATTTCATTGACCAGCTATTAACTCAATTATGGCGTTATACTCAATTATCTGATTATCCTGACCTTAGTATTATTGCTGTTGGTGGTTATGGCAGAGAAGAGTTACACCCCCTTTCTGATATTGACCTTCTATTTTTAAGTGATTCAGCTTTATCACCAGAAATAGCCGACAAAATCAGTAAATTAATTACCTTACTTTGGGATGTGCGTCTTGAAATCGGTGTCAGTGTTAGAACAATGGAAGAGTGTCTTTTAGAAGGTCTCTCTGATTTAACGGTAGCGACAAATTTGCTAGAAGCTCGCTTGATTTGTGGTAATCAATCACTGTATCAACAGTTAATTAATCATATTTTCAGCCAAGGATTTTGGCCATCACCTGATTTTTTCGCAGCCAAAATAGAAGAACAAAAACAAAGACATCAACGATTTCATAGTACCAGCTATAACCTAGAACCAGATATTAAAAGTAGCCCTGGCGGTCTTCGCGATATTCATACTTTAATTTGGGTCGCCCATCGACATTTTGGTGCAACCTCCATCTCAGAAATGGTGAACTTTGGCTTTTTAACTCCCGCAGAAGGACAAGAATTACTAGAGTGCCAATACACTCTGTGGAAAATTCGTTTTGCATTACACCTAGTGCTTTCTCGCTACGATAATCGCCTACTATTTGATAGACAACTTAACGTTGCTCAATGCTTAAATTATCAAGGAGAAGGCAATCAGCCGGTTGAAAAAATGATGAAGGATTATTATCGCGTAACTCGCCGTGTTAGTGAGTTAAACGATATGCTGCTTCAGTTATTTGATGAAGCCATCCTTGCTTTACAACCCAATGTAAAACCTCGACCATTAGATAATGAATTCCAGCTAAGAGGCTCACTCATTGATGTTATCGATGATAGCTGTTTTCTTGATGATCCTATCGCCATTATGCGCCTATTTTTACGTATGGCAGAGCATAAAGAGATCACTGGAATTTATTCTACAACATTACGCCATTTACGTTATGCGCGTCGTCATTTAGTCCAACCTTTGTGTGAGTACCCACTAGCACGCCAAGTTTTTATGCAGATTTTGCGTCATCCTCATGCTGTTTCTGGTGCATTTGTTCCTATGCACAAACACAGTGTGCTCGCAGCTTATTTTCCACAATGGAATAACATTGTGGGGCAAATGCAGTTTGATTTATTCCATGCCTATACTGTTGATGAACACACTATCCGTGTTTTACAAAAGCTCGAAAGCTTTGGTTCCCCAGAAAATCATGAAAAACACCCACTCTGTGTTGATATTTACCCACAACTGCCACAGCTTGAATTGCTTCGTTTAGCTGCACTCTTTCATGATATAGCTAAAGGCCGGCATGGTGATCACTCTGTGCTAGGGGCTCAAGATGTTGCCCACTTTGCCCAACAACATGGTTTAAATCAAAGGGAATCAGCATTAGTTGAATGGTTAGTTAGTCATCACTTACTTATGTCTGTCACAGCACAAAGACGTGATATTCAAGATCCCGACATCATTTTTCAATTTGCATCAGAAGTAAAAAATGAAAGTCGATTACGCTACCTTTTATGTTTGACTGTTGCTGATATCTGCGCGACCAACAGTAGTCTATGGAATAGTTGGAAACAGAGCTTATTACGTGAGCTTTTTCTATCAACAGAAGCCCAATTACGCCAAGGTATGCATTCTATTCCTGATTTACGTGAACGCATCCGTCATCATCGTTTGCAAGCACTAACTATTTTACGTACAGAGCATGTTGATGAAGAAAAATTGCAAGCAATTTGGGGGCGTTGTCACGCCGATTACTTTTTGCGACACACACCAGAACAGATTGCATGGCATGCCCTTGCTTTAATTGAACATAATAGTGCTGATCCCATGGTATTAATCAGTCAACAAACAGAACATGGTGGCACAGAAATATTTATTTGGTGCGCAGATAGACCCTCTCTTTTTGCCTCCGTTGCAGGTGAACTTGATAGACGTAATTTAAGCATCCATAACGCACAAATATTTACTAACCGCGATAATATGGCTATGGATACATTTATTGTGTTAGAGCCTAATGGTAAGCCTCTTGCTACTGATAGATATAATGCTATCCGCAACGCTTTGATCCAAGTTGTATCAGCTCCTTATAACAACAACGCGAAAACACGTTCGCTGCCTGCAAAATTACGCCACTTTGATGTTCCAACAAAAATTAACTTTGTTGCATCTAATCATAATAAACGCACTTATATGGAATTATTTGCACGAGATCGCCCAGGATTATTAGCAATTATTGGTAAAGTTTTTGCTGATCTTTCATTGTCATTACATGGCGCAAGGATCACCACAATAGGTGAACGTGTTGAGGATTTCTTCGTATTAACCGATAGCGAAAATAAGGCATTAAACCAAAAAATGAAGAATGAAGTCGTAGAAAGGTTGACAAAAGCCCTAGTTTCAAAGGATAAAATATAGGAACCCACGACAATACATATAGGAAATACTATTGATGCAAGCATTACAATCTATTATTGATAACGCCTTTGAACAACGTGCCGATATCACTCCAAACAACGTTGAGCCTCATATTCGTGACGCAATTAATAACGTTATTGCACAGTTAGACAGCGGGAAACTACGAGTGGCGGAAAAAATTGACGGTCAGTGGGTGACTCATCAATGGTTGAAAAAAGCGGTTCTACTCTCTTTTCGTATTAATCACAATCAAGTGATAGATGGCAGTGAAAGTCGCTATTTTGACAAAGTACCTATGAAATTCGCTGACTATGACCAAGATCGTTTTGAAAAAGAAGGTTTTCGTGTTGTTCCTCCAGCAGCCGTTAGACAAGGTGCTTATATCGCCCGCAACACTGTTTTAATGCCATCTTATGTCAACATTGGTGCTTACGTCGATGAAGGTAGCATGGTCGATACATGGGCAACAGTAGGTTCATGTGCTCAAATCGGTAAAAATGTTCACCTCTCTGGCGGTGTAGGAATTGGCGGTGTTTTAGAGCCACTACAAGCAAACCCAACCATTATTGAAGATAATTGTTTTATTGGCGCACGCTCTGAAATTGTTGAAGGCGTAATTGTCGAAGAAGGTGCAGTTATTTCAATGGGCGTTTATATTGGCCAAAGTACAAAAATTTATGACAGAGAAACGGGCGAAGTACATTATGGCCGAGTACCCGCAGGCTCTGTCGTTGTGTCAGGTAATTTACCGTCTAAAGATGGGAGTTATAGTCTGTACTGTGCAGTGATCGTAAAAAAAGTGGATGCTAAAACACGCGGAAAAGTTGGTATTAATGAATTGTTAAGAACTATCGACTAATATAAGAACAGCGGATAGAATTAATTCTGTTCGCTATTCTTTCACCCATTTTTCTATCAGGTGCCAATATATGTACGATAATTTAAAAAATTTAGGGATCCCGCATCCTGAAGATATTGACCGCTATACCCTACGCCAAGAAGCTAACAACGATATTTTAAAAATCTATTTTCGCAAAGATAAAGGTGAATTTTTTGCAAAAAGCGTAAAATTTAAATATCCGCGTCAACGTAAAACGATTTCTGATGGTCAATCAGGGCAAGGTTTTAAAGAAGTAAATGAAATTAATACTAACTTACGTTATGTTATTGAAGAATTAGATCAAATTTGCCAACAAGACCAAGTAGAAGTCGATTTAAAACATAAAATTCTGGACGATTTACGCCATCTTGAACATGTTGTTGCAAATAAGATTGCTGAAATTGAAGCTGATTTAGAAAAACTAACCCGTCGTTGATAATATGACACAAAGGCTAATTAATTTTAGTCGATTTAAGACGTTAGTTTTACATAAAGTACCGCTTATTTTCTGATAAAATAGAAATAAGCGGTATTTAAAATATGACACTTTACTCATTTTCATATTGACCAATTAGATTTACTAAATTGTTTTCTCAATTAACCTAATTGACTAACCCAATTCTCTATCCAATCTATTGCAAATACTTCTGGCTCTGCGACATCCATACCGTCTATTTTTAATATTTCTCCAATACGCTTTGCTTGATGTTCTTGTAATAGCGCTTCAAATTGCATACCTGCACCACAAAAATGGTCATAACTACTGTCACCTAAAGCAATTAAGCCGTAACTTAAGTGTGGCTGATACCCCAGATTATCACGCAGTTCATGAAATAAAGGTGCGATAGTATCAGGTAAATCCCCTTGCCCTGTACTCGACGTTATTACTAATACGGTCGAATATTTTTTCCAATCCGCAAGAGTTCCTTCTTCATAAACATTAGCTTGGTGTTTATGCTCAAGTAAAATACGTTGAGCCTCTTCAGCAACCGCTAATGCATTTCCGTAAACTGTACCTACAAAAATACCGATTTTAGCCATAATATCCTCTATTCCATCTATCAACAAACATAGAAAGTTACATACTACCGTTATCAATATACAAATTATGCACCTTCTTTCTCAAGAATAAATTCTTTATAAATTTTATTCCATTCTGTTCGCTCTTTAGATAATTGCCAAAAAATATCATTCATAGGTATAGATTCATTTATTGTTTTAGCCACTAATTTACATGCCCATTTAGGTACTGAATTATTTTTAAAATCTTTAGATTGCAGCAAACAGAACAAATTTTTATATAACATATTTAATTGATTAAAAGCATTATGACTTTTCTTTTGTTTTTCTAGATACTTATTAGGAAACAAATATTTATATATTCTAAAGAAGAGTCCCTTAGGGTTTTCTAATGAACCATGATAAAGGTACAATTGAGAAGAAACGTCTCTTATTTTATCAAAAAAATATTTTTTAAAATCAACGTCATTCTGATTAATTGTAAAGAGTTTATATGAACTAGTCCCTTCATAAATAATGTTTAATTTATGTTCTTTAAACATAGCTATTCTTTTTTTATTTTTATCAAGCTCACTAACAATTAAATTTAATTCATTTAATTTCACGTTCAAATCTTCAATGCTTAATTTAAAGAAATCACCATTTAAATTAACATTATCACTTCTATCTCTTAATTTATCGACATCAACATCAAGTTCATTAATAAATTTCTCGTCAATATTTTTATCATTACAACTAATAAAATGAGATATATGAATTATAGATCTAATAACATTAAGTGACCCTTCATTTAAGACGTCTAAAAATTTATTTAACCTTTCTTTTCCTTCATTAACTTCTTTTATTATCTTTGATTTTTCATTATCTACTTTTCTTATTTCCCTTAAGTCATCACTACATTCTTCTTTTTTATTATGCCTTATTTTGTTACAACCCCCAGTATCTATTGGTTTACTAGTGTAATCATTTTCGGTTCGCGTAATTTCAGGCTTTATTGATTGAACCTCCAACATTACTGACATCTTTTTATCATATATTTCTGTTTTTTTTCTACTTTTAAATAATGATAAAACCCCATTGTTATTTATATTATTTGCAATTTTTTCAATATTATGAAAAATTTCTTTTTTATCTTTTGAGATGAAGTTATTAATTAATATATTATTATCACTAAATAACATTTTAAAGAGTGTACTATGTTTACTTTTATTCCTCAACAATGAGGAAAATAAACGATTAAGATCATCACCACTATTTAAGTTTAACACATCTACTTTTCCATCAAAGATCCTTATTTTATCAACCAACCCCTCTTCAATAATAATTTTATTTAATTTTTCCAATCTATTTTTATTATTTAAAATATACTTTTCAAATGTACTTTTTAATTCACAACTAAATTTTGAAAATATAAACCTCTTATCTTTATTGAAGATCTTTAGTTCTTCATCTCTATATTTTATAAAAGAAAATAAATCTTTTTCTTCAAAATAGGCCTCTTTACTATCTTCTAGTAAGAGTACAAAATTTTTATTATTTGCTATTGATAATGTTGAATTCATACTTCCTCCTAGATTCAGATTAATACCTAAGAGAATTACATAATTATCATCTATATTATTTCAATAAAAAAACACTCTTTGTTTACACATAAGAGTGTTTTTATAATTCAATCAAAAACAATTTATTCTTGTTCAGTCGTGTCCAAAGACCGGATATATTCATCCATTTCAGTTTTTAGATTATCTGACTTAGGACCAAAAATTGCTTGAATACCAGAGCCAACTACGACTACACCAGCAGCGCCCAATCTTTTCAATTCATCACGATCAACCTTATCGATCTCTTTTACACCAATGCGTAAGCGTGTGATACATGCATCTAAACTACTGATATTGTCTTTACCACCAAAAGCAGCAACTAAAGATTGCCCCATCGCACTTTTATCCGCTTGTTTGGCGTTTTTATCTTCAACTTCTCGACCTGGTGTTTTCAGGTTTAGTTTCACGATTAAAAAACGGAAAATTGAGTAATAAGTTATGGCATAAAGTATGCCAATAATTGGGAATAGATACAGCTTACTGCTATTACCACTTAATACGATAAAGTCGATCAAGCCATGAGAGAAACTTGTACCATCACGCATACCTAACAAGATACAAATAACAAACGCTAAACCAGCCAAAATAGCATGAATAACATAAAGGATTGGAGCGACGAACATAAATGAGAACTCAATAGGCTCAGTGATCCCTGTTAAGAAGGCAGTTAATGCCGCAGAAATCATGATCCCTCCCACTTTTACACGATTCTCAGGGCGTGCTGAATGCCAAATCGCAATAGCGGCAGCAGGTAAACCAAACATCTTAAATAAGAAGCCACCTGACAACATACCAGCGGTTGGGTCACCTGCCATATAACGAGGAATATCACCGTGGAATACTTGTCCTGCACTATTTACATATTCACCCACTTGCATTTGGAACGGTACATTCCAGATGTGGTGCAAACCAAATGGTACTAATCCACGCTCTACAACACCGTAAATACCAAAAGCAACAGCTGGGTTTTGATAGGCTGCCCATTCAGAGAAACGTTGGATAGCGGTACCGATAGGAGGCCAAATAAAAGCTAAGATAATCCCAACAAAAATAGCAATTAATCCCGAAATAATAGGAACAAAACGCTTACCTGCAAAGAATCCTAAATACTCAGGTAATTTGATGCGATAAAAGCGGTTAAACATGGAAGCAGCAATAATACCTGCAATAATCCCCCCTAACACACCAGTATCAGTAAGATGTTGTGCCTCAATTTCAGCTGGTGAAAGCCCTAAAACCCAAGGAGCAACCACTATCATGGTTTTAGACATAATGCCGTAAGCCACTACGGAAGCTAGCGCTGATACCCCGTCATTATTGGTAAAGCCTAATGCAACACCAATGGCAAAAATAAGCGGCATATTAGAGAAAACTGAACCACCAGCTTCTGCCATAACTTGAGAAACAGAAGAGGGGATCCATGATAGATCTGCAGAACCAACCCCTAATAAAATACCGGCAATAGGCAATACAGATACCGGTAACATCAAGGACTTTCCGATTTTTTGTAAAACAACAAATAGGTTTTTAAACATCAAGCAGACTCCCGGAGTGTGGGTTTTATATGTTGTAAGTTTTTTATTTGTTTAAAGTAGTGTGGGTTTTATTTCATAAACTTATCTAATGATAAGCCTTATTTATTTCACATCATAAAATAAATCGCTTAATGAATACATGATAGCTGTCACGTTTCAATGCATGTGATCAGATCAATTTATAGAATTATATATTTTACAAATAGTTAATAGAGATTATAAATTTGCGCAAACTATCAAGACTTAAGTAAAAAAGCCTTGATAGTCACATATAGAAATCAATATTTTGAATAAGAAAGGAATTAAAAGTGATGAGATAAATCTTCGCCATACTGCTCTAATTCAGATCTTAATCCACGCCAACCAAATTGATTAATAAGGTGTTGCCAAGGGAGATCCCATTTCGCCGTTAAATTAAGCGGTTGCAATGTGATTGGATGAATTAAGTTTAGATGGCTTGCATGTAACATCAAGCGATGAGATTGAAAATGATTTACAACACCACGATTTTGACGTAAATCACCATGTGCAGTATCGCCGATAATTGGGTGACGAATGTGAGACATATGGCGACGTAATTGATGCTTACGACCTGTTTCAGGACGCAATTCTAATAAACTAAATCGAGATGTAGGATAGCGCCCAATCGCAACCTCTTTTTCAACGGTTGCTAATGGCTGGCAATGTGTTACACATTCTTGAATTTGTGGTGGTTGAGTTGCAAATTTGTCTGCAATTTTATCTAACTCTTCCACTAAAGGACTATCAATCACTAACGCTTCTTCAACATACCCTCTGACAACGGCATGGTAAATTTTTTCTGTCTTATGTTGTTCAAAAGATTGAGAAAGAGCCCTAGCAACATCTGAAGAGAGTGCCATTAATAGAACACCAGACGTAGGTCTATCTAAACGGTGTACAGGAAAAACATGTTGCCCTATTTGATCTCTCAGTGTTTGCATCACAAACACCGTTTCATGTCTATCGAGCCAACTACGGTGAACAAGCCAGCCCGCAGGTTTATTCACCGCAACAAGATATTCATCTTGATAAATAATATCTAGCATTGTCAGCCTTATGATTTAAACATTGCGTCAAGTTCACGCAGATGATTAAGTAAATCAGTAAAGTCGCGACTTTCATCATCTTTGAATACTTCTTCGTAATAAGGCGCGATTGCAAATGAATTAGGTAATGGCATCTCATTTTCAATCATTGATGACAATCGTGGAATCAATACCCACTGTAACCATTCATGAGCACTCATTGTATCAATACAAAAAGGTTCAATACTTTCAAATGCTTGCTCAGTTGGTGATCCTAATTGCCATAGCTCAATGTTCTTCATCTCTTTTTCGATTAAGAGCAATTTCGCTAAAATACGTTGTTCTGCTGTCATCATGTGTTCCTTATATAAAACTTACGAATAAGGATAACATTGGGATGGAATAACAGAAAACAAATAAAAAAATAAAAGGAGCCGAAACTCCTTTTAGACAAGAAAAATAGCTGTCTGTACAACACATGCATCCAAGCAAGACCGTTTTATCTATCCCTGTGATTAAGTCTGTATCCACATTAATGGAAATATCCTATTTCCTGTGCCCTTGATTACTTTACATTATATCGGTCACCAAGCAGTCCTTTAGTTGGTGAACGTAGAATGCCAATAATTGATTAGTTAAACAACCCACAAAATAAAAGCAATTAAATAGAAATAACCATAAATAAAAACAATAGGTTATTAAGTTATTGCTCTACTTAAATAAATCAAATTTACTCTTATACAAGGACCCATTATCTAAAAAAACAGACTCTTTTTTTGTAAGATATGTCTCACACAAAGAATAGTTTTAAGACTACATCATTCACTATACACCACGACTAATTCTGATAAAAAAACAGATAAATTTTCCGCTAAAACTTTTCTTTTCTTTTGACCAAAAGTTTCAAGAATAACTTCGCCAGAAACATTACATACAGAAATTATGTCGTTTTCTGAATCTGTTGTACCAATAAATAAAGTTGGCGTTAATTTCAGCCGCTTTTGTGTCACCAAATGCCCAATAATATTTTCTTGTAGGCGGATAAAATCTTCTTCGCTCCAAACTTGGATTAAGCTCAAGTGTGTATCTCTAAAGCGAACTTGCATATCTCCCGCATACTGAGTGGTAAAGTAATTATGTAATTCAGGGCGAATAATAATCCCCATCGCTTTTTCAACTTTTTCTAGTTTATCCGTTCCCACAAAAGGTTGAGGTAGCCAATAAACGACTTCATCACCTGTTCTTGAAATACAAACGGAAGGAACACCATAGAGATCTTCACTCGCAGGAGGTAAACCTGATTTTTCTTGCCATAACTCAACATATTTTTGGGTGAAGGCTTTTAATTCAGAGGAAATATTTTCAATCACGGTTATCAGCTTTATCTATTAAATAAAAATTAGCCTTTATGTTACCTGATTATGTTATTAATTCAGAGCATCAAAAATAAAGCATTCGTATACTATTGATGTTTCAATAGTATAATTAACCTTCTTTTATTTTCAGTTAAAGTTAGGATGTAAATTATGTCTTTATATCAAGGTGATAAATCTCTTGAAACATTATCTTTAGGCAAAAAGACTCAATATCATGATCACTATGATGCCGAATTATTACAAGGCGTTCCTCGTAGCCTAAACCGAGACTCACTTTCTTTAACTGCTGAAAATTTGCCATTTCATGGTGGTGATATTTGGACTATGTATGAACTCTCTTGGCTTAATAGCAAAGGGTTACCACAAGTTGCAATTGGTCATGTTGAATTAGATGCAAAGACGGAAAACCTCATTGAATCTAAAAGCTTTAAACTATATCTCAACAGTTTTAACCAAACTCGCTTTGAAAGCTGGGATATCGTTGAAAAAACCTTACTTAAAGATTTAACCTCTTGTGCTAAAGGTAAAGTGAATCTAGCTATTTACCCACTTTCGCATTTTACATCACAACCTATTGTTGATTTTGCTGGAGAGTGTATTGATGAACAAGACATTGAAATCGATAATTATCAGTTTGATGCACAATGGTTAAACGGATCGACAACCGATACACTGGTTGAAGAGACTCTAGTCAGTCATCTGTTAAAATCAAACTGCCTTATTACCAATCAACCAGATTGGGGATCTGTCGCTATCCAATATAAAGGCAAAAAAATTGATCGTGAAAAATTACTACGTTATTTAGTCTCATTTAGGCAACATAATGAATTTCATGAACAATGTGTTGAGCGAATTTTTCACGACATCATGCAATTTTGTGCGCCAGAAACATTAACTGTTTATGCAAGATATACGCGACGTGGTGGATTAGATATCAATCCTTGGCGTAGTAATTGTGAGTTTGTTCCAAAAGTCAGTCGATTAGCCAGACAATAATAGGAATAATGCCTGTATGTTAATATGATCTGTGTTATACCAAGATCAGTTGCACTTCAGTTTGTTATTTCAGGAGAAAAAGGAGTCCTACGTGATAACTCATGTCAGCCCATTAGGTTCCATGGATCTGCTTTCACAGCTAGAAGTTGATATGCTAAAGAGAACCGCAAGCAGTGATCTTTACCAACTGTTTCGTAATTGTTCTCTTGCTGTCCTCAACTCTGGTAGCCTTACTGATAGTAGTAAAGAACTGTTATCTAAATACCAAGATTTTGATATTAACGTACTGCGCCGTGAACGTGGCGTTAAATTAGAGTTAGTCAATCCTCCTGAAGACGCTTTTGTTGATGGAAAAATTATTCGTTCACTGCAAGCTAACTTATTTGCTGTACTTCGTGACATTTTGTTTGTTCATGGACAAATCACAACAGCCAAACGTGACCTGCACCTTAATTTAGAAAATAGCACTCATATCACTAACACTATTTTCTCTATTTTGCGTAATGCTAGGGCCCTTCATATCGATGAAGATCCTAATATGATTGTGTGCTGGGGTGGCCACTCTATCAATGAAACTGAGTATCTTTATGGCCGAAAAGTGGGTAACGAATTAGGGCTACGAGAACTTAATATTTGTACAGGTTGTGGTCCAGGCGCGATGGAAGCACCAATGAAAGGTGCTGCAGTCGGCCATGCTCAACAACGATATAAAAATAGCCGTTTCATTGGTATGACAGAACCATCTATCATTGCAGCTGAGCCACCAAATCCATTAGTTAACGAACTCATTATTATGCCAGATATTGAAAAACGTCTGGAATCCTTTGTTCGTATTGGACATGGTATTATTATTTTCCCTGGTGGTGTGGGAACTGCCGAAGAATTACTGTATCTACTTGGTATTCTTATGTCTCCAGAAAACCAAGATCAAGTATTACCACTGATTTTAACTGGCCCGAAAGAGAGTGCTGATTACTTTAATGTACTCGATGATTTTATCGCAAATACATTAGGTGATGAGGCTCGACGCCATTACCAAATTATTATTGATGATGCGCCTGAAGTGGCTCGCATTATGAAAAAATATATGCCTTTGGTAAAAGATAATCGTCGTAGTACAGGGGATGCTTATAGCTTTAACTGGTCAATGAAGATCAATGCTGATTTACAACTTCCTTTTGAACCAACACATGAAAATATGGCATCACTTAACCTAAGCACCGATCAATCACCTGAAAAATTAGCAGCTGACTTACGTCGCGCATTCTCTGGTATTGTGGCGGGTAACGTAAAAGAAGTGGGTATGAAAGCAATTGAAGCTTACGGCCCTTATAAAATCCATGGTGATCGTGAAATTATGCGTCGGATGGATATTTTATTAGCGGGCTTTGTTGAGCAACATCGCATGAAACTTCCGGGTGGTACAGCTTACCAACCATGCTATGAGATTATCAGCTAATTTATGATGGTACATTTGCTGATTATTGATGCTTTAAACCTGATCCGCCGCATTCATGCGGCGTCAGGTTCTTCTTGCCTAACAGTGTGTGAACAGAGCGTCAACCAACTGCTTGGTCACACCCAACCTACTCATGCCGTAGCGGTCTTTGATGAAGATGACAGAGACGGTAGTTGGCGACATCAACTCTTACCTGATTATAAAGCAGGTCGCACACCAATGCCTGATGACCTGCGTCAACAATTGCCAGAAATTAAAGCAATGTTACTCAATTTAGGAATACAAAGCTGGCACTCTGGCGGTGATGAAGCGGATGATGTTGCTGCAACATTGGCAACAAAAGTGGCGAGTGCGGGTTTTCGAGTCACTATTATTTCAACCGATAAAGGGTATTGTCAGTTACTTTCACCCTCTATTCGTATACGCGATTATTTTCAACGACGTTGGTTAGATTTAGAATTTATCAGAGCAGAATTTAGTGTCGAACCATCTCAGCTTACTGATTATTGGGGATTAACAGGCGTAAGCAGCAGTAAGGTTGCAGGCGTTCCTGGTATTGGACCTAAAAGTGCCACCGAGCTTTTACAAATTCACCCAGATCTAGAATCGCTCTATCAACATATTGATGATGTTCCTACTAAATGGCAAAACAAACTTATTACCCATAAAGAGTCTGCATTTATTAGTCGGACAATCACAACATTACGCACTGATATTCAATTAAACGGTAATCTGCAACAGTTACGTTTAAAATAGCCAAGCTTTCAATCATTAAAACTCAGCAAGATAATATCTTTGAGTAACAAGATCCTATTAAAAAGGCTAAGCATCTATTTATAAGCTTAGCCTTTTATTATCATGTACTTTGAACGTTTTTAGAACTCACGATCTGGTCGGTAAGCAGCCCAGATATTTTGAATATGAACAGTTATTTCTTCTCTATCATGATAAAGGTGCTTAGCTTGGATCTTAACGTTGATCCCTTTTTCTGCTAACTCTGTCTTTATTTTTTCAAGAATATGAGAAACTTCTTCATAACGCTTTTTCATTGGTAGTTTTAGGTTAAAAATCGCTTCACGGCACCATTCATTAGCAACCCATGTTGTCATTAGCGCAGCCACTTTAGCTGGTTTTTCAACCATATCGCAGACAAGCCATGTGATATTTTTAGAGGTAGGTTCGAATTTAAAACCATCAACTTGGTGATGTCGAACTTGCCCTGTATCCATTAAAGATTGTGCCATTGGACCATTATCGACTGCATGTACCATCATACTGCGTTTCACTAATTGATAAGTCCAACCACCAGGACAGGCTCCTAAGTCAACAGCTTTCATTCCGCTTGCTAAACGCTCTTCCCACTCTTCATAAGGAATGAAGATATGGAATGCTTCTTCAAGTTTCAGCGTAGAACGACTTGGTGCATCTGAGGGGAATTTTAATCGGGGAATACCCATATAGAATGCGGAATTATTAAAGCTATAAGAATAACCAACATAACAACATCCCGGTGCAATGAAAAACACATGGATAATAGGACGGCTAAAATTCTCTACTTTCAGCAAAATTTTTTCATTACGTAAATGATTACGTAATGGCACCGTAAATTTACGGCAAAATTTTAATAGCTCTTTACTTTCGTTAGTATCAGCAACTTCAACTCGAAGTTCACCCGCTTTTTCAACAGCACCTTTTAGCATTCCAACAATAGGTGTAATTCTATCTTCTGGCGGTAAATCTTTAAGTAATTCACCTGTCACAAACATCTGACGAGCAAAAATTAACTCACGGAAATTTACTTCACGTGCAATTTTGTCTGCTTCACCTTCTTGGTAGCATTCAAAAATCACATAGCCACTTCCCTCTTTAACACGAGGAAAACCATAAACGCCTATTTGACCTGCTTTATCCGTAATCTCAGCCGCGCACTCTTTTTCAAAACCTTGGCGACAATATAATGCAACTTTATTCATGGCGAGACGCCGGTGCCCTTAGACGCAAAGCGCCAATAAAAATTAAAGTCCAACCAATAAGAAAACTAAACCCACCAATTGGCGTAAAATAAGATAACAATCTAACTTGTGTTAGCGCCATACAATAAAGGCTACCACTGAAAAGTAGAATACCAACACTAAAGAAAATACCTGCCCAATAAAACCATAAGATGGTTTTTCGCATTAATATTGCTGCGATCCCGACAAGTATCAAGGTATGTACAATCTGGTAACGCATCGCTAACTGGATGTATTCCCAATGTTGTGGCGATAAATGAGGTGCTAGCTTATGTGTTGCAAATGCACCAAAAGCGACATAAAAAAAGCCACTAATCGCGGAAAACATAAGCAATGTACGACTATTCACTGTTTATTCCTTCCTAATTTAGAAGATATTTTGCCAATCATAATATTAAGATGATGTCAGTAAACCCAGCTTTTCTTGTTCATTCGCTGCTTGTGATAAAATCCATTGGCGAAAAGCCGCAATTTTACCCAATTCAGCCTGACTATCTTGGCAAACTAAATAAAATGCATTTTTACTGACAAGGACATCTGGAAAAGGTCTAACTAGCCGACCTGATTCTATTTCACTACGTGCCATGACATTATTAACTAATGCAACACCTTGCCCATGTACAGCGGCCTGGATCACCATTGAACTATGACTAAAAATGGGGCCTTGCTGCACATTGATCTGATTTTGTATCTCTAATTGGCGAACATAAGCTTGCCAGTCTCGACGAGATGTATCATGTAGTAGCGTATGATAAATCAGATCTGATGGGGTTTTTAGTGGTTTTTCACCTGTAAGTAAAGATGGCGCACAAACAGGAATTAAATATTCAGCATAAAGACGGTCTGTCCGTAGCCCTGTCCAGTTTCCTCGACCATAAAAAATTGCCACATCAACGTCATCAGCAAGCTTATCCTCTTCTCTATCAACAGCCTGAATTCGTACATCAATCCCCGGATAAGCTTGATTAAATCCAGATAACCTAGGTACAAGCCATTGAATCGCAAAACTTGGAGAAAGGCTAACAGTCAGTGCACCTTTCGCGCTTCTCGCTAATAATTTGCGAGTTGCCTCGTTAATTGATGAAAAAATTTCCTTGATATCGAGATAATAACTTTGCCCTTCTTCAGTCAATAAAAGCGAGCGATTACGTCTTCTAAATAATTTTAGCCCAAGGAATTCTTCTAGTGTTTTAATTTGATGGCTCACTGCTGCTTGCGTCACAAATAATTCTTCAGCAGCTTTAGTAAAACTTAAATGACGTGCAGCTGAATCAAAAACCCTAAGCGCATTTAATGGTGGTAAACGTTTAGACATATTCGGCTCTTAAACCCCTATTTTGGCTATTAGTAGACCCTAACTTTCATCATTAGTTTTTTTTATGCGAAGCATTATAATTTGTCCCTTGATGATTAGCCAGTAAATACCTATAGTAAGCGCACTTCCTAAGCCGGAACGAAAAGTTGTGTAGTAGTAATACTGCAAAACTTTTGGCTTTGTGGTTGTGATGTTGTGTTTGCAAGTTGTCTGGAAATTCCAGACTTAGTAGCTGATGCTACTGTTTTTTTTCACTTCCTGTACATTTACCCTGTCTGTCCATAGTGATTTTATAGTGCACCGCCAAGGCGGTGCTTTTTTTATTCCCTATTTTTATCTAGCTTTTCATCCTCTATACACTCACTTTCGATGTTTTCATCTTTTTTTTACAATAAATTTATTGTCAATGTTCTGAAAAATGCATCATATTCTCTTTAAAATGATTAAATTAAAGAAAAAATACATAATAAATCTGCTATCTGTGATTTTTTATTGAGTGAACTTTCGCCATCTTTGTTGTGTTATTATGGGCGCACTATCATGCTATAAACGGATGTTCTTAGTTTTTCATTATAAATAAATATAATTAACCGTATAATCTATACGCCCTATTTTTACTACAAATTACGAAACGTTATTCATCTACTAACACAACATAATTATGAACGTATTTTCCCCTGAATTATTTCGACAACAATTTCCTGCTCTTGAAGCAAACACAGTTTATCTTGATAGCGCAGCTACGGCATTAAAGCCTCTTGCGATGATAGAAGCCTCAGATAATTTTTATCGCCACAATTTTGCAACGGTTCATCGTAGCCAATATCAACACGCTAAAGAAACCACACAACAGTTTGAAGCGACTCGTCAACAAGTTGCCAAATTAATTAATAGTGCTGATAGTGATACTATTATTTGGACAAAAGGCACCACAGAATCACTCAACTTGATTGCTCAAGGCTATTTTCGCCCACGCTTACAAGCAGGTGATGAAATAATAGTGAGTGAACAAGAGCATCATGCCAACCTTATTCCTTGGTTAATGCTGGCACAACAGACTGGTGCACGGGTGATCCCTTGGGCTATTGAAGATGATTTATTGCCTTCAATTGAGGATCTAAATCGCTTGATCAATGAGCGAACTCGTATTGTGGCAATTAGCCAAATGTCGAATGTAACAGGTGCTCAAATCGCATTAGATAAAGTGTCTCAATGTGTTCACCAATATCATAATTGCTTATTGGTTGTTGATGGTGCACAAGGTATCGCACACCACTCAACGGATGTGAGCGCACTTGATATTGATTTTTATGTTTTCTCCGCGCACAAGCTTTATGGCCCTAATGGATTAGGTATTTGTTATGGTAAACGTGAGCTTTTAGACGAGATGGCACCTTGGCATGGTGGGGGGAAAATGCTAACAAATGCAACCTTTAATAGTTTTACACCTGCCGCTATTCCTCACTGTTTTGAAGCCGGAACACCTAATGTTGCGGGTGTTATCGCTTTCTCAGCAACATTAGCATGGCTAGAAACACAAGATATGTCTCAGGCTAACCAATATACATTGGAGCTTGCTGATGAAGCTGAAAGGCGCCTACGTGAGTTAGATGGATTTATCAGCTATCGCGCACCAAACTCATCCGTCATCTCTTTTAATTTTGCAGGTATCCACCATAGTGATTTAGCAACATTAATCACAGAGAAAGGCATAGCATTACGTACAGGACAACATTGTGCACAGCCTCTTATTGATTCATTAAATATTTCAGGCTGTTTACGTATTTCTTTTATGCCTTATAATCAACCTGCTGATATTGATACTTTTATTAATGCCATTAATTTTGCTTTAACACTCTTAAAAGACGAATAATCATAATGAACAACACACATCATCTCACCACGCAACACCCTTTTGGTCATGAAATTACCTTAGAGGTATTGCTTAATGATTTTCAAAAATCAAAAGCATGGGAAGATAAATATCGTCAATTAATTCAGCTCTCACGAAAATTGCCCACATTACCTGATGCATTAAAAACAACAGAAAAAGAGATCAAGGGTTGTGAAAATAGAGTGTGGCTTGGTGTCGAGTTAAATAATAACGGCAAATACCATGTTTATGGCGATAGTGATGGTCGTATTGTAAAAGGCTTACTGACGATTATCTTAACAATAGTTGAAAATAAAACAGCACAAGAAATAGCTGATATCGATATATTAGCGATTTTCGATCAATTAGGATTGGCTAATCAAATTAGCCAATCTCGCACTGACGGAGTGAATGCGATTATCGCACGGCTAAAATCACTCACTTCTCAATCTTAGCCTTAACTTAGACTCAAAATCTCAATATATACTACAAATATATACTCTAAATCATTCGAAGTGCAGCTAGGCGATATGTGAATGAGTCGCTAGGAGCATACATCAGTATGTGACTAGTGCGAATGAACATAGTCAACAACGCTTCAACTTGAAATATGACAAGTACGTTGAGCCTTCGCTAACATCTTCTTCAACGCATGAGACACCGCAATAAAACCAAAAGAAGCGGTTACCATCGTTACTGCGCCAAATCCTGCTGAACAATCCATTCGCTTTACACCGTCAGCAGTACTTTTCGCTGCGCAAACTGTACCATCACCCTGTGGATAAACCAGTTGTTCAGTAGAAAAAACGCAGTCTATACCTAACTTACCTTTGCTATTTTTTACAACATTAAAATCAGATTTTAAACGTTCTCTTAATTTAGCTGCTAAAGGATCTTGAATTGTTTTTGCTAAATCAACCACTTGGATTTGGGTTGGATCAATTTGCCCACCAGCCCCTCCCGTTGTGATCACAGGAATTTTATAACGGCGACAATAGGCTAATAACGCAGCTTTTGGTCTAACACTATCAATCGCATCAATCACATAATCAAAATCGTTATTCATCATCTCAGCGACATTATCAACCGTGACAAAATCATCAATACTAGTGACATTACATTCTGGGTTGATTTCTAAAATACGCTGTTTCATAACGTCACATTTAGGCTGCCCCACATTTTCTTTTAATGCATGTATTTGCCTATTTGTATTAGTTACACAAACATCATCCATATCAATTAAGGTGATAGAACCAATACCACTGCGTGCCAGCGCTTCCGCAGCCCAACTGCCTACCCCACCTATACCCACGACACAAATATGAGCCTGTGCAAAATAAGACAACGCTTTTTGCCCATAAAGTCGCCCTATTCCAGAAAAGCGTTGTAAATATGAATCTGATAATGAATTTTGCATAATGCGATAACAACCTAAATAACAGAAATAATCATGGCTATTGATATCAATAGCCATGTCGTTTGCCTGATTTTACCGTTAATAATAACCTGATAAATAGTAAATCGTTTTATGACGAAGGATTTAGCAAGTTAAGTTGTGATTTTTTTAATACCCAAACACGTCCATAATGATTATAAAAACCTGCCATATGACCTGCATCTTTACCAATCCCATGATAAATATCGAAATGATGCCCTTTAATTGCGCCACCTACATCTAATGCCACCATCAAACGCATTTGATATTCACCTGTAAACTTACCTGAATTATCAAGCACAGGAATTTCAGCCAGTAATACAGTCCCCGCAGGAATAATACTTCTATCAGAAGCCACTGATGCAAGTGCAATTAATGGAATAGCACTTGCACCCCTTACTGGTGTAAAAGGCTCAGGTTTAAAAAAAACAAATGAAGGATTTTCTTCTAATAATTTTCTCACTTCAGTGTCGCTATGTTTATCAGCCCATTCTCTGATAGCAAGCATCGACATATCTTTTCTTTCTACTTCACCATTGTCGATTAGTACTTTACCTATACTTCGATAAGCATGCCCATTTTTCCCTGCATAACCGAAAAAGGTAAGTGGTTTTCCATCACCAAAATCAACGTAACCACTTCCCTGAACTTCCATCATGAAATTATCCATAATGGAATTACTATAAGCTGCAATTAAAGATTGGCTTAATGCACCATTATAGATAGCTGCACGTGAAGGGAGTTTCGAGCGACTATTGGCGGGCATTTTATAAAGAGGATATTGGAATTCACCTTGTCGTGTTAAACGAGCTTCAAGGACTGGCGTATAATAACCAGTAAATTGAACATTACCATAATTATCAACACCTTCCATTTGAAACGCAGAAAGATTAAATTGACGTAATTGGCGAGTATCAGCCCCTGAACGTAGCCAGTTTTCAACTGCTTGATAAGTCTCTTTGTTACTATTATACAAACGAGATGATGTTTGATTTATCTGATTAACTTGTTGCAGATAATCTGGGCCATTAATCGGTGTACCTTGTGTATTTGGCGAGCTGACTTCGATCAAGTCTTGTTTAAGTTTCCCATCTTTATATTGCTGACCTTGCTCTGTAGGACGATGACATCCTGTCAAGGCAAGCGCTAACATACCTAAAATTAACGATTTTCGCCAAGTAATCATTTTTTGCCCGCTTAATGACTAAATTTGAGTGTTGATTTTGAATTAAAAAGATACCAAAGCCAAATCAATAAAGATATGAATATGGATATACTGATAGTTAAGGTTTTCTATTATCCCCTAATCAATATGACTTTTAAACATTAAGTCACAACAAGTGGAAATAGAGAGAAACATAGATAAACGATGTGACTCCAATGAGTATAGTCAGCTCCTACAACTTTAAGCACCACGAGTATAACTGCCTAAAATTGCATCCTCATGTATTATTTCTGACCGTTTTTAAAAGAAAACGATAAAAATTTCATAAAAAACTTGCAACTCAGCAGATCCTGAGTATAGTGCCCCTCTGTGGAGACGCGGGGTGGAGCAGCTTGGTAGCTCGTCGGGCTCATAACCCGAAGGTCGTCAGTTCAAATCTGGCCCCCGCAACCAATTCACAATGCAGTAAGTTTATAGTATCAGTCGCGGGATGGAGCAGCATGGTAGCTCGTCGGGCTCATAACCCGAAGGTCGTTGGTTCAAATCCAGCTCCCGCAACCAATTCTATAAATAACAATTCAGTCGCGGGATGGAGCAGCATGGTAGCTCGTCGGGCTCATAACCCGAAGGTCGTTGGTTCAAATCCAGCTCCCGCAACCAATTTTTCTTCAAGATTTCCTCTCATTTTTACATTCTCTTTTAATTCAAAAAGCTGATCTTATCAATCATAGATTTACTACATCAATTTTCTTTTATTTCAATAACGTATTGGATAAATTTATTGTGCTGAAAATACAATAGAAATTCCAATAGAAAACACATGATTTTAGCTTTCTACTGGAATATAAAAAAGGGTATAGGAAGAGATTAGCTACGGTCAGCTAAGGTTAATTCACCGCCATTAGCGAAATAAGCTTTGATCCCTTTAAAAATAGATTCTGCAATTTGTTGCTGGAATTTAGCCGTTTTCAGTTTCTTCTCTTCTTCGATATTACTGATAAAGGCAGTCTCTACTAAAATAGAGGGGATCTCAGGGGCTTTTAATACCGCAAACCCTGCCTGATCAACTTTATTCTTATGTAGTTTATTAATCCCTCCCAACAACTTAAGCACTTCACTACCAAATTTTAGACTGTCATTGATAGTTGCCGTTTGTACAAGATCAAGCATCGCATGATCAACATAACGGTCACCACTTTTGCTCACACCACCGATTAAATCAGACTCATTTTGTGTTTGTGCAAGATAGCGTGCAGTATTACTGGTCGCCCCTGTTTTTGATAACGCAAAAACAGATGAACCTCTGGCAGAACGATTCGTAAATGCATCAGCATGAATAGAGACAAACAAGTCAGCTTGCATTTTTCGTGCTTTAGCAACACGCACCGTTAATGGAATAAACACATCTTCATTACGTGTCATATACGCCTTCATTTTGGCGTCTTTATCAATTAACGTTCTTAAGCGACGTGCAATTTGTAATACCACATCTTTTTCACGTGTTTTATATTTTCCAATGGCACCAGGATCTTCCCCACCATGCCCAGGATCGATCATGATAATGATAGGTCTGTCTCTCCCTGCCCTACCCGGTTTTCGGGTGTCTGTTTGGGCTGGTACCGCTTGTTGTAAATCACCATCATTATATTCACGTAACAGTGCTAAGAGTGGATCATCTTCAGCATTTGCACCATGGCTTGGGTAGAAATCTAACACCAAACGGTTTTTAAATTCCGCAACAGGTTTTAGAGTAAACATTTGTGGTTGTACTGGTGTTTTTACTTCAAAAACTAATCGCACTGTTTTGGGCGTATTTTGACCAACACGGATCAACTTTAAATAAGGATCGCTAGTCTGAACTTGATTAGCCATACCCTTTAATACGCTATTAAGCTGAATACCTTCTAAATCCACCACAATACGTTCTGGGTTTGATAATGCAAACTGACGATATTTCAGTGGTGTTTTTGATTCTATAGTCACGCGAGTATAAGTCGAGGCAGGCCAAACCCTGACAGCAACAATAGATGCTGTCGCAGCAAAGCCAACAGGACTAACACTTAACAATAATAACGCGCCAATTCCTTTAACAAGACGACGACGAGTTTGATTGTGCTCAGAATGACTCATGAAAATATTCCAAAAAAACGATTAACGTCAATAAACTCTAAAAAGAGATAAAAAAAGTTAAGAACGAAAAACTTTACCCAATCCACACTCTACTGTCACTTAAAAACAGCACAATTACTCACATTTACACGAATATTCTGCCCTCATGCAAAACAATAAGATAGGATTTTACTTGCCATTCCTCATCAAAAAGAATAAAAATACATTAAATGCGAATAAAAATTCACTTGAGAGGGTTTTATGAAAGAGCGTAGCACCGAATTGGTCGATGGATTCCGCCACTCGGTTCCGTATATTAATGCACATAGAGGCAAAACATTTGTCATTATGTTGGGTGGCGAAGCTATCGCACATGAAAATTTTCCATCTATCATTAACGATATTGGATTACTACACAGTTTAGGTATCCGTTTAGTGGTTGTTTATGGCGCTAGACCACAAATTGATATGGCACTTGAAGTACAAAAAGTTTCACCAATTTATCATAAATATACTCGTATTACTGATAGTAAAACCTTAGAAATTGTTAAACAAGCAGCGGGTACATTACAGCTCGACATCACTGCACGTTTATCAATGAGTTTAAGTAATACACCATTACAAGGTGCGCATATTAATGTCGTTAGTGGCAACTTTGTCATTGCACAACCCTTGGGAGTTGATGATGGCGTGGATTATTGTCATAGCGGAAAAATTCGTCGTATTGATGAAGAAGCTATTCACCGTCAATTAGACAGTAACGCCATCGTATTAATTGGCCCTGTTGCAGTGTCTGTTACTGGTGAAAGCTTTAATCTCACATCTGAAGAAGTAGCGACACAACTTGCTATAAAACTTAAAGCGCAAAAAATTATTGGTTTTTGCTCTTTCCAGGGTGTTGTCGATGAAGATGGACACATTGTCTCTGAATTACTACCTAATCAAGCCGAAGATAAAATCCAAGAGCTACAAACCGAAGGCGATTACCACTCAGGTACAGTCAGATTTTTGCGAGGTGCCGTTAAAGCCTGTCGCCGAGGCGTAGAGCGCAGTCACCTATTAAGTTATCAATCTGATGGTGCGCTTATTCAAGAGCTATTCTCTCGCGATGGTATAGGAACTCAAATCGTGATGGAAAGTGCAGAAAAAGTTCGTAGAGCCAATATCAATGATATTGGTGGCATACTCGAACTTATTCGCCCATTAGAGCAACAAGGTATTTTAGTCAGACGTTCAAGAGAACAATTAGAAATGGAGATAGATCAATTCACCATTATTGAACGCGATAATATGACTATAGCCTGTGCTGCTCTTTATCCTTATCAATCAGAAAAAATTGGTGAAATGGCTTGTGTTGCTGTTCATCCTGATTATCGTAGCTCTTGTCGTGGTGAGGTATTACTACAACGAATTTCTGCCCATGCAAAGCAATTAGGATTAGAAAAACTATTTGTTTTAACAACACGCAGTATTCACTGGTTTCAAGAAAAAGGATTTGAACCTGCTGAAATTGATAAATTACCCATTGAAAAGCAGGCGCTCTACAATTATCAGCGTCGCTCCAAAATTTTGATTTTAGATTTACATAAAGAGTAACTATCAAATATAAACAAAAAGACAGGTATCCCTCTCAATATCTGTCTTTTATTGTTTTTGTCTTATCTGATAAAGATTAGTAACGTAACTTATCGACTAAACCACTTCGACGCTGAATACGTGTTTGAATAGCCATTTTCACCATATATTCGCAGGCATAAAGAGAAAGTTTTTGTTTAGCGCGAGTTAAGGCGGTGTACAGTAATTCACGGCTGACCACTGGCGAAAATTTTTCAGGTAATACTAATGCTGTATGTGTAAATTCAGATCCCTGTGATTTATGCACTGTCATAACATACGCCGTTTCGTGTTGAGGTAACCGGCTAGGCTGAATGGCTTTTAAGGTACCATCTGGCAATTGGAAAAAGGCTTTCATTTCGCCTTCATCATTATTGAGCATAATACCAATATCACCATTAAACAGCCCAAGTGTACTATCATTTCTCTGGATCATAATCGGACGTCCAATGTAGTCACTCTGGTAGCTATTTGTAGGGCGACGAATTAATCGTTGACGGTGCAATAGCATTTCAATTCGATCATTTAACCCACTTACACCAAATGGCCCTTCTCTTAATGCACACAATAAACGATACTGGTTAAATGTGTTAAGGATCGCATCAGGAGTGGCTTTTTCTGCTATCAATGAGAGATACTGTCGATAGGCTTGTGCTGCATCTTGTATCATCAGTAAATAGTTTTCATCACTCTCTAATGGGATAAAATTCACATCTTGAGTATCTAGTGCCATTTCAATTTGTTGAGGCGTAATTACTGCCTTCTTCAGCAATGTCAGCGCTGTTTTAGTCTGTCCTTGGTTTACAGCAAAAGCAAGTTGACCAATTCCTGAATTCGAGCCAAATCGATAGCTTTTTCGTAATAGGCAAAGTGAATCACTAACAACTGAAACGGGTGTGTTAGAAACAGAGATAATATCTGCAGATTTTGATAACTCACCTTGTGTTAAATAATCAATTTTATCAAATCGCTTTTGGCTCAAACCATCATCCGCAAAACGGCAAATATCCCCTAATACAGCTCCAGCCTCAACAGAAGCGAGTTGGTCTTTATCTCCCAAGAAAATAACGTGACATTGCTGTGGGAGTGCATCAATTAAGCGAGCCATCATAGGTAAATCAACCATTGACGCTTCATCAACCACTAAAATATCAAGTTGTAATGGATTATCTTTATGGTAACGCACTTGCTGGCTTTCGGGCTGAGCCCCTAACAAACGATGAATAGTTTGTGCTTGCTTTGGCATCCACTTATTTTCTTCTTCACTTAAAGCAAGTTGAGCAAGTGCTTTACCTAGGGATTCTGTTAATCGGGCAGCAGCTTTTCCAGTTGGTGCTGCTAATTGAATAATGGGTTTCTCATTCGAAGTAAGCATCACAAAAGCAGCCAAGATTTTTGCCACCGTTGTGGTTTTTCCTGTTCCTGGGCCGCCAGAGATAATAGAGATAGGGCTAGTGATAGCAACACTGGCAGCTACTTTCTGCCAATTAGTTTCTTTATTTTCTTTTGCTGTTGGAAAAAGCTGATTGAGTGCTTTAATTAATGCATTTTCATCAATATCAACCACCGGATGTTCTTGCCTAAAAAATTGAGCCACTTTTTCTTCATAGCTCCACATTCTTTGCAGATAAAGAAGTCCATTATCTAAAATGATAGGTGATGGAGAATTATCACCACCTTGATTAACACAATGACTATGTATTAACGCTTCAATTATTTGATCAGTAGAAGGCTCTCCCATTCTTTGCCAAATAGCGCGAGAAAGTTCGTCTTGCCTACCATCAAACAATTGATTTTCTTTGATAATATTTAATGGCAAACAAACATGCCCAGCTCCTGTTTGAGCGCTTAAATAAGCAAAGATAAACAGTAAAATCGGATTTTCATCTTCCACCAGCATTTGTGCAAATCGAAGATCTAACGGTCGTAATACATTTTGTGTAATCGCTTGTTCTAATAGTTTGATCATTTTTATTTCTCATCGACTACATCAGGAGTGCTACTTTTCATACTTTTACCTGTAAATAACGCATCTAGCGCCAAAACAAACGCCTCATCAGGTAAATAAGCATAAACTCCATTTCCAGGGTGTGCTTTATCTATACCACGTAAGAAAAGATAATAAATTCCCCCAAAATGGCTTTTATAATCATAATCTGGAATGCGTTGCTGTAAAAAACGATGTAATGCTAATGTATAGAGTTGGTACTGCAAATCGTAACGGTGATCTATCATTGCATTGACCATCGCTTCTTGAGTGTAATCTTCACTCGATTCACCTAACCAATTTGATTTGTAATCCACCACATAGTATTTCCCTTCCCAGCAAAACACTAAGTCAATAAAACCTTTTAACATGCCTTCTACTTGCTGGAATTGTAAAGCAGCACAACGTTTTGATAAGGGATCAAACTGACTTATTAATTGAGTCAACTGAGATGATGTTATTTCTTGTTCAATTGGCAAATAAAATTGTAACTCATCAAGTTGTTGTGTTTTAGGGATATCAGCAAGGCATAATCCATCATCACTAAGAGGGGTATAAAACAGTGTTTCCATCCATGTTACTAATAATGGCGCCCATTTTTCATCAAATCCTTGAGCCGTTAATTGCTCTTGCATCCATTGCTCATCAATGGGTTGAGAAAAATCTAAGACTTCAAGCAAGCCATGTAAGAATGTTCCCGCAACCGCACCACGAGGAAAATGATGAATCGAATTTTCATCGGTTTCTTCTCGTTGTTTCTCACCTTTGGCATCAGTATCCAATCCAGGAGCAATAGATTGCACTAAAGCCTCAATATCGCCCAAGTCGAAATGGTATCCGCGATTGGAATGTTGATAAGTTAGTCCTGAATAACTGGTTATACGCCAATTATCATGGATTTTACGTTTAAATACTGCTGCCTCTAATTTTGCCTCATTGACTAACTGAGGTTGGTAACGTTGTGCTGAAACATCATCAAGCGTGATCACACTAATATTTTCATCGAGTAATGCATGGATTGATTGATGTAATAATTCGCTATTCCCTTCTTCACCTTGCTGTAATAAATACCCTAAAGCATTTTTATGAAGATCAGTCAGTCCCGATTTACGTTTATTCCCTTTCACCAATGGCGCAACGCCTACATAACAACAAAATTTAGAACGAGTTAACGCTACATAAAGTAGGCGTAAATCTTCTGCTAAACGTTCTTCATCCGCTAAACGCAAGCTTTCAGGCCTGCTAAAAATATCTAACTTAGCGTAAAATTTTTCTCTGTCATGATAAAGCGCTCCTTTTTGCTCTTGATAGTTACAAGCAAAAGGCAAGCAGACAATAGGATATTCAAGGCCTTTGGATTTATGAATAGTACAAATTCGCACAAGATTTCGGTCACTTTCCAAACGCATTTGTTGGCTTTCTGATTGCGCATCAGGATGAGAAATTTGTTGTGCTAACCAACGAATAAGCGCATGTTCACTATCAAGCTGTAACGAGGTTTCCTGCAATAATTCGCCAATATGCATGATATCAGTGAGTCTCCTTTCACCATCAATACTGGCAAGTAGATCCTCGGCAATCTGATTATCCATCATAATCTTACGCAACATCGGTAAAACGCCGCGTTTTTGCCATAATACATAGTAGTCAGCAAATTTCTCTACATAACTATTCCAGCGTTGTTCATCATGATTTAGGCTATCAATTTCTCTTGCACTAAAGCCAAATAACCGACTAGCTAAAGAGGCTCTTAAAACACGCTCTTTCTCTGGTGTTACAACTGCTTGCAGTAACCAAAGCAAATCTTTAGCTTCATTCGTTTCAAATACACTTTCACGGTTTGATAAGAATACAGATTGTATAGAGAGTAAGTTTAGTGCATCACGAATAAGTAATGCTTCTCTACGACTACGAACCAGCACCATAATATCAGCCGATGTCAGTGATTTTTTTTCACCTTGCTCTAGGAGCCATGCTTGCTGTTGATCGCCTGCTGATAACCAATCACGAATTTGAGCTGCACATTGCGTTGCCATAATTTGCTCATAATTTCCCGTTGATAGGCTTTCACCTTCAGCAAGCCAAAAGTTAAAAGGTGAGATCGATTTACCATGGTAAATAAAAGCCATATCTTGGTTTTTTTCAGCAGAACTCACCTCAATAAAAGGGATATGCTCAAATAAAAATGGAGCACTAGAACGCATAAAAAGTTTATTAACCGCATTCACCATTCCCGGAGCAGAACGCCAGTTAGTATTTAAAGTGTAATGATGTGTTGTTTGTTTTCGCGCTTGAATATAAGTAAAAATATCAGCACCGCGGAAAGCATAAATTGCCTGTTTAGGATCACCGATAAAAAGTAACCCACTGTTTTCATGCTCACCATAAATAGCATCAAAAATACGGTATTGTTGAGGATCGGTATCTTGAAATTCATCAATCATTGCAACGGGATAACGCTCACGAATAGCCTGTGCTAATGCTTCTCCCCCTTCACGTTTTAATGCTCTATCTAAGCGTGTTAAGAGATCATCAAATCCCATTTCACCCCGACGCATTTTTTCATTTTCAATACCTTGGCGTATTTCGGGAATAGCATTCACCAAAATAACATCACGCAGTGTTAAGCTTTGTTTTGTTAGACTCTCAATTTCAACAAAAAGAATATGCTCAGGAGCAGGGCCTTTGGTCGCTTTTTCATTTAAAATTTCTTGAGAAAAACGAACCAAGCAATCAGGTAACTGATAGCTTTTTGTTTCAAGCGTTGCGGCCCATAACGTGATTTCTTCAATCCATTTAGGTAAAAAACGGCTACTATAACTTCGTTTATCCACTCCTGAGGCCGTTATCCACGCTTCAACTTCATGATGATGTTCATTCCAACGCCCTTTCACCTTGTTAATGGCTTCAATAACAGCTTGATGACGCTCTTTTACTGACTCATTTTCGCTGTCTAATGCCACACCTTCAATTTCTGGCATTTCACCTTGTAAATAAGGCTGTATTTCATAAAGTAGCTGCTCTGGACCAGACCAAATCTGGCTAACCGCATTAGCAACATCATAAGAAAGGGGATAACAGTGGCGACGCCAAAAATCAGCACAAACACGTTTTTTCAGCTCATACTCATCTTGGATCAAGACTTGTTCAAACAATACACCTGACTCAAATGCATTGTTTGCCAGCATACGCTGGCAAAATCCATGAATAGTGTAAATAGCAGCTTCATCCATTTGACGCTCAGCTTCTAATAACCACTGCGCGGCTAACTCTTTATTAGGAATTTGTTTGAGTAATTCTTGGTATGTTTTGTCACCACTATCAACATCATGACGGATACAGGCAAGCCTTAGCTCATGGATATTTTTACGAATACGTGCACGTAATTCATCGGTTGCCGCATCTGTAAATGTCACCACCAAGATCTCTTCAACGCTTAGAGGTCGATAAAACGCAGAATCTCCCCCTAAACCAAGAAGTAATCGCAAATACAGTAATCCAATGGTATAGGTTTTACCTGTACCCGCAGACGCCTCAATAAGGCGTCTTTGGTACAAAGGAAGTGTATAAGGATTTAATGGCTGTGCCTGTATCGCTTCACTCACTCTTTAATTTCCTCAACTGGTAACGTTTTTTGTAATTCACTGACTGTCGTATAACGTTTCCATTTTTTATTTTGCGCGTAATCAGCATCTTTACCATCTTTGCCAATTATTTGAGAAACAAACACAAAACCATTTGGTTTTATTACTGCTTTTTCATAAAACTCAATAGCTTGTTTTAACGTCACTTTATTAAGCTCAGCTAAGAATTTCTCTCGTCCATCATATTTTAAATTATTACGATGGAAATCATTTCGATAAAGAGAGACTTCTTCATAGAAAGTTTGAGGTGGTTGTTTAACTTCAGTAATAATTGCTTGCTTATACTGATTAAAATCAGCCTCACTCATTTTTTTCAAACGTTCGTAGGCTTGCTGATAAAATGCGTTATAACGTTCATTTAAGTAAACCGGAGGTTTAGCATTACTTTGTAATAAGAAACCTAGGCCAGACTGTTCACCCATAGTGCCTTGATAAGCAAATACAGCATAACCAAGTTGCTCTTCTGTTCTTAATTGATCATAAAACCAAGGTTTAATAACCGAAGCTAACACAGAAGAAATAGCCTGACCTTCAAGACGGCTATACCCAGTAGGGATATAAAGTTCGCCTAAAGCATTATCTGTACTGTTTGATTTATTTTGAAATTCAACGGCATCTAATTTATTGAATACTAATGTTTCACCAATCCAGTATTCGGTTCCTTGATTACCTAATAACTCATGTGCAGATTTCGCTATATCACGGCTTTGCTCTGGCGTTAAATTACCAACAATCAATGCTTGAAGTGCTGCGTTTTTAATCACTTCACGGCGGTTATCAATAATATCTTGCAGTGTAATTGACTCTAATGCTTTGAGTTTGTCAGCTTCTTCATAATACGGAATAGTATTTAATCGGCGAGCTGGCAGCATAGCTGCTTCAAACGCTTTTAGGTTATGAGTTACTTCAAGTTGTTCACGATACCAAGATTTAGCCTGTTCAAGCTCTTCTTGCGTTGATTCAAAGCTCATATAGCTTTTTAATGTTGCATTAACTAATTCTGGTAAATGTTGTGTATAACCATTCATTGAAAAATCAATACCTTGTCCTGATGAGGATGAGATATTCATACCTGCAACAGAAGCTTGGTAAGATAATTCACTGAGTGCTAAACCAGCAAGATAATCAGTTAAAGTTTGTGTAACTTGCTGTTTAACCGTAATGTCTGATTTCTTATTTACTAAACTTAATGTCACGCTGGCTTTTGGCTCATCAGAAAAATAGTGTGATGGCATATAGAACAAGCGAGCACTTTTATCTTGCCACAATAATTGTGGTTTAGTGATTTTACTATCAGCGTCAATCAACGACAGATTATTAGGAATATATGGGTTAAGTGTCGGTAAGGATAATGAAATATCATCCGACAACTTCTGCCATGTTTCTAATTGTTTAGCTGTAATTTTATCAACTTGATAAGGTGCATTAACAAAATAAGCTTGTTTATTAGACGGTTCATTAGGACTTATCACCCAAATACGTGCTTTTTCTGGCGTCAGTGATCCTAGGCGAGAAAGAATTGCTGAAGGTTCATAATTATCGGCAATATAATCAGCATTCAGGATATTTTTGATTGGATAACGCAACATCATATCTGAAATGCCTTCTATGTAATTCATATCTCTTACAATAGAACCATAACGAAATGAGAGATCTAAAACATTCGCAATTTCATCAAAATAACGCTGACTAATGCCTTGTGACTCAATTAAACGAAGATATGAAAAGATGGCTGAGATAACTTTATCTTTTTGCGCTAAACCTTTATCTGTTAGTGCAACATAAATCGTAAAGGAGCCTTGGTTACGATCGATATACGGCTCTGAAAATGCGCTAATACTTTCAGCTAAACCTTGATCTTGTAACCATGTTGCAAGTGTTCCAGAACTACGATTACCGATTAAATAACCGATATATGCATCAGATTTACTACGAAAATCGGCAACGTTATTATCAATACCGAATTCAATTTGTAAGGTTTTTTGCGGTAAAGCAGGTACTAGATGGATCATTAACCCTTTTTCTTTATCCGTCATCGCAGGCACTGTGGTTACAGGGATATCTGCTTTTTTATTTGGAATACGAGCAAAGGTTTCTGCGGCTAATTTAGATAATTCATCAAGTGATTTATTACTATAAATCACTCCATTCATTAAGTTGCCAGAATAGTGTGTTTGATAGAACTTGATGAGTTCATCTTGAAGTTTGCTGTTTGGCTTGTCACTCAGCGTTTCTAAATTTCCGCCCATAAAGCGAGAACTTGGATGTGCTGGGTTTAAGGTTTCTGCTCTAACCTGCCAAAAACGCATACCGTCACGCGCACGCGCCATGGTTAACTCGGCATTAACTGCATTACGTTCACGATCGGCATTTTTAGGATCAAGTAAAGGCTCAGCTAAAGCATCTGCAAGACGATCGACCGCTTCATTAATGGCGCTATTTTCTACTTCTAAGTAGAAAGCTGTACGATATGTAGTGGTACTCGCATTATGAGATCCCCCGTTCTTTTGTAAGAACTCTGACATACTGCCAGATTGAGGATATTTAGCCGATCCCATTAACACCATATGTTCTAGATAGTGCGCAAGCCCTTGCTGACTATCTGGATCTTCTAATGCACCAACAGGTAACGCAACTGCCGTTAATGATTTAACGGCTTTTTCGTCAGAAACCAGTAATACAGTCATATCATTAGGCAATTTAATCGCTTGATATTGCCGTGGATCGCTTTCACTTTTTTCAATGCTATCTGGCAATACTTGCCAAAGTGGATCAGCAGCAAAACTGTTGATACTCACTAGCATCAATAGCAACATGATCCATAGTTGCGATAAGTATTTTCTCATCTGATATGAGCTCCCTTATTTTTTTAAAAATGGAATTATTGGTTTAAATATCGTTAATGTCGTCTGTTTTACTGTTTGTAAAAAATGCTCGTCTAATTGAGAGAATGCACGCTGAACATACATATCACTCATTTCACCATCTCGATTATAACTATCCGTTAAATGTTGTAGCAGCACTAACTCCGCTTTTGCGAGCGTCTCTTCATCATCAAGTAAAAATTCTTGTGTTTTTTTATCATAGCAAGCTTGTAACCAAGCCCAGCCACTCTTCGCAAATAACGCTAATGGGGTATTTAGCCCTTGTTTATAACCGCGAATTAAATTATCTAAAGTCGAATAAGCAAATTCAGGATCAACTGGTAATAAACACCATTGCGTCTCTTTTCTGCCATAAAACCTGCTTTCGCCAGTTCCCTCTTTTAAACAATAAACCAGATGTTCAATCCATAGTTGCAATAAATCATTAGCCGTTAAACTCGCAGGTCGCCAACGTAATAAGCCATCTGCTTGCACTTCATTTAAACGTCCAATCAATGGCATCGCACTAAAACTTTGCTCTAATGTGACAGAATACGACGCTAATCGTTCACTTCTCACTTTTTCAGCTAAAGGGAGTAGCTCTTCTATTTGTTGTTCCCAATAAATTTGACCAAATGCACTTGCTGGAAGTTGCCCTGCTGCTTTAATTCGTTCAAAGAGTGATCCTGTTGACGTTTCATCAATCAAGGCTTTCAATAGCCATTGATTTAATAGATAGCGTTGAAGTGCGTTTATCACAAAAGGCTCTTCTTCGGGTAATTCTGTCTCTTCGATAACAAAGTTTGTTTTTAATCTTTGTTGGAAGAATGCACGGATCGGATGACGATAAAAACGAGAAAGTGCATCAACGGAGACTTTATCTATTGATATATCATCATCTAATGACTCAGTAAAACCTTGATGAGCCTCCCCTTGCCCACTGGCAGCTGGTAACCATTCTGAGGCATAAGAACGAGTGGAAGCCTCAATGTGGAAGTTTTCTTGAGCAAAAGGAACACGACTATGCTGTGTTAATAAATGCTGATTAATGCGAGTTGCACTATCATCAACATTAAGTTTGCCATCATCAGGTAAACGGAAATTTTGACCGATATAGTCTTGTAACTCTTTAATTAAGACTGATGGATTACACTCTCTATCATCACGTATCGATTTACCGATATAACTGATATAAAGATATTTTTCGGCCGAACTAAGTGCCTCAAGGAATAAATAACGGTCATCATCTCGACGTTTTCTGTCACCACGACGTCGTTTTTCTGCCATTAAATCAAAGCCTAATGGCTGAATGTTACGAGGATAAATACCATCATTCATTCCCAACAAACACACTGCTTTAAAAGGAATTGAGCGCATAGGCATTAGCGTACAAAAGTTTAGGCTTCCCGCCAAAAAGCGCTGACTGATTTTTTCATCATCAAATCGTACCGTTAATTCATCTCGAATAAGCACTAATGGAATTTCATTTTGATATTGCGCTTTCAATCCATTTTCAATCACTTTTTGCCACTGTTGTGTGATCAACGCTAAAACTAATTCAGTCTCTTCATCAGCTTCAAAAAAGGCATCAACTAATTGTTGTCCAATCTCTAACCATGCTTCTAAGGAACGAGTTTCACTTAAACGTGTACGCCATTCACTTAATGTGTAAAGAAAATCAGCAAGATGCCCTGCAAGCTCTGCGACTAACCCACTAGATTCATCATAAGGAAGCACACCTTTCCAAGGACCATTGTCGCTTTCCATCGCATAACCAAGCAGCATACGCAGTAAACCAAACTCCCAGGTATTTTTACCAGTGATAGGGAGTAAAAATGAAGCTACATTTTCATCATCCAATCCCCAACGTATGCCTGATTCATCCACCCATCGGCGTAGCAGTTTTAATTCACTTTCAAAAATAGAAAAATGCCCAGCTAACGCAGGCACTTCAAGTAAAGCTAATACTTGTTCTGCTGTAAAACGACTTTGAGGAAGTTCTAATAACGTAATAAAGGCTTGTAATACTGGGTGTGCTTGACGTGCTTTTCTATCAGAAATAGCAAAAGGGAGATAGCGTTCAGCAGGTGCATTACCAAAAACGGCCTGAATATAGGGCGTATAATTATCAATATCCGCAACCATCACAATTATATCCCTTGGTAGTAATTCGGGATCTTGCTCAAGCAAATGCAGTAATTGATCTTGTAATACTTCCACTTCGCGTTGTGGGCTATGGCTTGCATGAAAGGTCAACGAGTGATCATCTAGTGAAATAATACGTTTTTTTTCACTACATTCATAGGTTTTAAGTGTTGTACCTAGTTGTGAAAAATCTTCTAAATCAAGAATGTCTGCTTGCAATTGATGAAGTAAATTATCTCTTGGAATATCAACAAAAGCATCCAATACATCGGTATACTCAAGTTCAGAAAGAAAATAGAGGTTATCTTTACCCAATTTTCCCCATGAGGCTAATAGAGGATTACCGATATTTTGCTCTCCCTCTTCATTAAATAACGAAGAAGCGTTTTTTTCATCTTTAAACCAAGGTGATTCATGTAATTGCTTATAATGGCGAGGTTTTCTACTATTAAGACGAGCAAGAAATTTAGGATCTTGAATATCACCCCAATAGTAACGGCAAGGATTGGTAAAGAGTAAATAGATCTCTGTATGACGCCCGATAGCTTGCAGAGCCTGCAAATAAACTTGCGGTAATGCCGAAATACCACAAATAAAGATACGGGGCGGAAAACAGTGCTGAAGTTCTCCTTCTTTTGCACCATTTAATGTCGAAATAAATTGCTGATAAAGATTAGAACGATGCCATTGAGGCTGATTGAGATCTTTCGTGTATTGCTGTAATGCTACCCACAATATTTTCTGCCAACGCTGATTTTCACTCAGCCCTTCTATCAATTCATCTTTTTCCCACGAGGCTAACCAATCTGAACGATATACCAAATATTGGTCAAATAAGTCGGCAACACGCCCTGCTAATTGGTGTAATTTACGTTTATCTTCATCATCATCAAGATAGTGAAGTAGCGGTTTAAATTCTTCATGGGATAAATATTCAGGCAATAATGCCATTAATTTCCATGTCATGGCATCTTTAGAAAAAGCACTTTCTTTAGGTATACCTGATAGCACCCGCGTAAACATTTCCCAAATAAATGTTGCAGGTAATGGATAGCGAATATTTGCTGCAATTCCTAAACTTTCAGCAAGCTGAATTTGCAACCACTGAGACATGCCAGGGCTTTGTACTAAGATCACTTCTTGTTCAAAGGGAGAAGATAGTGGTCTGGTCTGCATAAAGTGCACCATAAGTGACTTTAATAATGACAACTGATTTGAGTGATATATATGAAACATCAGATCCTCATCTTATGGATTGCATGACCAATAGTATAAATTTATCGTGGGTAAAATATTATTAGCAGCATAACCTTCCATTTGCTGACAGCCTTCAGAATATGAAAGAGAATGCATCATTATTTTCTGGTTATCAGCAAAATAGTAAGGTGATTTATCAGGCAATTTTTCAAATAAAACAAAAATCCCTTGCCCTGTTTGCTGTAATTGAATTAACCGCTGAAAATCAGCTTTTAATGATTGACTATACCCTATAATAGCGACAAAACTAATATTAAAAAATAGTAATACAAACATTGTATTAAGTAAGATAGAACCATTTTCTGATCTATTTTGACCTTTTTTTATGATACACACTCCTTATGCACGAATGGGCAATAATCTAGCCATCCATTTGGATCAGACACAATAGCTTTCTCTTTTCCTTTTTTAAAACTAATCCATTGATAATGATATATTTTATAACCTAGTAAGCTTTCTGCTTGACCTTGAAGTAAGGCCTTATCTGCAGAAATTAAAAATAAGCAGCTCTTTATTTTGGGAGCAGCATAAAAAGGACGGCATTGCCATTTGTTTAATTGTATTGATGAAAGATCCCAATCCTGTGTTATCCCCCATTGCAGTGCAGATTCAGCAAATAAAAAGGCCTGTCTTGCTTGTAACTCTTGCATCACTATTTGTTCAGATTGCCTGTAATGGTAAGAAAAATTTCCAAGCATAGATAAGCTCATGCCAATAAAACCTATCACGACAAATATACCCGCTAAACCTTGTTCATTGCTTCTGAGAGTGAAATAAATATTCATAGTGCAGTCATATTCCTTAAACGGATGATATTTTGATAATGTGATTTTATTTCAGGCTTTTGTTTTAAATGAAATTTTAAAGAAATAGAAAGATAAAAATACGGATTTTCTTTCACTGAATACGTTTTAGCATAAGGCTGTAAAATAAACTCAGTTACCTCAATCTCGTTATTTTCGAAAAATTGTTGCCACCCTGAAGAAGCACAATCTTTTACTCCTCTTAATTGCTCTAATTGCCCCTTTTTAAGACGGTATCCAAAATAATCACTCTCTTTTGACAAAGGTGACTCCCATCGACCATTGCTGTTTATGTCGTAAGCAAAAATAACGCAGGAATTTTTTTCTTGATTAGGATACTGCCCTATTTTTAAAGGGGATATTTCCAGGCCATCTAACTTCAACGTATTAACACAATCACCATAACAATACCCTGTACGCCTTAATTGCGTTTCTAGTACCAATAATCGTTCTCTTAAAAAAATATCTAATTGATATTGTTGATAAGAATGGAATAGCGTATTTATTATCTGGGGGTAAGCTCTGCTGATGCAGAGAAATAAAATCCCACTTATCGCAATAGCAAAGAGACATTCCATCAATATCATTCCTGATGAAAAAGAAAATACAGATCGTTTTAACATGATGAAAACACCTTTATATTCTGGCTACACGCTCTTATCCTGCCTAAAGATGAAATAATAATTTTCACTTCATCTTCTTCATTTTTAAGCACAAAACTCATAGGTTTTAACGTTTGGCGAATTCCACCAAACGTAAAATTTGAGACTGTTGATTGCTTAAGTTGAATACCTAGGGCTAATTGATAAATCGTTTGTTTTTCAGGTAAGTACCGTAGAGAAAAAGGAATAGCGACTATTTTGTTACTGGGCGATAAATGAAGTGATATTTTAATTTTGACATTAAACAGCAACGCTTGCTGCTGCTGGTAAGAAAGAAAAACTATGGTTTCTCGCACACTCTGTATTAAATGGCGTTGCTTAATAAAATGTTGATAAGAAGAAATTGATAGATAACTTAAAATAGAGACTATCAGCATCACGATAAGTATTTCGAGTAAACCGATGCCTTGCTCACTTTTTTTCTGAAACTCCTTATTTAGGCTTAATTCCCTATTATTGTTCATTTGTTTCTCCTTTTTAGCTGGTAATGAGCATGCAGACCACAGCCTTAAAGGTAAACAAAGATAAGCGTTTTTCTCGAATAGGTACGCAATAACAATACTTTCAGAGCAAATACAAATAAAACGTATTTATGATTAATAAATACTGACAATGCTTTAAATTTTAAATAAAAAACCAATAAAAAAGCCCCTGTCTATCACTAAACAGGGGCTTTAAAAGCAAAGGAGAAATTACACCGTAAATGGATATTTTATTGCTTCATGACATTGATAGCCTTCAACAGTAAAATCATCCGTTGTTACCCATGTTTCGATATCTTCCAATGTTTTTATTTTTGGGTTGATATGCAACGTTGGTAACGGTAAAGGCTCTCTTTTTAACTGCACATCACGCATTAGAGGTAATTGATTTTCATAGATATGTGCATTGATTATCTTATGAAATGCTTTACCCGGTTTATGTCCTGTAATTTGAGCCACCAGCGCTAATAAGACAAAGCACTGAATTTGGTTGAAATTCAAACCTAATGGCACATCACAACTGCGCTGATAAGAGGTTAAATAAAGGGTATCACCAACAAGTGAAAAGGTATGCGTATGCATACAAGGGCGTAAGCAACCTAGTTCAGTTTCACCTGGATTGTAAAATGTGATGATTTCACCACGATCATCTATACCTTTAGTCAGGTTATCTACTACTTTACGCAGTTGATCAAAATGAGAACCATCAGGGCGTTGCCATTGGCGTCCTTGAACGCCATAAACACGCCCCATATCGTCTTCACCTTTTCGATGAGGGTTATTCAACCATGCACTATTTTCATTCGCATTGGCATTCCATGTATTACAACCAATTTCACGAAATTGTGCTGCATTATCATAGCCACGCAGATACCCTAACAGTTCAGCTATTGCGGCTTTATAAAAACTTTTTCGTGTCGTTATTAACGGAAATTGGTTATTCGCAACATCATATTCCAGATCGGCATTAATCACCGTTAAACAACGGGTTCCTGTCCGTTTATTATCAATCCATTGTCCTTCATCGATAATGCGTTGACACAATGCCAGATACTGCTTCATGTTGTCTCTCTTGTTAATTAGCTAATAATAAAAATTTATCTCACACTATTTGTGAGTTGCTGTTGGGTTTTGTGGTGTTTTTTTATCTTGGCGATAAGCCCATACCATAAAAATAATACCCAACAAAATCATTGGAATTGAGAGTAATTGTCCCATACTCACACCACTAAATAGCCCTAATTGCGCATCAGGTTGACGGAAGAATTCAACAATAATACGGAATGCACCATAACCTATCAGGAATAGACCCGATACACTGCCTACTGGACGATTTTTACGCACAAAAATATTAAGAATAATAAATAACACTACCCCTTCTAACAACATTTCATAAAGTTGTGAAGGGTGACGAGGTAAAACCCCATATTCTTGAATAATAGGTAGCAGCGTTGATGGATCTTGAGCAACAAGCTGAAGATCTTCAGAACGAGAGTTTGGAAATAAGAAGGCCCAAGGCGTATCTAATGTGACGCGACCCCATAACTCACCATTAATAAAGTTACCAATACGACCTAAACCTAAACCAAATGGGATTAAAGGAGCGACAAAATCAGCCACTTGAAAAAATCCACGTTTAGTGCGTTTTGCGAACCAAATCATGGCACAAATTACCCCAATTAAACCACCATGGAACGACATACCGCCATCCCAAACTTTAAAGAGGTAAAGAGGATCATTTAAAAATACTGGCAGATTATAGAATAAAACATAACCTAAGCGACCACCGATAAACACACCAACAAAACCGACATAAAGTAATGTTTCAACTTCATTTTTATTCCAACCACTATTCGGTTTTGCGGCTCGTCGATTTGCAAGCCATAAGGCAAAGACAAATCCAACTAAATACATCATACCGTACCAGTGTAATGACACAGGCCCGATAGAAAACATAACGGGATCAATCTCTGGAAATTTAAGGTAGCTTATACTCATTATTCCCTACTTCACTTAATTAATAATTTCTGTGTTTGCTCTTTATCACCAACACAGAAAAGGCTTATACAAAGGCATGTCAGATACCTCCGCGAATTAATCCACCTAATCCCTGCCTTTCCATAAATTCAGAAGACAATTTTTTGATTTCTGTTGCTGTTTCAGCTTGCAACACTTGTTGCATAAAAGGCTGTAACACCACAGGATCAAGATGGCGTAATAAGTATTTTACCCTAGGTAAACTACGTCCACTCATGCTTAACTGCCTAAAACCAAGCCCTATTAACAGCAATGCCCCGATAGGTGTTCCTGCCATTTCGCCACAAACACTGATTGGTAACTGGTAATATTGACATTGTGTCGCAATCAAACTCAATGAACGCAATAATGCAGGATGCAAATTATCATAGAGTGATGCAACATGGGTATTATTACGATCGACTGCAAGCAAGTATTGAGTTAAATCGTTTGTTCCAATAGAGATAAAATCAACCCGATTAGCTAATTGTGACAACATAAATACCAACGAGGGAACTTCAAGCATAATACCTAACGGTGGTAGAGCACATTCACATTTTAACTCTCGACTCACTTCATCACATGCACGTAATAGCAATGTTCTCGCTTCGTCAATTTCATCAATACTTGTCACCATCGGCAACAATATTTTCAAATTTTTAAATTCGAGGTTTGCTTTTAGCATAGCACGAAGCTGAATAAGGAAAATTTCAGGTTGATCGAGTAATATTCTTATTCCTCGCCAACCCAAGCAAGGATTTTCCTCATTAATGGGCATATAAGGAAGTTGTTTATCTGCACCCACATCTAATGCACGTAACACAACGGGTTTATCAGGGAAAAAAGAGAGTATTTCACGATAGCGATTTTTTTGTTCATCTTCTGATGGAAAACCGCTTTGTAGCATAAAAGGAATTTCTGTCCGATATAAACCAACACCGTCTATTCCCACGCTAATACGTTGCTCGTATTTAATATTTAATCCAGCATTCAATTGAACACTAACCGATTCACCATTTTTGAGAACAGCTTGCTGTTCTAATTGATCTTCTGCAATCTGGCTTAATACACTTTCTTCATCAATAATCTGTTTATATTCTTGAGTAATAAAAGGCTCTGGTTCAATAAAAATCTCACCACGATAACCATCAAGAATAAGCATACGATTATGTAAAAGCTCAGGTTGAATATCCGCGCCCATAATCGCGGGAATTCCCATTGCTCTAACAAGGATCGCTGAATGAGAGTGTGTTGCACCATCTCGCACAATCACACCTGCAAGTTGTTGTTCAGGTAATTCTGCCAATAAACTTGCGCTTAATTCATCTGCCACCAAAATAAAGCGCTCAGGCCAAATATTAGTTGAACTGACTTCATCATCTAAATGAAATAATAAACGCCGTCCTAATGCTTTTAGATCAGAGGCTCTTTCTCTCATGTAGCCATCTTTCAGGCTAGAAAATTGTGACGAAACTTTCTCAACAACCACTTTTACAGCCCATTCTGCGACATATCCCTGAGTAATAATCGCTGTCATTTTGTGTTTAAGTTGGGGATCATTAAGTAGATGCGAGTAGAGATCAAAAATGGCGGCACTCTCTTTTTGTGCATTCGCCATAAAACGTTTACTAAAACGGCGACATTCTGCCGTGGCATCTTCTAAAGCCACTGTGAGTCGATTTAATTCCGCCTTAATATCAAGCGCGCTAGCTTTAAATACATTTTCAAGAACTGGCTGGGAAATTTCTTGCCAACCATAAGCCATTACCACTCCGGTCGAAACCGATAATGCTTTAATGCGACTTTGACGGTATTGCCCAAATAGTCCTTTAGTTTGTACTTGCGATAACGTTGCACCTAATTGTGTTGCTAACGTCACCATAAAAGACTCTTCACTCTCGTTAAATAAGCGACGTTCTTTTTGTTGAACAACTAAAACACCAAGGAGTTGACGACGATAAACAATAGGCACACCAAGGAAAGCACGCAGATCGTCTTCTTTTACTTGAGGAAGGTATTTAAAACTAGGATGCTCGCGAATATCTGCGAGATTGATAAGCTCAGAAAGGCGTCCAACTTCACCAACAACGCCTTCATCAAACGAGAGGCTAACAGCACGTCCTCTGGGTTTTTTAAGTCCTTTTGTGGCCATTAGATAAAAACAACTACGTTGCTTATCAGCAAGATAAATAGAACACACATCCGTGTGCATTGCCTGACACGTTTCCTTGACTAAGAGTTCAAGTGCTTCTGGAAGCCCTGCTGCCATAGCCACTTTTTCTACAATTTCTCGCAAACGTGTCAGCATAGTGTTATCTAATACCTTTTACGCCGATATCCATACGATGGACGAGGTAAAGACATTTGTTCTTGCAATGGCATGACTACTGGTGCGAATTCTTTCATTACACGACGATAAACATCGCGTTTAAAAGAGACGACTTGTCGAACGGGATACCAATAACTCACCCAACGCCAGCCATCAAATTCTGGCGTTTTGCTTTGTTGAACGTTAATGTCCTTATCATTACTTGTTAACTGCAAAAGGAACCAACGCTGTTTTTGTCCAATACAAACAGGTTTTGTGTCCCAACGCACCAAACGCTTAGGCAACTTGTAACGTAACCAGTTACGTGTGGAGGCAAGAATTTTAACATCCTTGCGACTTAACCCAACTTCTTCGAACAACTCTCGGTACATTGCCTGCTCTGGCGATTCTCCAGGGTTAATTCCTCCTTGAGGAAACTGCCATGAATGTTGCCCATAGCGACGAGCCCAAAGCACTTGCCCTTGCCGATTACAAATTACAATCCCTACATTCGGGCGGTAGCCATCATCATCGATCACTAGACTACCTCAATAACCAAATTTGAAAGATAACTCATTGTTTCATACTACTCACAGACGGTAAACCTCTATCAACAGACTTTGCACAACGCGTGGATTTATCTACAATGGGAAAGTCTCAACGGGGTGCCTTTTTAGGCTGAGAAAAACCCGTGGAACCTGATCCAGCTAATACTGGCGTAGGGATTTGAGTCAGGATGATGCAATCTTTTATAATTTGCAGTCCTCACTCCTCAGATCCTTCCTGACTTTTTACTGAGGAACTAAATGTGTTAACTAAATCGCTTCGCTTTACTTTCCTACTGGGTGCACTGAGTGTAATAAGCACGTTCTCAGCGCAAGCTGATACTCAAAAACCGACACTCACTGTATATACTTATGATTCTTTTACCGCAGATTGGGGCCCAGGACCTGCCATTAAAAAAGCATTTGAACAACAGTGTGATTGTGAATTAAAGCTTGTTGCCCTTTCTGATGGTGTTTCTTTGCTTAATCGCTTACGTATGGAAGGTGGCAAGAGTAAAGCTGACATTATTTTAGGTTTGGATAACAATCTGATACATGCAGCCAAAGAAACTGGGCTTTTTGCGCCAAGTAATATCGATACATCAAAACTCGCCTTACCTGAAAAATGGACTGACGACACCTTTGTACCTTATGACTACGGTTACTTTGCATTTATTTATGATAAAAACCGTATTGCTAACCCACCCAAAAGCATGGATGAGTTACTAAATAGCCAAGAAAAGTGGAAAATACTGTATCAAGATCCTCGTACCAGTACACCAGGCTTAGGCTTAATGCTATGGATGCAATCACTTTATCCTGAAAACACCGCCTCTCAATGGAAGAAATTATCAGAGAAAACCCTTACCGTTACAAAAGGTTGGAGTGAGTCTTATGGCTTATTCTTAAAAGGTGAAGGTGATTTTGTACTAAGTTATACTTCATCTCCGGGTTATCATATTTTAGCGGATAAAAAAGATAACTATGCAGCGGCTATTTTCTCTGACGGGCACTATTTACAAGTCGAGGTTGCAGCAAAACTCAAATCGAGCAAACAACCTGAATTAGCTCAGCAATTTATGCAATTTATGCTCACTCCGGCTTTCCAAGAAACAATTCCTACCACCAATTGGATGTATCCCGTAATAGATATGCCATTACCAGATGTCTATTCGGTGATGCCTAAACCAGAAAAATCATTGCAATTTGATGCAGATGTTGTCGCTAAAGAGCGCCAAACATGGACGCGTAATTGGCAATCTGCGGTTAGTCGCTAATGAGAAGATGGCTTATCCCGGGGCTATGTGCCTCGGGTTTACTGCTTATTGTGGCTTTATTGTCATTTGGTGCATTATGGTTTAATGCGCCAAGTGGCGAATTATCCTCTATTTTTGCTGATGACTATTTATGGCATGTCGTGCGCTTTACTTTCTGGCAAGCCTTTTTATCTGCCTTATTTTCAATATTACCTGCCATTTGGCTCGCTAAGGCACTTTATCGACGCCAATTTAAAGGTAGAACACTTTTCTTACGTTTATGTGCCATGAGCCTTGTTCTACCCGTTTTAGTGGCACTTTTTGGTATTTTAACGGTTTATGGAAGAGTCGGTTGGATTGCTCAAATTTGTGAATGGCTGGGGATTAATTACCAATTTACCCCTTATGGCTTACAAGGTATTTTATTGGCACACGTCTTCTTCAATATGCCATTAGCAACCCGAATGCTGTTACAAGCTCTCGAAAGTATCTCGCCAGAACAACGACAGTTAGCCTCACAATTAGGCATGAATGGTTGGCAACGTTTTCGCTTTCTGGAATTTCCTTATTTATGGCGACAAATACTTCCCACTGCGTCACTGATTTTTATGCTCTGTTTTGCAAGCTTTGCTACTGTGCTGGCGTTAGGTGGAGGCCCTGCGGCAACAACCGTTGAGCTAGCAATTTATCAAGCATTAAGTTATGACTACGATTTACATCGTGCTGCACTTTTAGCACTGATCCAGCTCTTTTGCTGTTTAGGCTTAGTGCTTATCAGCCAAAAACTCAAAGGCACACTCTTTGTCGGAGATAGCCAAAAACAGCATTGGCGTGATCCCAATGATCCTCTCTTTAGCAAAATAACCGATACTCTGATTATTACGCTCGCGATCCTTTTTTTAGTCCCCCCTATTTTAGCGGTGATAACAGATGGTCTTAACAGCGAATTAATACGAGTGATACAACAACCCATACTTTGGCAGGCTTTTACAACGTCTCTCATTATTGCGGTTGGCGCTGGTATTGTTTGCGTTGTATTAACAATGATGTTGCTATGGAGTAGCCGAGAACTTCGCCTACGTCACTTTAAAAAAGCGGGACAGGCTATGGAAATGAGTGGGTTGATTATTCTGGCAATGCCGGGCATTGTATTGGCAACAGGCTTTTTCTTGTTATTAAACAATACAATCGGACTCCCTGAATCACCATATACATTAGTGATTTTAACCAACGCATTAATTGCCATTCCTTATGCTTTAAAAGTGCTCGAAAATCCAATGAATGATATTGCTTCACGTTATGGACTTTTATGTCAATCGCTTAATATTCAGGGTATCAATCGACTTCGTTGGATCGAGTTACGAGCATTAAGAAAACCGATTTCACAAGCACTTGCTTTTGCTTGTGTTATTTCTATTGGTGACTTTGGTATTGTTGCTCTATTTGGTAATGAAACATTTAGAACACTTCCTTTCTATCTTTATCAGCAAATTGGGGCTTATCACACGCAAGATGGTGCTGTCACAGCCATGATCTTATTACTACTTTGCTTCTCTCTTTTTAGCCTAATAGAACGATTGGCAGGAAAATCTCATGATTAAATTAGAGCACCTTGCTTATACCTATGAACACCAACACCTTATGTTTGACTTAGCTGTAAACACCGGTGAACGTATCGCAGTATTAGGCCCAAGTGGCGCGGGGAAAAGTACCTTGCTCAGCTTAATTGCTGGATTTTTACCTTCTGAAAAAGGAACCCTTTTTCTTAATGGTTGTTATCACACTAAAACTGCGCCCGCAAAACGCCCTATCTCTATGTTATTTCAAGATAATAATTTATTTCCTCATTTAACAGTTAGACAAAACATTGGCTTGGGATTAGATCCGGGGTTAAAACTCACAGATACACAAAAAATACTGTTAGAAAACCGAGCCAAACAAGTTTCTTTAAATGAACATCTTGACCGTTTACCTTCACAATTATCAGGTGGTCAGCGCCAACGTGTTGCCATTGCTCGTTGCCTTGTACGTGAACAACCTATCTTATTGCTCGATGAGCCTTTTTCTGCACTCGATCCCGCTTTGCGTATTGAAATGTTGGCTTTACTAGAACAACTTTGTGAAGAAAAAAAACTGACCTTATTGATGGTTTCACATAGCTTAGAAGATGCTATCAAGATTGCCTCAAGAGCAATTGTGATTGATAACGGAACAATTGTGTATGATGGTAATACACAATCGTTGATAAATGGTGAAGTGGATCAATCACTTATTTTAGGTATTCCCTCTAATTAAATACGCCCTAAATTAACTGTATAAATAACCACTATTTTGGCTATAATAAACACATCTTTAGCAAATTTTTGTGTGTATTAGGTGCCCATGGTTGACCATACTGAACAAGGCTTTATTCTCACTCGCCACTGGAACGACACCCCAAAAGGTATCGTCGTCTCCTATTGGTTAGCGACAGAAAATGGCCCTCGTAAAGTCACAGTTCCTTTGCAACAAGCGATTGGCTTTGTTGCTCGTCAACATGAAACCGTTTTACGTTCACTTGTGAATAAAAATCCTGATATAGAAATTCGCCCTCTCGATTTAAAAGATTTTGAAAGGCAGCCTGTTTTTGGCGTCTATTGCAAACAATACCGACAACTCACTCAACTAGAACAGCAACTCAAAGAGCATCACATACGTCTTTATGAAGCCGATATACGTCCTCATGAACGTTATATGATGGAACGTTTTATCACCGCACCAATTTGGTTTCGTTATCAACAAAACAATACCGTGACACTAAAACCCGCACCTGATTATCGCCCTACACTGCGAACAGTGTCTTTAGATATTGAAACCAGCGAATTCGGTGAACTTTACTCTATTGGACTTGCGGGTTGTGGCGATAATGTTGTGTTTATGCTGACAGATAATTTATCTATAGAGAATGAAAGTCAGCAATCCAAAGGTTATCGATTATGTTATGTCAGTAGCCGATTGCGTTTAATTGAAAAACTTAATGAGTGGATACAACATTACGATCCCGACGCCATTATTGGCTGGAATTTAATTCAATTCGATTTACGTATTTTACATACCCATGCGCAACGTTATGGCGTCAATTTGCTACTAGGCCGACAAAACAATCCATTGGAGTGGCGCGAGCATGGATTTAAAAAAGGACATTTTTTTGCCTCTGCACAAGGCCGTTTAATTATTGATGGTATTGAAGCACTAAAAATGGCTACATGGAATTTTCCCTCATTTAGCCTAGAATCAGTCGCGCAAAGTCTGTTAGGGGAAGGTAAAGCCATTGATACACCTTATGCCAGAATGGATGAAATTAATCGACGTTTTAAAGAAGATAAGCCTGCGTTAGCCTACTATAACTGGCAAGATTGTGTTTTAGTAAACCGCATTTTTGATGCCACATCTCTTATGGCGTTTTTATTAGAAAGAGCTTGTGTTACAGGACTTTCTGTTGATAGAAGTGGAGGCTCTGTAGCTGCGTTTACACACCTTTATCTCCCTTCTATGCATCGCATTGGGTATGTCGCACCTAATCAAGGTGAAAAACCTGAAGAACATAGCCCCGGTGGCTTTGTTATGGACTCTACCCCTGGTTTATATGATTCAGTCGTTGTACTTGATTACAAAAGCCTTTACCCCTCAATTATTCGTACTTTTTTAATTGATCCTGTTGGAATGATTGAAGGAACACATCAACCCGATGAAAAACTAGCTATTCCAGGTTTTCGCCAAGCGTGGTTTTCGCGAGAGAAGCACTGTTTACCCACTATTGTGTCGCAAATTTGGCACGAAAGAGATAACGCAAAATTACATAAAAATGCCCCACTTTCTCAAGCACTCAAAATTATTATGAATGCTTTTTATGGTGTTTTAGGCTCCGTGGGATGTCGTTTTTTTGATCCTCGTCTAGCGTCTTCAATTACCTTACGTGGTCATGAGATTATGAAAAGAACTCGGGCATTAATTGAAGCTAAAGGTTATCAAGTTATTTATGGTGATACAGACTCTACTTTTGTTTGGCTTAAATCGCCATATACTGAACAACAAGCCCAACAAATTGGACATCAGTTAGTACAAGAGGTTAACCAATGGTGGAAAACACACCTTTTTGAAACCTATCAACTTGATTGCAAATTAGAGCTGGAGTATGAAACACACTATCGTCGTTTTTTAATGCCAACGGTTCGAGGGATGGAAACAGGCAGTAAAAAGCGTTATGCAGGATTAAGCAATGATAAGATGGTGTTTAAAGGATTAGAAACCGTCAGAACAGACTGGACTCCTCTTGCTCAGAAATTTCAACAAGAGCTTTATACTCGTATTTTTCATCAACAACCTTACCAGCAGTTTATTCGTGATTATGTCGCGGATACGCTTGCGGGAAAACATGATGATAGATTAGTGTATCGTAAACGGTTACGTCGAAAATTATCAGAATATCAGCACCACGTTCCCCCTCATGTTAAAGCTGCACGTAAAGCTGACGAATATAATTTATCCAAAAATAGACCTCAACAATATCAGCAAGGCGGTTGGATTAGTTATATAATTACCCTCTTGGGACCTGAACCATTAGAGCACATTACCGCTGCACCTGATTACGAACACTATATCAATAAGCAGTTAATGCCGATTGCAGATGCTATCCTGCCTTTTATACAAGATGATTTTTCAACCTTGTTAAATGGACAAATGACGCTCACATTTTAAGATGTGTCATTTTGCAGGTGACGGTTTGCTTTGCATCTATTAACATAACGCCCCTTTGGTGATAATTAACTTTTCTTGTTTCAAGAATAGGCATTTTTATCCCACAAATTTTAATGACAACACCGCAATACTGCATTCATTAATAATTCCTAAATTATATATTTGAGAGCTGAGTTTATATATATGCCTTTTACTCTTGGTCAACGTTGGATTAGCGATACTGAAAGCGAGCTTGGACTAGGTACTGTTGTGGCAGTTGATGCCCGCATGGTGACCTTACTTTTTCCTGCCTGTGGCGAAAACCGCCTTTACTCCCGTCATGATGCCCCAATAACGCGGGTGATGTTCAATGCGGGGGATACCGTCACCAGTCACGAAGGCTGGAAACTCGCCATCGATAACGTTGTAGAAGATAATGGCCTTCTTATCTATCAAGGTGTACGTTTAGACACCGAAGAGCCGGCACAATTACGTGAAGTGTTCTTAGATAACAAACTCACTTTTAATAAACCACAAGATCGCCTTTTCGCAGGCCAAATTGATCGTATGGATCGCTTTGCCTTACGCTATCGTGCTCGTAAATTCTTAAGCGAACAATTTAAACAAGCACAAAGCGGTTTACGTGGCATTCGTGCAAGCCTTATTCCTCATCAGCTTTACATTGCCAATGAAGTGGGTAAACGTCATAACCCTCGCGTTTTATTAGCTGATGAAGTGGGTCTGGGTAAAACCATTGAAGCTGGTATGATTATCCATCAACAGTTAATGGATGGTCGTGCTGAGCGTGTGTTAATTATCGTGCCTGAAAGCTTACAACATCAGTGGTTAGTTGAAATGTTACGTCGTTTCAATCTGCGTTTTTCACTGTTTGATGATAGCCGTTATAGCGAGTCCTTATTAGATAGCGATAACCCATTTGAAACAGAACAGATGATCATCTGCTCTTTAGATTTTGTGCGTAAAAATAAGCAACGTTTTGAACATCTCGTTGAAGCAACATGGGATATGCTAGTTGTCGATGAAGCCCACCACCTTGTGTGGAGTGAAGACGCACCAAGCCGTGAATATCAAGTAATTGAAGAATTAGCTGAATCTATTCCTTCAGTGTTGCTATTAACCGCAACGCCTGAGCAGTTAGGCCAAGAAAGCCACTTTGCTCGTTTACGTCTGCTTGATCCGAGTCGTTTCCATGACTACAACGAATTTATCAATGAGCAACAAAAATACCGCCCTGTTGCCGATGCTGTCACTATTTTGCTATCAGAAGATGATTTAAATACCGAACAACAAAATATCATCAGTGAAATGATTAGTGAGCAAGATGTTGAGCCATTACTGAAAGCAGCAAATACCCAAGGCGAAGAACGCACTAAATCTCGCCAAGAGCTTATCCATATGCTAATGGACAGACACGGAACGGGTCGTCTGTTATTCCGTAATACACGCTCTGGTGTGAAAGGTTTCCCTAATCGCTTACTTCATGCGATTAAAATGCCACTGCCAACACAATATCAAACAGCGATTAAAGTTGCTGAAATTATGGCAGCGAAAAAGAGTCTCGAAGTTCGTGCGAAAGAGATGCTCTATCCTGAACGCATTTACCAAGAATTCGAAGGTGAAAACGCAACATGGTGGAACTTTGATCCTCGTGTTGAATGGTTGCTCGGTTTCTTAACTGCAAATCGCAATGAAAAAGTTCTGGTTATTTGTGCGCAAGCGGCAACTGCATTGCAATTAGAGCAAGTTTTACGCGAGCGTGAAGCTATTCGTGCGGCTGTCTTCCATGAAGGAATGTCTTTACTTGAACGCGATCGCGCTGCAGCTTATTTCGCGTCCGAAGAAGAAGGCGCACAAGTTTTATTGTGTTCTGAAATCGGCTCAGAAGGACGTAACTTCCAGTTTGCAAACCAACTGGTTATGTTTGATCTGCCATTTAACCCTGATTTATTAGAACAACGTATTGGTCGTCTTGATCGTATTGGTCAAAATCGTGACATTGATATCAGCATTCCTTATCTGGAAGGTACAGCACAATCTGTATTGTTACGTTGGTACCATGAGGGATTAGATGCATTTGAACATACTTGCCCAACTGGCCGTACTATTTACGACAGTAAATATGATGCGTTAGTTAATTATCTTGCTCAACCCAATGAATTAGCTGACTTTGACGAGTTTATTGCGGCTTGCCGTAAACAGCATGATGAAATGAAACTTAAACTTGAGCAAGGCCGTGACCGTCTATTAGAAATGCACTCTAATGGTGGTGAAGTGGGCGTTGAATTGGCGGGTGAAATTGCAGCTCAAGATAATGATCCTGAATTAGTTAACTTTGCGTTGAACTTGTTTGATATCGTCGGTATTAATCAAGAAGATCGCAGTGATAGCTTAATTATTTTAACGCCATCCGATCATATGTTAGTGCCTGATTTCCCTGGCTTACCACAAGATGGTTGCACTATCACATTTGATAGAGAGCAAGCACTATCTCGTGAAGATACCCAATTTATCAGTTGGGAACATCCCATTATCCGTAATGGCTTAGATTTAATTTTATCTGGCGATACAGGAAGTTGTGCCGTTTCTTTATTAAAAAATAAAGCATTACCAGTGGGAACACTGTTAGTTGAACTAATTTATGTTGTAGAAGCGCAAGCGCCTAAACATCTTCACTTAAGTCGTTTCTTACCAGCAACACCCGTTCGCTTATTACTTGATCTAAAAGGTAATAACCTAGCCTCTCAAGTTGAGTTTGAAAGTTTTAATCGCCAATTAAATGCGGTTAACCGCCATACTTCTAGCAAACTGGTCAATGCGGTACAAAGCGAAGTACACCATGTACTCAAAGCTTCTGAACCGTTAATGGAAGTCGAAGCGAAAGGGCTTATTCAAAAAGCAAAAGAAGAAGCTGATCGCGTATTAACACATGAATTATCACGCCTAGAGGCTTTACGCGCTGTAAATCCAAATATTCGTGATGATGAAGTTGAAGCGATTGAAAATGAGCGCACCCATATTCTTAATCATTTAGATGAAGCAAATTGGCGTTTAGATTCAATACGTTTAATTGTTGTTACCCACCAATAATTACCATTAAAGCGGGGAGTCTTTTACTCCCCGTTGTTTTGATGAGATACCCACCATGATGGAAGTTTATAACCCGCCGACTGATCCTTGGTTACATATTTTATATCAAGATGAGCATATTATTGCCGTCAATAAACCCAGTGGATTACTGTCTGTGCCGGGTAAGGCGCCAGAGCATAACGACAGTATTATGTCGCGCATTAAAGCTGATTTTCCTAATGCCGAATGTGTACATCGTTTAGATATGGCAACCAGTGGCGTCATTGTTGTTGCACTAAATAAAGAAGCTGAGCGTGAGCTAAAACGTCAATTTCGTGAGCGTGAGCCGAAGAAAACCTATATTGCTCGTGTATGGGGCCATGTCGAAAAAGAAGAAGGATTGGTTGATTTACCATTAATTTGTGATTGGCCAAATCGACCAAAACAAAAAGTCTGTCATGAAACAGGGAAAGCCGCGCAAACTTTTTATGAGGTGCTGGAGTATGAAGAGAATGCGACAAGAGTCAAACTCTCGCCAATTACGGGGCGTTCACATCAATTGCGGGTACATATGTTAGCGTTGGGGCATCCTATTTTAGGGGATCGCTTTTATGCACATCCGCAGGCAAGAGCGATGGCACCTCGCCTGCAGTTACATGCTCAGGAATTATTTATTACGCATCCTGCTTTTCGATCCCCGATACATTTTGAATGCCTTGCCGATTTTTAATGTCTTATGACACTAAAACAGTCACTGAACTCAATGAAGCAAGGAGCAGGCAAAGCGCTAATCCCATAACCCCAACAAGAACACGGACGTTTGACATGGATATAGTTCCTTTTTTAAGAGAAGAGAGAATGAAATAATTAAATTTCACTTATATTTTACCGTGATAAATAATAAACTCAACTCAACCTAAGTTATCTCTATCACGGAATAATTCTCTCTTTTCTCATCTTCTTTTACAAGATGTTAACGAAATCCTTTTTCTTTTTTAATCAAATCGTAAGCAACTTGTATAGACTGTGCTTTTTGTTTTGCAATTTCCATCATTTCTGGTGGCAAACCTTTCGCTACAAGTTTATCTGGATGATGTTCTCCCATTAATTTTCTATAAGCTCTTTTTATGGTTTTAACATCATCGGTCTCATTAACACCAAGCACCTTACACGCATCAGTGAGTGTTGGGCCTTGAGGTTGAGGCTGATATCCTTGCCTATTTTGATAATGGAAATTTTGACCAGCCTGCATCATTGCTAATATATGTTCAAAATGCGCACGCGAAAAACCCAGCTCATCAATAATGATAAACAACATTTTTCTTTCATTCGGGTGCAATTGGCCATCGGCAAAAGCCGCTTGTAACTGAATTTCCAGAAACATCTGAAGTAAGTCACGACGACCAGCACAAATTTGTCGAACACGTTGCAAGGTAGCTCTTAAGGGAAAATCGGGTGATTTACCTTCTCTAAATGCTTGCTGAGCTGCTTGACGCCCCACTCCATGCAAATTCATCCTATCCATCAATTCACTTGCAAGTGAGATATCCGTTTGAGTGACTCGCCCTTTTGATTTTGTTAGGTGTCCTAAAACTTGAAAAGTTGCAGCAAAGAAAAAAGCTTGTCTATCACGAGTATAGCGCCCACCACTTCCTAATTTACCTCGTTGCATGTCATAGAGGTGTCCAAGAAAAACACCAATAACAATGCCCCAGAAGCCTACCCCCGCAAAACTACCGATGATAAGGCCTAATAATTTTCCCCAATAGCGCATAGACTCCTCAAATCTTCAATGCTCTGCCTGCAATTTTGCATTATCATACTATTCATTTGCTTGCACACCTAACACCAAGCGACGTCTAAATAGACTTTTTCTTAAAATGAAGAGATTTACTGTTTCTCTTTGGACAGAGGTAATGCTGTTTTCGTTTAAATTGTGTTAAAGTAAAATGAGTGACCAAACGAATAACTTTAGCGTTATTAGACCGCACGAAATACCGCATCAGCGCGGTGTTTTTTTGTTTCTAATAAGGCTATAACCCTATTTCAACACAGAAACATCGAAAAAATGAGGTTTACGCCTACTTTTCGGTTACCGTTAGAACAATGTTCAGAACGTTGGGCTGGTGTCGCATAACTCCCTGCGTTAGTTTCTGGCTGTTTATCAGCATGAAGCCACTGATGACGGAAGCACATAAATACTTATGAAAAAAAGTTATCCCACACTGCTGGCCACCTTAGTTTGGGCCACAATATACGGTCAGCCTGCTTATGCTGATCTTGCCTCCCAATGTTTACTGGGAGTTCCCGTTTATAACAAACCATTAGTACAAGGCGATCCTAATGACTTGCCTGTCACTATCACTGCAAATGATATGCAAGGTGAATATCCTCGCATGATCAAATATAAAGGTGATGTTGATATTAAACAGGGAAACCAAACCTTAAGTGCAGACAGTGTTGAACTGACACAAACTGAGGGAGAAACGCCATTAAGAATGGTGACCGCGACAGGTAATGTCTCTTATGATGATCCTCAAATCATCTTAAAAGGCCCTCGTGCTTGGTCTAATCTTAATAATAAAGATACGGATATTGAACAAGGTGATTACCAGATGGTTGGCCGCCAAGGCCGTGGTTATGCCGATAAGATGCAAATGCGTGGCGAAAACCGCTATACCATTATGGATAAAGGGATGTTTACCTCTTGTTTACCTGGCGATGATAGCTGGAGCGTTGTCGGCTCTGAGGTCATTTTAGATCGCGAAGAACAAGTTGCTGAAATTTGGAATGCACGCTTTCGCGTTGCTAATGTTCCTATTTTCTACAGCCCTTACCTTCAATTACCTATCGGTGATAAACGTCGCTCTGGTTTCTTAATTCCAAACGGAAGCTATTCTCGTAGTTCAGGATTTGATTTCCAACTCCCTTACTATTGGAATATCGCCCCTAATTATGATGCCACTATTACAACTAACTATATCAGCCGCCGTGGTTTAAAATTAGATAACGAATTCCGTTATTTAACAACACCAGGACGCGGTACGATTGCTGTAGATTGGATTAATCACGATAGCCAATACAATAAAGACAAAGAAGAAAATAAAGCAGGCTATCTTCCTCGTGATACCGCCACACGTTGGTTATTCTACTGGGGCCACAGTGGTGTCATGAACAATGTATGGCGATTTAATATCGATTACACGAAAGTAAGTGACAACAAATACTTCACTGATTTTACCTCTCAATACGGTAATACCACTGATGGTTATGCAACTCAGAAATTTAGTACGGGTTATGCACAACAGAACTGGAATGCCACATTAACCACTAAACAGTTCCAAATTTTCTCTGATAATAAAGATGCAAGAGCTTATCGTGCCGAGCCACAGCTTGATCTGAATTATTATAAGAATGATATCGGGCCATTTGATTTCCGAACTTATGCTCAGTTTGTGCGTTTTACCAGCGTGGGTGAAAATACACCTGAAGCAAATCGTTTCCATATCGAACCAACGATTTCACTCCCTGCATCTACAGGTTGGGCTAGCTTTAATAATGAACTGAAAGTGATGGCAACCCATTACGATCAGGACATTCCTGATGCTTATAAGAAAAGATACCCTAACCAATTAGATGACAGTGTTAATCGTGTATTACCACAGTTTAAATCTGATATGAAAGTGGTTTTTGAGCGTCAATATCAAACCAATGATATTACACAGACCCTTGAACCTCGGGTTCAGTACCTTTATGTTCCTTATAAAGATCAATCCAATATCAATAACTTTGACTCTGCGTTATTACAGTCAAACTATGGCGGGCTTTTCCGCGATAGAATGTATGGTGGTTTAGACCGTATTGCATCTGCAAACCAATTAACAACCGGTGTAACTTCTCGTTTTTATGATAGCGAATTGGTTGAACGTTTTAACATTTCTGTAGGTCAAATCTACTTCTTTGAGCGCCCGAGAACAGGTCCTTCTTCTACTGGTAATGAAATCATTAATAGTAAAGATGAGACAGGTTCAATGGTCTGGGCGGGTGATGCCTACTGGCGGATCACTGATACCGTGGGTATGCGTGGTGGTTTACAATATGACCGTCGTTTAGGTAGCGTATCAATGGGTGATGCGATTATGGAATATCGCGCCGATAGCGATCATCTTCTACAGTTGAGTTATCGTTATGTTGATCGTGATTATATCCAAGCAACACGTGTTCGTCCTTACGATGGTGGTATTAATAAACTTCCTGAATACCAAAAAGGTATTTCGCAAGTTGGTGTTGTAGGCAGTTGGCCATTAGCAGAACGCTGGGGTCTTGTGGGTGCTTATTACTTTGATACTAAAGAATCCGAACCTGTTAGCCAGATGGTTGGTGTGCAATATAATACCTGTTGCTGGGCTGTGAACGTCGGTTATGAACGAAAAATTGTTGGCTGGAAAGTTGACCACAGTGATATTGACAATAAATGGTCAATCAACGTGGAACTCAGAGGCCTAAGTAACAATCATAGTTTGGGTAGCCAGAAAATGCTTGAACGCGGTATCTTACCTTATCAAAGAGCATTCTGATTTAATCAGACTACGGAATTGGCTGAATAAATATGTCATCCCGCAACAAGATGCGGAAAACACATAATGGGAAACTTATGAAAAATTGGAAAACGCTGTTTATCGGCTTAATGATCACGGTCGGTGCAGCTACCAGCTCAACAACATTTGCTGCACAAGAATTAAACCGTGTATCGGCTATCGTCAATAACGGTGTCGTTCTAGAAAGTGACGTCAATAGAATGCTACAGACTGTCAAAATGAACGCAAAAAATGCGGGCCAGGAAATGCCTGATGAGCAAGTTCTTCGCCAACAAATTCTAGAGCGTTTGGTGATGGATAACATCATTTTGCAAATGGCACAGCAAATGCAAATTGATATTCCTGATGCTGCGGTAGAATCTACCATTCAAGGTATTGCTGCTGAAAATAAAATTTCACTTGATCAAATGAAAAAACGCCTCTTAGCTGATGGCATTTCTTACAACGAATATCGCCAAGATATTCGTAAAGAAATGATGCTGGCAGAAGTACGTAACAATGAAGTTCGCCGCCGTATTACTATTTTGCCTCAAGAAGTTGATTCTCTTGCTAAGCAAATTGAAAGCCAAGCAAGTCAAAGTATTGACCTTAATCTGAGCCATATCCTAATTCCATTATCAGAAAACCCAGCTCCAGCAGAAATGGAAAAAGCAAAGCAAGTCATTACTCGCATAATGAATCAACTTAAAAATGGTGCTGATTTTGGTAAGTTAGCAGCAACTTATTCGGCTGATCCACAAGCTTTAAATGGCGGTAATATGGGTTGGGCATCTATTGATGAATTACCAACACTGTTTGCGAAAGAGTTAGCTAATGCACAGAAAGGGCAAATTGTAGGGCCTCTTCACTCAGGTGTTGGCTTACACATCATTAAAGTAAACGATATTCGTGGTGGCTCAAATACACTCTCTGTTACTGAAGTTAAAAGTCGTCATATTCTGCTGAAAAGCTCTCCAATCATGAATGATGAGCAAGCCTATGCCAAATTGCAGCAAATTTCTGCCGATATTCGTAGTGGCAAAATGAGCTTTGCTGATGCAGCAAAAGAATACTCTGAAGATCCTGGTTCAGCATTACGTGGTGGTGAGTTAGGATGGTCAATGCCTGACGTTTACGATCCAGCATTCCGCGATGCGTTAATGCGCTTAAATAAAAACGAATTAAGCCAACCTGTTCGTTCAAATTTTGGCTGGCATTTAATTGAATTAGAAGACACACGTAGTGTTGATAAAACAGATGCCGCTAATAAAGAACAAGCATACCGTTTACTCTTTAATCGTAAGTTTAATGAAGAAGTACAAAACTGGATGCAAGAGCTACGAGTAGGGGCTTATGTGAAAATAATGAACGAGAATAATGCAAACTAAGCAAATAAAACCACTTGTTATCACCCCCGGCGAACCAGCCGGGGTTGGTCCTGACCTGATTATCTCATTAGCACAAATGAGTTGGGATTTACCTTGGGTTGTTTGTGCTGATCCTCAGTTACTTAAAACAAGAGCAGAATTATTAAACCTGCCTCTTTCATTAGTTGAATACGATCCGGCAACACCTCCTCAAGCACACACACCAAGCCAAATTTGTGTACTCCCTATTGCCCTTCATAGCAATGTTATTCCAAGTACATTAGATGCGCGCAATGGATTATACGTCGTAGAAACATTAGCTCGTGCTTGTGATGGCTGTCTTAATGGCGAATTCTCTGCATTAGTAACTGGCCCCGTTCATAAAGGAATTATTAATGATGCGGGTGTACATTTCACAGGACACACCGAGTTCTTTGCCGATCGTAGTCACTGTGAACGAGTGGTCATGATGTTAGCAACAGACACATTAAGAGTCGCATTGGCAACCACACATTTGCCTCTACGAGATGTCGCTGATGCAATTACAGGTGAACTACTGCATGAAATTATCACCATTTTAAATCATGATTTAAAAACTAAATTTGGCATAGCAGAACCTCAAATTTACGTTTGTGGCCTTAATCCTCATGCAGGGGAAAGTGGTCATATGGGGCGTGAAGAAATTGATATTATTGAGCCTGCATTAACACAATTACGTCAACAAGGTATTTGTCTCCATGGACCTTATCCTGCTGATACCCTTTTTCAGCCTAAATATTTAACACATGCTGATGCTGTACTTGCGATGTATCACGATCAGGGATTACCTGTGCTAAAATATGAAGGTTTCGGTCGTGCAGTGAATATAACACTCGGTCTTCCCTTTATTCGTACCTCTGTTGATCATGGCACAGCCCTTGAGCTTGCAGGTACAAAAAGCGCAGATGCTGGCAGTTTTTGCACCGCATTAAATTTAGCCATTAATATGATACAAAATTGTAATGAATAATAGAGTCCATCAGGGGCACTTTGCCCGCAAACGCTTCGGGCAGAACTTTTTAACAGACAGCTATATTATTGAAAGTATTGTTGAATCTATTTATCCACAACCCGGTGAGGCCATTGTTGAAATTGGCCCCGGTTTAGGTGCTATCACAGAACCAGTTGGTGCGAGAATGGATAAAATGACAGTAGTTGAAATCGACCGTGATTTAGCTGCTCGTTTAGAAGTTCATCCTACATTAAAAGACAAGCTGACCATTATTCAGCAAGATGCAATGACGATTGATTTTGTACAATTAGCAAAAGAACGTCAGCAACCTCTGCGTGTCTTTGGTAACTTGCCTTATAATATTTCCACACCACTTATGTTCCATCTTTTCAGTTTTGCTGATGCCATTTCTGATATGACTTTTATGTTACAAAAAGAAGTGGTTAACCGTCTTGTTGCAGGTCATGGCAGCAAAACTTACGGTCGCTTGAGTGTGATGGCACAATATTATTGCCAAATCATTCCTGTACTTGAAGTTCCACCAACTTCATTTAAACCCGCACCCAAAGTTGATTCAGCCGTTGTTCGCTTGATCCCTTACAAAGAAAAACCATATCCAGTTACGGATATTGCAATGCTAAGCCGTATTACTTCACAAGCATTCAACCAGCGACGCAAAACATTGCGTAACAGTTTAGGTGGATTGCTAACAGCAGAAGATATGGTTGCTTTGGGGATCGATCCGACTGCTCGCGCAGAAAATATTTCTGTTGAGCAATACTGTAAAGTGGCAAACTGGTTATCGCAAAAGCAAGATACACAGGCATAAGATAAAGCCAGAGACAGGAGGCATTATGTTCACCTCATCAAAAGTGGCGATACAAGTACAAAGTGTTTACATTGAAAGCCAATCATCTCCTGAAGATGAACGCTATGTGTTCGCTTATACGGTATCAATTCATAATTTGAATAAATGTGCAATTCGCCTCCTGCGCCGTTACTGGTTAATTACCAATGCACAAGGTAATACGACAGAAGTTCGAGGTGAAGGTGTTGTCGGTGAGCAACCACTGATTGAACCTGGTACGCATTACAGCTATACCAGTGGTGCCGTTCTTGAAACACCGATGGGAACAATGGAAGGCCATTATGAAATGATTGATACTGACGGTCGATTATTTCAAATAGAGATCCCTGTTTTCCGCCTTGCACTTCCAACATTGATAAATTAATTATGGCAACTTATTTAATTGGTGATATTCATGGCTGTTACCATGAACTGCGCCACCTTCTTGATAAAGTGAATTTTGAACCTACACAGGACACATTATGGTTAACCGGTGATCTTGTTGCTCGAGGACCAGACTCACTTGAAGTGCTACGTTTTGTAAAAAGCTTAGGCTCTTCTCTAAAACTTGTTTTGGGTAATCATGATCTTCATCTTTTAGGTGTATTTGCAAAAATTAGCCGAAATAAACCAAGAGATAAACTTAATGAATTACTCAATGCCCCAGATGTCGATGAGTTAATTAATTGGTTAAGACGCCAACCTGTGCTTCAAGTTGATGAAGAAAAGAAAATTATTATGGCGCATGCAGGGATCACACCACAGTGGGATTTAGAAACTGCAAAAATGTGTGCTCGTGAAGTCGAAGCCATTTTAAGTAGTGATAGCTATCCTTTATTTATTAATTCAATGTATGGCGATCTACCCAATAATTGGTCACCAGAACTTACTGGCTTAGCACGATTACGCTTTAGTACCAATGCATTTACTCGAATGCGCTACTGCTTCCCTAATGGTCAATTAGATATGATTTGTAAAGACAAGCCATTAGAAGCCCCTGCACCATTAAAACCTTGGTTTGATTTACCGAGTCAACTTCCGGAAGGTTATAACATTATTTTTGGCCATTGGGCCTCTCTTGAAGGAAAAGGCACCCCTGATAATGTTTATGCTCTCGATACTGGGTGTTGCTGGGGAGGAAACCTCACTTGCTTGCGCTGGGAAGATAAACAATATTTCACTCAAGCTAGTCTATCTGCACCTAAGTAATCCTTTTCATTATCTTCATTTCAAGCGCAAAAAGTAACAACTCAATTTTTTGCGCTTTACTCATTCCACCCTACTTATTTTTACCTAATTTATTTTTTGATACTAAAAAGAACATTTCTTGTATAAAAACGAACACCATAAAAAAACAACAAAAATTAATCTTTATTAATCAATATCTTATTTTTTTTCGATGCAAAATAAGCAGGAAAAACCACAATATTGAGAATAAAAAATCTATATATTGATTAATGTCTCATATATTATTCTTGTAAAGTGAGTTTATTAAAATATAAATAATGATTACTTTTAAATAATAAACTTTATAAATAAAATTCTTAGTTAGTATAATAACTCTTATTTTTATTATTCTTATATTAATAAAATAGGAATAATAAAAAGGGAGATATTTAATCTCCCTTTTTATTTAATTCTTGTTATTTTCTTCTTTTTAATATTTCAAAGCAGTAGTTATGAGAGTTGTTTTCATCAGCTTCATGATATTCCATAAAGGTAGAATCCCATTCATCAGGCTCATAATCAGGGAATGTTGTATCACCAATTACTTCAGCATCGATGTGTGTTAGATAGAGTGTATTAGCCATAGGTAAAAATTGCTCATACACTTTACCACCACCGATAACCATAATTTCATCATGATTTTCAGCAGCTTGCAAAGCTTCTTCTACAGACTTCACCCAAACAACTTCACTATCTGTTCCTGGTTGGCTACTTAACACAATATTGAGACGATTCGGTAAAGGACGCCCAATAGATTCATAAGTCACCCGGCCCATAATAACGGGTTTATTTAGCGTATTCTTTTTAAACCATGCGAGGTCACCTGGTAATGTCCAAGGCATTGCCTTTTCCATACCAATAATGCGATCCATCGCTAATGCTGCGATTAAACTAATATTCATTTACACACCTACGGGTAAAGATGGGAAAAAAACTGCTCACACTATACGTAAAGCTAAAACCTGAGTCGATACAAATTATGCTTCCTAGATAATAAATAATTGCTTTATACTCGAAGTGTTAACTTAATCATATAAGATTCAATCATTATAATATTGTTATATACAAGGCGCTATTATGCTTGAAACTTCTTTAGTCGTTTTTACAATTGCTTTACTTGGTATGATCTCACCGGGCCCAGACTTTTTTCTCGTTGTAAAAAATGCGGCTCGCTATCAACGCTCTGCTGCAATGATGACTGCAATGGGTATTGTGGCCGCATTGCTTGTGCATATGTCGTATTGTGTTGCCGGAATTGCTGTACTTATCACTACAACACCTTGGCTTTTTTCCATTTTAAAATATGCCGGAGCCGCATATTTACTCTGGATTGGTTTTCATAGCTTACTCTCAAAATCCAATCATACGATTGATGAAAAAACGACACAACATTCACAAATCAGCTTTAAAAAAGCCTTTATGCAAGGTTTTCTCTGTAATTTACTTAATCCTAAAGCCACCTTATTCTTCCTTGCCGTTTTCACTCAAGTATTAAGTGTTGATTCCAGTATCGGTGAGAAATTGTGGTATGCCTTTATTATCTGGGGATTAGCAGTGGTTTACTGGCCTTTATTGGTTTTATTAATCCAAAGTGCACCAGTTAGAAAGGTACTTAATAAAGTCCAAAAAGGGATCGATAAAGTGTTAGGTGTTGTACTGATTGGTTTAGGTATTAAAGTCGCATTGAGTTAAATAAAAAACCTCTTTAATAAAATTTATTAAAGAGGAATAACTTATTTATAGTAAATTTAAACTTAAATCATTATCACTCTTTAAATAATCAATAATATCCAGCAAAACCATTTCATTTTCAAGACGATTAGATTTATTTCTCATTTTATCTAAAATTGTTTCATAATTATCTCTAATAACATTGGCAATATTATTTTTTACTTCTTTATCATAGTTATTCTTACTAAAAAAACTTTTCATTTTTCTATTAAAATCAGATATAAAATATTCGTCCCCTGCTGTTTTTTCTTCTGATTTAATAATATCATTGGACTCTAATAATCCTGAATCAAGCATACTATCCACAAATTCTTTTACGCCCTCACTATTTTTCAATTTATTTTCCAAAAGATTTAATATTGATTTTATAAAACCATCATTATTATAATTTCCAACATTACACGTTTTTGCTTTATCAATAAAAATTTTAGTTATATTTATAATTAGATTTTTCTCCATTTCCATCGAGTAAATATCATGTATTGTATTAACTAAATACATTATTGAATTACTCATTTTATGGGATATTTTTCCATCAAGCTCTTTACAAGCATAATCTATTGCAGTGTCAATACATTGCCTATAATTAAAGTTAATATAATTTAACATACTAGAGCATTCTGAATTATGTATATTCAATTGTTCAAATTGTTCTTTTTCGTGATTATTAATCACATCTAAAGAGATACTCATTATAGTAATGAAGTCTTCTTTCGTTTTGGATTTTTCATAAAGATATTTTTGTATTATTTTTTTAGCTATATCATAAGAATCATTTTTCACTGCTATATTTAAACTTAAAAAAAATGATTCCAATGTCTCTTTCTTAAAACTAACAAAGTCAGATTTTATTAGTCTACACTTATTAATTTTTATTTGCCCATCTCTGTCAAAAAGAGTGGATAAATTATTTATTTTAGCATATTGTCTTTTATCTAACAAAAAAGTCAAGTCAGTCTTTAAATTAAATATTTTCTTTATAAAAAAAGAAAACTTAGATAAAAAAGTTTTACTCTTCCCTCCTACATAAAAGCTATTGAAGTTATTTAAAACACTATTAATTTCATTTTTTATTTTATGATTTTCTTTTTTATTTATATCGATATCTTTTATTAAATTAGTTTGAAAATGAGTATTGTTTACTTTCATGATGACTCCTTATCTCATAGTAAAACAATCCATTATTTATCTACATTTTAATACAAAAAAAGGCCCTTGTTACTAAGGGCCTTTTATAGAAAACAACCTAAATATAATTAGAAATTAATTTTCAGTGTTGCATTAATACCACTTGAGCTTACATCACTATTATATTGACCTTGGTAAGAAAGCCCGAAAGTTGTTGATTTGCTTAATTGCGCATCAACACCTAGACCAACACCAAATAGATTATCCAGTTTGCCACCACGTAAAGTTGCATCACCGGAATTAGATAAGAAAAGACGTGATTCAGGGCGGTTATCACCAAATAGATGACTTGCAGAGATATCGCCTTTTAATGCCATATTAACGCTACCAGCCATAAATGGATATCCACCACGTAAACCGATAGTACCTACTTGAATATCTTGTGAATCAGTCTTAGTGATAAATTTCATATTACCGACATTTTCATTGATATCATCAGTTGATACACGTAACCAACTGAATCCTGCATATGGCTCAATAGAGTACTGATTCGTATTAAATTGAGTATAAGCACCTTCTAAGAAAATTTGAGTAATTTTTGCATCATAACTTGTAGAGTTATAACCTGCATTTTGTCCTACCCAAAGTGTTCTTTTAGCATCTCTATCTTGGTTAGTATGTGTAAAACCATAGTTTAATGAAGCCACATCAAATAAATTAGACACACCATAAGCACCAATATGGATATCGTTGCTATCTATTTTTCCGTGTTCATTCCCTTTATATTTGGTTGAACCCGCACCGAAGAAGAGGCCTGCTTTGGTATTTTCGGTCACATCTATTTCTGCGCCTAATAAACCGACATAGAAATCAACATCCATATTACTATGACCATAATCGATGTTGCCCCATTGCCCAATACCCGTCATCCAAATACGTGCATTACTATTATCCAATTTAGCATAACGGCCTTGTCCAATACCCATTGCTTGATCTTTCACTGTGCGTGTTAAACCTAACACATTCACTACACTTGCACTGTTAGCATTAAGGTACATATCACTGCCCAATGATCCATAAGTCTTATTCAGATCTCTTTCATTCATTGGTAATACAGCATTGAATAAATCGCCACGACCTGTGCTATCTAAAGTATTAGCAATAGAACGGCCATTTTCATTATTCGCAAATGTGGCTAAAGAGGTATTTTCTTTCTTACTTAATGTACCTGTAATTGTGTTGTCTTTTACAGAAACATTTTTATCAAATAATGCATAATCACTGTCTGGATTGTTATTCGCTAACATTTTAGTTTTATTACGATTATCAACTAAATTGTCTGCATTAACGGTACCTGTTGCGACAGTATTATTAAGGTAGATATCTTTTAATTGACCTTCACTATCAGCACCAATATCTAAACTTGCCCCTTTATTTAAGGCCATATCTCCGACATTAACATCATGCCCCACAGTCACTAAGTACGTGCCTTTATCGTTGATATTAATATTAGCTTTGTGGCTTTCGTTTGATGCTAGTTGGCCTTGTTGTGTAAAAGTATCGTTGTAACGATCGATCACACTTAATTTGCCGCCATTAACGTTAACCGCTTCAGTGCCAAACGATTCAGTAAAGCCATATAAAGTACCTTGTTCGACTGTTGTACCGCCACGATAAGTATTATCGCCAGTCATAACCAATGTGCCTTCGCCTTTCTTAACTAAAGCCCCATCATACAAACCAGCGTTAATTTTAGCTTGAATAGCATCAGCACGTTTTTGGTAATACTCTTTACGCCATTTTTCAGCATCTTCTTTGCTAACAATATGGGAAGTTGGATCAGGGTTACCATCGTTAATAACAAAATCAGTACCTAGATTGTAATCACCACCAGCTGCAATGCCTTTATCTGTATATTCCTTCAACCATGCGAGATCTTCTTGTTCACGTAGATCTAACGCAGTTTGTGAAATATCATTTGTCCAAACATCAAGTGGAGTCATGCTTAAGTTATATTCAAATTTACCTAAGAACTGACCCGGACCATACATCCCTTTATCTAAATCCGGCGTACCCCAACCATAACGCACATCAGGCGTTCCTTCGGCTGCCGTCCAGCTATCATATAAAGAACCATCTGGATTACGGTGATTGGCTGTTGTAAACATCACATCACGTATTTGCATCGCATTCATCGACTCGTAACGTGACATCAGTACACCCATGGCACCTGTAACGTGAGGAGCAGCCATTGATGTACCACTAAAGGTATTCCAACCTGCATTTCCCTCTTCATCAACAACTGACGAATAAATGTTACGACCTGGCGCAACAACCGTCCACCATTTCGCATTGCCCGCTTCATTGAAGATTTTTTCTAATTCATAACCTGATTTGTCCGCATTCTGTTTCAGACCCGCAACCGCAATCCAATGTTTTTCTGCTTCAGGATTAAAGTAAGGATAAAGGGGGCGATAATAAGGCTGAGCAAAGTCACGGTTACCAGTTGTAAATACTTGTACAACGTTAGTGCCTTTTACTGCGTCATAAGCCGCATCAACAAAGGAAGGTTTATCGCCATAGACTTTTTTAAAGTAGAAATATTCATATTCAGTTTGCGCAGTGGTATCTACTGGCATATGAACAGTTGTATTACCACCATCAGGGCCTAGTGTTTTATCTTCGTTAATAATACGAGGGTTGGTTCCCCAGCTATTATTAATTACCTGAGCCCCTGCATCGACCATGGCTTTCCAGCCAGTGTAGAAATAGGTGTAATCTTGATATGGCCCGTAGTTATTGCTATCTGTTGCGCCTGTATTTCCTAAATAAACATCAGCTCCCCACGCTACTCCATGCATACCATTGCCATCACGGCTTGCGCCTACGGTGCCTGTAACATGTGTTCCGTGTGTATCATTCACTCCTTTGATCCAACCTCCATCAACATCAAAGGCCTGATCTTTTTCATAATGTCCCCCCATTTCCTGAGGGTAACGCATACCAGTTGAACCATATTGGCCTTTGGCTTTCACAGCATGAAACCGAGTATCATTCAATTCTGGATGTGATAATAATGCACCAGAGTCCATTACACCGATTTTGGCACCTTGCCCATGGAACCCAAGTGCATAAGCACTAGAGGCATTCATGGCCGCCAAACCCCAGTCTTTTTGATATTCTTGGCTTTCCCAACTTTTTGTATCACCTAATTGTCCAGCTTCTGAATATGCAACGGAATATCCAGAAAAAAGTAACGCGGATGCAACAAGGGAGAGTTGGAATATATTTTTATTTATTCTATTATTTTTATTCATTTTGTGATGGTGACTTAAAGCTATTTCTTTGTTCATTCTGTACCTTCAGTTATATTTAAATTAATAACATTTATTAAGGATCAAAAATAAAAGACGCAAAGATTCTCTTGTTTCTAGAGAAATAATTACTTGAAGGGCATCTCAAAAATATGATTTCATGCCAGAAAAATAGATAGATTGACTAGGTAATCACAAATTAATAGATAGATTAAACAGATTTAGATCGCAATCCATTATATTACAAAAAATTAAAACCAACTTTAATCAACATTGTCTCTATTAATATCAATATTTAAATCAATTTAATAAAGAGAGTGTAGATAAAAAAACAATTACTCTAAATTAATTAACAAATTAAAAATGAGAATATTATTCTCTATTTAACTTTAGTCGAAAAAATATAATCTGCATTATTTAGATATAAAAAAAAACAGTATTTTTATTTTAAAAATACTGTTTTTATTTTAATTTAGCACTATGACTAAGCTATTATTCTACAGGCGTGATTTCCATTTGTCCTACCATTCCTTTATCTGCATTTTCTAGTAACTGGCTGTAATACAAGAAAGGAAAGTGGGAATAAGAAGGTTGTTTTAGCTCCACTAATAACTCACTCTGACTTTCGATCCAAACCGTATCTTTCCAACCAAAATCCGCAGGTGAAGGTTTTTGCCCATTATGATTAATGACTTTAAAACGAGCGCCTTCAATATGGAATGATTGAGGCGTTGGTACAGTGACAAGCCAACGTTCCCAGCCATTTTGTTTACCCACCAAATCAATTCTTGAAAGCTCCCAACGAGCATTATTGATACCTGGAGGACTGTTATGAAGTTGAATGGTTCTAGGTTGAATCGAGGTGGTAATTTGAGTGTCATCCAGCGCTAATTGCTGTGGCGCTTTATCAGTAACTAATGACATTAATCCTGTCGGTCTAATCGTCAATATATTGGCATTACGTAATAAATCGGAAGGCTCAAAGATACCACGAAGTCTGTCCATAAATCCGGCACTTTGCCCTGCTGTAATGATGACTTCACCACCTTCAGACATATCAACAAGTATTTCACGTCGTTCACCTGGTGCCATTGGTACAGATTTCAATTCAACTGGAGAAGTTAATAAACCTTGATCTGAGGCGATAAGGTAAAGCGATCGACCATCATTTGCAGTTAATTCATAACGGCGAGCATTAGATGCATTAACTAAACGTAACCGAATCCACCCTCTAGAAACTTCGATATAAGGATCTTCACGCCCATTCACGAGCAATGTATCACCATAAAAACCGTCACTTGCAGCTTCTTTGTCGTATTGTGGTGTGCCAAAATTATCAATTCGTTTATCTTGAATTATCAGCGGAAAATCATTTACACCATACTCTTTGGGTAAAGGTAGGGATCGACTCTCTTCATCTTCCACAATCCACATTCCCACCAGCCCGTTATAAACATGAGGCGCCATTTTAAAGGGAGTATTGGCGTGATACCAACACGTTGCTGCTTTTTGGCGAATGGGTAATACCGGCGACCAATACGCGCCTGGTGACATTAATCTAGCAGCCCCCCCGACTTGTGTACCAGGAACTAATAAACCACTTACGGTCATAGATACAGCTTCACTAAGACGGTTACTATAAATAAGTTTTATATCATCGCCACTTCTAACTTTGATTGTCGGTCCCGGTGTTGAGCCATTGATCCCCCAAGCTTCCACTTTTTGCGTACCATTAAATGCCCAATGCACATTTTGCAAAGTCAAAAACAGAGGCTGGCCACGACGAGATTCCAACAATGGCGGTATAGGTAATTGTTTATCATTGACTGATCCAGCACGAACAGAAGAAGATATTGAGCCCAGACATACCGCTAAGCCTGAAGCCTGAATAAACTGGCGACGACTAAATGACATACTTTCTCCGCAACAAAATACAAATATTCCTACCGCATAATCAAAAACATTGGACAGGAAAAAAAGCTGCTGTGATTTAAAGACAAAAGGACTTAAATGAAATTACGGGAGCATAATAGCGCGGATGTGACATAAATCCTAAAAATAGTTGATAACTATACTTTAAATAATTCGAGATGTAGTTAGGCGATAAGTAAGATACATACAAACATATACTTTAAATCATTCAAGATGCAGCTAGACGACAACGCTACAACTTGAAGTATGACGAGTATAAGCCTGAAAATCAGGCTTATATCTCATATAGATAATGTGTAGACGTTAATTTAATTTGCCAGGAAAATCACGCTTATTCATCTCTTCAACTTCTTTATCTAGCTCTTCAATTTTCGCTTTCATAATTTGGCGGCAATCTTCGGCTAATTCCCGAACTTGATCTTTGGTGTATTTTGAAACATCAATCGGAGGCAACATTTCAACAATCACGTAGCCATTATTCCAGCGATTGAGTTTAATTTTACCTTGTGTTGTCGACACGCAAACCGGAATAATAGGCACTCCAGCTTGAATTGCAGCATGAAACGCTCCTGTCTTAAACGGTAAAAGTCCACGACCACGACTACGCGTTCCTTCAGGGAACATCCACACTGAAATTTTCTTCGATTTAATTTGATCGGCAACTTGTGAAATTGTGCCATGTGCTTTAGAGCGGTTTGCTCTATCAATCAAAATATTACCCGTGATCCAATATAATTGACCAAAAAAAGGAATAAAGATTAAGCTTTTTTTGCCCACAGTCACTGTATTAGGTTGTACTGCATTCGACATTGTTACCATATCAAAATTATTTTGATGGTTTCCAATATAAATACTTGGGCCATAGCTTTTTGCATCTTTTGGAAAACGTTCAACAAGTTTAATCCCAAAAATACGAGATAACTTGCCAAATGCTCGTCCATAAGTCATTACATGTTTTGGATTTCTTGGTGAAAACATGCAATAAATCATTCCAAACGTCACCACAATAATGGTGTAAAGAATGACAATAATGCCTCGAATAATGGCTAACATAAGTTTTAGCGTCCTAAATAGAAGTGGGTCAATAGACCCACTAAATATCAATTAAGTATTAAGTTTAATTTGTTTCAATATCAATATGATCGATAACTTGAGCACCACGAGGTAATGAAGTTCCTCGGCGTCCACGTTTTGCTTTAAAGCTAACTAACTCATTCATCGACATTGTCAGTTTACGCTTGCCAAAATGCAGTGTTACTGAAGCATTTTCTGGTAATACACGTAACCAAGCGACATTATCCTCACCACTTGCAGCTTGTGAAGCTGGAATAGAAACCATCTGGTTTCCTTTTCCTTTTACCATCGTTGGCAATTCTGCCGCTTCAAAAATCAGCATTCTACCGCCTTTAGTAATGATCATGATGAGATCAGTTAACTCATTATTCAAACGTTGTGGCGGTAAAGGTAATGCATTTTCAGGTAATGTTAGTAATGATTTTCCTGCTTTATTTTTAGAAGTTAAATCATCAACTTGGCAGATGAAACCATAACCAGCATCAGATGCCATTAAGATCTTATCGGTGCTTTCGCCCATAACAACATGGCGTAACTGGGCACCTTTCTGAATTTTTAATCGTTCAGTCAGTGCATCGCCTTTGCTACGACCAGAAGGCAAGGCATCAACATCAACGGTATAGCTTTGACCTGTGGTATCTATTAAGTGTACAGGCTGGTTACTCATTCCTTCAATAGCAGCGAAATAATCATCGCCTGCTTTAAAACCAACAGATTGAGCATCAATATTATGGCCTTTCTGGCAACGAATGAGTCCTTTTTCCGACATAATGACCGTAACAGCTTCAGGATGTAGATGTTTTAATGGAATAGGTTCATCACCTGCATTACCACTAAAATAGCTAATCTCTTCGGCTTTAAGCACTTCGTGCTGACCATCTACAGTAAAGATTAATGCCTCATTTTTAGGGGCAAACAGCATTTGTTCAATGACATCACCTTGCTCTTTACCTAACGCAACTAAGCGAGTTCCACGTCCTTTTTTGTTCATTTCATTCAGTTGTTCTGCTGAAATGGCTAGAATGCGTGTTTTATCCGTGATGATAATAAACCAATACTGATCATTCTTTTTCTGTGGATCAACTAAGAAAGGCTCTAGTAACTCTGTTCCTTCTGAAACTGTCAGTAACCCTTTACCCGTTTTATTTTTTGTTTCCATCTCATCATAAGAGAGAACAGAACCATAACCTTCTTTTGTTGCCAGCAAATATTCTTGCCCAGCACTGCCTGCTAACATGTATTTCACGCTGGCTTCAGGTGGGAAAGTTAATTTTCCTGTTAGTGGTTCACCCTGACTTCGCCCAGAAGGCATATCATTCGGGCTTAGTGTGTAGCTTCGACCAGTAGAATCAAGGAACAAAACAGGTTGATTACTCATGCCTCGGACTGCACTGTGATAACTATCCCCGGCGCGGTAACTCATACCGCTAGGATCAATATCATGTCCTTTTGCATTACGTACCCAACCCATTTCAGACAGCACAATGGTCACAGGCTCTGATGGCAACATATCTTGTTCATTAACCACTTTCGCCTCTTCTTGAGGGCGAATAGGGGAACGTCTGTCATCACCAAATTCTTTCGCGTCTGCTTCAATCTCTTTTTTCAGTAGCGTATTTAAACGGCGTGGTGAACTTAATAATTTTTCAATACTGTCACGTTCTTTTTCAAGCTCATCACTTTCACCTTTTAGTTTCATCTCTTCAAGTTTGGCTAAATGACGTAAACGTAACTCTAAAATAGCTTCAGCTTGAATATCAGATAACTCAAAGCGGCGCATTAATTCTGCTTTTGGCTCATCTTCATGACGAATGATCTCAATCACTTCATCAATATTAAGATAAGCAATTAATAAACCTTTGAGAATTTCTAAGCGACGCAACACTTTTTCTAAGCGATGATTTAGACGATTTGTGACTGTTTGGCGACGATACACCAGCCATTCATTTAAAATCGTCAGTAATCCTTTTACTGCTGGGCGGTTATCTAACCCAATCATATTCAGGTTAACGCGATAACTTTTCTCTAAATCGGTATTTACAAACAAGTAGTACATCACTTGCTCTAAATCAACACGATTACTACGAGGAACAATCACAAGTCTCGTTGGATTCTCGTGATCGGATTCATCACGTAAGTCTTCAACTAAAGGCAGTTTTTTTGCTCGCATCAAGGCTGCAATTTGCTCAAGTACTTTGGCGCCAGAAACTTGATGAGGTAACGCTGTGATAACTGCGCATCCCTCTTCTTTTTGCCAAACAGCTCGCATTCTGACCGAACCGCGACCCGTTTTATAGATTTTTTTAATATCGTCTTGAGCCGTAATAATTTCAGCTTCAGTTGGATAATCAGGGCCTTGAACATATTGCATCACGTCAGATAATCCCGCATCAGGATTATCTAAAAGCATCACTAAGGCTTGTCCAATTTCACGTGCATTATGCGGTGGAATATCCGTTGCCATCCCAACAGCAATACCTGTTGTGCCATTAAGCACGATATTAGGTAAGCGAGCAGGCAACATTTTCGGCTCTTGCATCGTGCCGTCAAAGTTAGGTATCCAATCTACCGTACCATGTCCTAATTCACTTAATAGTGTTTGTGAATATTTTGAAAGGCGAGATTCGGTATAACGCATTGCAGCGAAAGATTTCGGATCATCCGGCGCCCCCCAGTTACCCTGTCCGTCAATTAACGGATAACGATAAGAGAAAGGCTGAGCCATAAGAACCATGGCTTCATAACATGCACCATCACCATGTGGGTGATATTTACCTAGCACGTCACCAACAGTACGAGCTGATTTTTTAAATTTGGCGCTATTGCTTAAACCTAGCTCTGACATCGCATAAACAATACGACGTTGCACAGGTTTTAGCCCATCTCCAATAAAAGGCAATGCACGATCCATAATGACGTACATGGAATAGTTGAGATAGGCATTTTCTGTAAATAAGTGGAGCGGTTGACGCTCTACACCATCATGAGTCAATTCACTCATTCGATATTTTCCTCAGACTCTTGTGGTATCCATTACACTTCGATGTCAACTTCATCGCCTTTCTCTTGTAACCAATTTCGGCGATCTTCAGAGCGTTTTTTCGCTAACAACATATCCATCATGCCTAAGGTTTCTTGATAATTTTCTTCATCAATCACCAATTGCACTAAACGGCGCGTATTAGGATCAAGTGTTGTCTCACGCAATTGAAGCGGGTTCATCTCACCCAATCCTTTAAAACGCTGTACGTTAGGCTTCCCTTTTTTACGACTTAAACGTTGTAAAATGGCATTTTTTTCTGATTCATCAAGGGCATAATGGACTTCTTTACCTAAATCAATACGGTAAAGTGGTGGCATCGCCATATAAACGTGCCCTTGCTTAACAAGAGCAGGAAAATGACGCACAAATAACGCACATAATAAAGTTGCAATATGTAAGCCATCAGAGTCCGCATCTGCAAGAATACAAACTTTACCGTAACGTAATTGGCTTAAATCATCACTATCAGGATCCATGCCAATTGCCACAGAGATATCATGTACCTCTTGCGAAGCAAGCACTTCATCAGAAGAGACTTCCCATGTATTTAGAATTTTACCGCGCAGTGGCATAATCGCTTGATACTCACGATCACGCGCTTGTTTCGCTGAGCCTCCAGCAGAGTCCCCTTCGACTAAAAACAGTTCGGTATACCGTAAATCTTGAGAAGTACAATCAGCCAATTTTCCTGGTAGTGCCGGTCCAGAAGTAAGTTTTTTTCTCACTACTTTTTTTGCGGCTCGCATACGACGCTGAGCACTACTAATAGCCATCTCAGCGAGTAATTCACCAACTTGAACATTCTGATTTAACCATAAGCTAAAGGCATTTTTTACAGCACTTGCAACAAACGCACTGGTTTGTCTTGAGGAGAGTCGCTCTTTAGTCTGCCCTGCAAATTGAGGATCTTGCATTTTGACTGATAATACATAAGCGCAACGCTCCCATGTATCATCAGCAGTTAATTTAATGCCTCTTGGGAGTAAATTACGGAATTCACAGAATTCACGCATTGCATCTAACACACCTTGGCGTAAACCATTAACGTGTGTTCCCCCCTGAACAGTCGGGATTAAGTTAACATAACTTTCAGTAAGTAAATCGCCACCTTCTGGTAGCCATAACATAGACCATTCAACCGCTTCGTTATCCCCTTCAAACTTTCCAGTAAAAGGCTCTTCAGGAAGGCGAATAAATTCAGCGACAGCTTCACTTAAATAATCGGTTAAGCCATCAGCGTAGCACCAGTTTTCTTGTGTGTTATTCACTTTATCAACAAAAGAGACATTAACACCGGGACACAATACGGCTTTCGCTTTTAATACGTGAGACAAGCTTTTGGCGGAAAAGCGAGGAACATCAAAATAAGAGCCATCAGGCCAAAAATGCACACTTGTTCCAGTATCTCGCTTTGCACAAGTTCCAATTTCGTGTAACTCTTCGACTTTGTCGCCATTTTCAAAGGCGATTTGATAAATCTTACCATCACGACGAACGGTCACTTCAATACGCTTAGAAAGTGCGTTAACAACCGAGATCCCTACACCATGTAGCCCACCGGAAAATTGATAGTTTTTATTAGAGAATTTTCCTCCGGCGTGGAGGTGAGCAAGAATTAACTCGATAGCAGAGACCTTAAGTTCAGGATGAATATCGACAGGCATTCCTCGCCCATTGTCGATAACTTCGATAGATTGGTCTTCATATAAAATGACATCGACCTTCGATGCGTGTCCCGCAAGCGCCTCGTCCACGCTATTATCTATCACTTCCTGTGCCAAATGGTTCGGTCTAGTCGTATCAGTGTACATGCCAGGACGGCGACGTACTGGTTCTAGACCATTAAGAACCTCAATATCCTTTGCGTTATAACTTGATTGAGTCATTGTTTTAATCTGCGGTTCGCTGTTAGAAAATACTGTTTATAATAACAGGTGTTTGCGGCAATATGATATTAATTTTCGGGTAGATACATCAACCTACGTTTTACAGGTTAATTAACCGAAAGGCTAAATTATCTTTAAAAATTGAATAATTTTCGGAAAAAAACGTTCAAAACCCACAAATGCGTGATTTCCATCCGATTCTACGGTTTGCCTACACGCGCCAAGATATGAGACAGCTTGACGATAATCAAGTATTTCATCTCCAGTTTGTTGAAGCAACCAAATAAGTTCGGGTGATGTAATTACGGGAATACGTAAGGCAAGTAACTCATCCATATGATGGGGTTCTAATTTATACTTTTGATGTGTATAGGGATTTTCGTTTTCACCCAAGAAATTTTGTAAGAGATCAAAAGGACGAATAGCGGGATTAACAACAACAGCAGGTAAATTAAAACGCTGAGATAACCAGATCGATAAATAGCCACCTAATGATGAGCCAATTAATCCAAGCTTATCATTTGCACTTTCTTTGACTATTGTTTCAATTAATTGAGCCGCTTCTTTAGGATAAGGTGGCAATTGAGGCACTATTAATTCAATTTCAGGATGCGTTGCTTCTAACCATTGCCGAAAAGCTTGGGCTTTAGCGGATTTTGGTGAGCTATTAAAGCCATGTAAGTAAAGAATACGAGACATGACTTAATAGCCATCCGCATCAAGATCAGGACAGAACTCAGTGCCTGATAAACGATATACCTGTGTTTCAACTTTACCTTTTTCATCCGATGAAAGAGACATTTCTAAATAGCGCCAACCAGGAGAAACCGTATCTAAGGTAAAATTTGTGCAATGAGGGCGAAACTGAATACAAGTCGAAGGCGTTGCCAACATACGAATACCATTCCACATTTCATCCATTTCTTGATGAATATGACCACAAAGCATCATTTTCACCTGAGTATGGCCTTTTAAGCGCTCAGCTAATTCTTGAGAGTTTCTTAAACTATGTTGATCTAACCATGTACATCCAGAAGGCATAGGATGATGATGTAACAAAATGATCGTATCTCTGTGTTTTTGGCTTTCAAGGCAACGTGTTAGCCAATCTAGCTGACAATCTGATAACTCACCATGAGGAACGCCTTGAATTTGGCTATCTAATAACAGCATTTGCCAACTATCACCAATCAACACTTGTTTTGCCGACAAAATACCTGCCTGATTTAAAGCATCAATCATCGCAGGTTGATAGTCATGATTACCAGGCAACCAAACACAAGGTGGTGTTAGTGTTGCAATGCCATCAGCGAAATGCTGATAAGCTTCAAAGGTTTGATCTTGAACTAAATCACCTGTCGCAACAATCAAGTCCACCTCAAGCCCCTGCTCTCTAATTGCATTTAATACCGCATGGTAGCTACGATAGGTATTAATACCCAGCAGAGTATCCTCCACATTAGCGAAGAGGTGGGTGTCTGTGATTTGTAATATTCTTACGGTGTTTTTGTGTTTCACCGATAATTCAAGCTGGCTTTCCAAAAGGTTTCCTTGTTTCACTCTCATTAGCCGTTATGTTAACGTATTTTCGTAGTAAAGATCTGCCAACCAATACACATTTCAAAAGATTAGTGAGAAATATTCTCGCTTTCAGTCACGTTTTTTTCACTTCATTTTACAATTTAATTCATTTGATATCGTATACTTAGAGATAGTTACTCTACTTGATAATATCGTTAAAAACACCCTTTAACCGTTTATTAATGCATTAAATTACTGACCAACGCTCTCTTAGTGCAATATGATGAAGTTGTAACCATTGCAGAGCAATAACAGATGCTGCATTATCAATAACGCCTTCTTCAACCCAACGATAGGCTTGTTCTCGGTTCACTACATGAACACGAATATCTTCGTTCTCACACGCTAACCCATGAATACCTTTTGCTGTTGTTGCATCAACTTCGCCAACATAGACATGCATTCTTTCACTGGTGCCACCAGGACTAGAAAGATAACTAATAATTGGCTCACATCGCCCAACAATAACACCCGCTTCTTCTTGGGCTTCACGCCTAACAACGTCTTCTGGGCTTTCACCTTGTTCGACCATACCGGCAATCACTTCTAGCAACCAAGGTGTCTCACTGGTTTCATACGCAGGAATACGAATTTGCTCAATTAATACGACTTCATCACGTTTAGGATCATAAGCTAACAAAACCCCCGCATTGCCTCGCTCAAAGACTTCACGTTTAACTTCTTCACTCCATCCACCTTCAAAAAGGCGATGTTTAAAGCGGTACTCAGTCATACGGAAAAAGCCTTTATATAAATCTCTTTGAGAGAGCAATTTCACGTCTTCACGACCGTATAAAAATGGTATATTTTCCCTTTTCTTCATACAATGTTCCTTAAGTTACATTTAAGAGTCTTTTTATTGCTTACGTTTAATACAGATTTAAAGAAATTTGCCAACAATTCATGTAAAGTTAATCTAAAATAAAAGGATATGGCACAAATGGCTACCCCTACTTAGGGAAACAATCTGCTAGAATTATCCCCAATCAAGATTAACAGAGGCAACTCAGCGAAACTGTTGCAACAAGGAATTAAAATGAAAAAACTGCTCTCTCTTTTGGTCACGATGAGTTTGGCAGGATTCAGCACTGCAAGTCAGGCTGAGGATCTGCTTCAAGTTTATCAAAAAGCAAAGGACAGTAACCCTGAGTTACGCAAGTCATTAGCTGAAAGAAATCAAGCTTTTGAAAAAATTAATGAAGCTCGTGGCTCATTATTACCACAATTAGGATTAGGCGCATCCGCAGATTATAAAAGCGGCTACCGTGACGCAAGAGATACCGAATCCAATTCTATTGGTGCAAGTTTAACGCTAACTCAAAGTGTGTTTAACATGGCATTATGGCGCCAATTAAACATTCAAGAAAAAACAGCGGGCATGAGTGATGTCACTTACCAAACAAGTCAGCAAAAGCTGATTTTAGACACTGCTACCGCTTACTTTGATGTTTTACGTGCTATTGATTCGTTATCATTTATTGAAGCGCAAAAAGAACAAGTTTACCGCCAGTTAGATCAAACAACTCAACGTTTTAACGTAGGTTTAGTCGCAATTACTGACGTACAAAATGCGCGTGCTAATTATGATAGCGTACTGGCACAAGAAGTAGCGGGTCGAAATCAATTAGATAACGCATTAGAGAAACTGCGCCAAGTTAGTGGTATCTATTATATTAATCTAGCATCACTGAACATCAGCCGTTTTTCAACAACTTCACCAGATTCTATTGAGAAACTGTTAAAAGATGCCGAAGAACGTAACTTAAGTTTATTGAGCGCACGTTTAGGTCAAGATTTAGCTCGCGAAAATATTCGTTTAGCGCAATCAGGTCACTTACCAACTGTAGACTTAAATGCATCAACTGGCGTATCAAATAGCCATAATCATGGTAGTGCATTACCACCAGCAGATGTTAGTAGCCGTAATAGTTACAGTGGTCAAAATAGCATTGGTTTGTCTGTTAGCATCCCTCTGTATACTGGTGGCAGAACAAGCTCACAAGTTGAACAAGCACAATATGGCTTTACAAGTGCAAGCGAACAATTAGAGTCGGTTTATCGCTCTATTGTCCAAATCGCGCGCTCTTCTTATAACAATATTTCTGCATCAATCAGTAGCATCAAAGCGTATCAACAAGTTGTTGTTTCTGCACAAAGTTCATTAGATGCAACTGAAGCGGGTTATCAAGTGGGTACTCGTACTATTGTTGATGTGTTGAATGCCACAACAACACTTTATGATGCAAAACAGAAATTATCTAACGCACGTTATGACTATTTAATTAACCAATTAAATATTGAATACGCGCGCGGTACATTAAACGAGAATGACTTAATTCAGCTTAATAATGCACTAGGGGAAGAAGTTTCAACTTCACCAGATAACATTATTCGCCCGTTAACAAGCCCTACTCTTAACGTTGCGCCTTAATCGTGAATTAAGAAATTAATTAGTTTCTTATAATAAAAAACCGCTTTCAGCAATAAACTGATAAGCGGTTTTTTTTATGCTTTCTCTTCACATAAGATATTGTGTTATGGATTAAATTAAGATCTCAACAATATCTATATTCTTGTATTAACAAATACCTTAATCACAATTAGGTTAAAAAGAGAGGATTTACCTAATTTCATTACTCTTAACCTTATAAAGATCACAAATTTCTGGTTATCCTTGATGATTAGGTGTTTCTTATTTATTTTCTAGACTATTTAACCTATCCTAGCTTTTATTTTGAACGTTTTACCTTTTATGGATCTTACCAATATGCCAATGAAACGTACCAAATCGATTAATCGTGATGCTTTTCGTAAAGCATTCCGTCCTTATCGTCTGGCGCCGGTTGCAATCGCCATCACTGCTGTATTTGCGCTTTCAGGATGTGAAGAGAGCGACGAGACAGTTTCACTGTATATGAACGCACAAGAATGTGCTCAAGCGAATCCGTCACAAGCGGCACAGTGTGAAGACTCCTATCGCACTGCATTGCAAGAAGCACAGCGTACAGCACCTAAATACGCCACATTAGAAGACTGCGTAGCTGAATTCGGTGATGCTCAATGTACTCAAACTGCGTCTATTGACGGACAGCCTGTTAGTACTGAAAATGCCAATAATTTAAACCCAGACAGCTCACAAATGGCACAAGCTAACTCAGGTGGTAGCTTCTTTATGCCATTAATGGCGGGCTATATGATGGGTCGTCTTATGGGGGGTGGGGCACCAGCACAACCACTGTTTAGCTCCCGTAATCCAACAAGCCCTGCAAACGGTAAATTTGTGGATGCGACAGGCCGTAACTATGGTCCTGCGGTTGGCGGTCGTCAAATGAACGTGCCAAAAACAGCAATGACACCAAAACCATCAACAACTTCAACAGTAACACGCGGTGGCTTTGGTAATACGGTTTCAAGACAAGCAGCAGCTCAACGTACCAGTGCAACAAATAATAACCGTAGCTCAACTGGTTCATCTTCTTATCGTTCAGGTGGTTAATTAAAACCATGAAACGTGAAAATATCATTGAACGCCCGGATTGGCGTGAAAAAGCAACGGAATTTGGCTTTAACTTTCATACAATGTATGGCGAGCCTTATTGGTCTGAAGATGCTTATTATCAATTCTCAATGGAAGAGGTTGAAACGTTAGAAGAAACGACGGAAGAGTTGCATCAGATGTGCCTACAAGTCGCTGATAAAGTGGCTAATAGTGAAGAATTACTGACTCGCTTTCAAATCCCGCGTCACTGCTGGGATTTTGTACGTGATTCATGGAAATCATCTCAACCTTCACTCTATTCACGTCTTGATTTAGCGTATGACGGTAAAAGTCCAGCAAAACTGTTAGAAAATAATGCAGATACTCCAACTTCTCTGTATGAATCTGCTTTTTTCCAATGGATCTGGCTTGAAGATCAAGTTAATGCAGGTCGTTTACCGCAAAATGCCGATCAATTTAACAGCATTCAAGAGAAATTAATTGATCGATTCGCAGAGCTTCGTGATCAATACGGAATGCGTTATCTTCATATGTCTTGTTGCCAAGATACTGAAGAAGATCGTGGTACAGTTCAATATCTACAAGATTGTGCTGAAGAAGCCCAAGTAACGACTGATTTTGTCTTTATTGAAGATCTGGGTCTAGGCGAACGTGGTGAGTTAACTGATCTGCAAGATCAGATAATCAGCAATATGTTTAAGCTTTACCCTTGGGAATTTATGTTCCGCGAAGACTTCTCAACTAAACTGGCTGATGCAGGTATTCGTTGGTTAGAACCTTCTTGGAAGAGCATTATTTCAAATAAAGCATTGCTACCAATGCTTTGGGAGATGTTCCCTAATCACCCAAATCTGCTACCAGCTTATTTTTATGATGGTAAAGCGCCTGATTCATTATCGCGTTATGTTATCAAGCCACTGTTTTCACGCGAAGGTGCAAATATTCGTATTGTTGAAAACGGCAAGGATATTGCTGTCGCAGATGGCCCTTACGGTGAAGAAGGCTTTATTGTTCAAGATTTCCATCCACTGCCAAAATTTGGTGATAGTTATACATTAATTGGTAGCTGGCTGGTTAACGATCAATCCGCAGGTATTTGCATTAGAGAAGATAGAGAGCTTATCACGCAAGATCTCTCACGCTTCTATCCACATATTATTTTAGATTGATAGCAATCTTAAAATTATATTGAGCACCTTATTGCTTGTTAGCGGTAAGGTGTTTTTTTATTCAAAATAGCTTTCTATTTTGATGATTTCAATATAAGACTATATTCCAGAGATGATCATATCCATAGCAGACACTATTGCTATATGGATCTCAGGCCTAACACACACAATATAAACAAAATGTTAAATATATTAATTATATCTATATAGAAAATTGAAAAGGTTAATAACGAGGGAAATATAATGAGTCGATACATTATATTTAATTTAAAAAAAGCCAAATTCCATAAAATGAATTTGGCTTTTTATTTATATCAATAGGTTTTATTGGATGGTTTTATCCAATTTGAAACGTCATCATGCTTAGTGATTTATTCACAATATCATTATTCAGCACTGTTGCCTTTTCACCCGTTTGTTTTAAACCTAATAGATACAAAACAGGCAAAAAATGATCGGGAGTGGGATGTGACAATCTCCCTTCTTCTGTTGATAAAATCGTAAATAACGCTTCTGGTACCTTATCACTTTGTAAACTATTTTCGACTGTCTCATTAAAAGCCAATGCCCAAGGATAAGGTGTCGCATCGCTATTTTGCCAGTCCATCATTCTTAAATTATGAACGATATTACCGCTACCAATAATTAAGACGCCTTCTTTACGTAATTCAACCAGCTTTTGCCCCAATTCATAATGCCATTGCGCTGATTGGTGTGCATCAATACTTAATTGAACAACAGGAATATTCGCGTTGGGATACATTTTTTCGAGTATCCCCCAACTTCCATGATCTAATCCCCATTGATCCATATCGAGTTTTAATTTAATCGGATCAATAAGATCTTCAATCAGCGCAGCTAAACCTATCGAACCTCGCGCTGGATATTCTATTGCATATAATTCTGCAGGAAATCCATAAAAATCATGAATTGTCTTTGGCTGCGACATTGCCGTTACATAAGTTCCATCGGTATACCAATGGGCAGAAATCACTAAAATCGCTTTAGGTTGAGGAAGTGTTTCCCCTAATTTTGACCAGAGGCGAGTATATGTATTGTCTTCTAATACATTCATTGGGCTACCATGCCCAATAAACAGCGCTGGCATCATTTTTGTGTCCATAATCACCTCTTATGGCTTGTGGTCTTATGGCGTTAGCATAGCGCCTTCTTACTTGAAATATAGTCAAAGAAGTATGAAATAGTTATTCAAAAAATATGAAAAAAGCCACCTAAGTTTCCTTAAGTGGCTTGAATAAGTGTGTGTGTGTTTTCAGTGTCGGTTATAACATGTTAATTTCAGCCAGCTTTTTTCTCCTCACGAAGACGATAAGCCACTAAATCTTCAATAGTTAACACAGGCATATTGTGCTTTTTAGCAAAAGTAATCACTTCAGGTGCTCTTGCCATTGTGCCATCGTCATTGGTTAATTCGCATAACACTGCAACTGGTTTAAAACCAGCTAATGTTGCTAAATCAATTGACGCTTCTGTGTGTCCTCCACGAGTCAATACACCACCAGGTTGGCCTCGTAATGGGAATACATGGCCTGGGCGATTTAAATCACTTGGTTTTGCATTGTCAGCAGCAGCTGCACGTACTGTGGTTAAACGATCAGATGCTGAAACACCTGTTGTTACACCTTGTGCCGCTTCAATCGTTACTGTAAATGCTGTATGGAAATGACTAGTGTTATTTTCCACCATCATAGGCAAATCAAGTTGCTGGCGGCGTTCTTCTGTAATGCATAAACACACAATGCCACTACCATGACGAATAGACATCGCCATTTGTTCTGTGGTCATCGTTTCTGCTGCGAAAACCATATCGCCTTCATTTTCGCGGTTCTCGTCGTCGAGCACCATCACGCCTTTACCAGCACGAAGGGCTTCAAGAGCAAGTTCAACACGCTCAAATGGATTACCGAATTCGGAAAGTAGCGTCTGATTCATGGTAAAAAAACCTCAATAATTAATGAAAGTTACCAGAACCAGGGCAGTCTTAGGAGTGGATCTCTGCTTAATAAAAAACATAAGCAGAAACAACAGGAATGGATACAATGATCCTACTGATGCTATTTTATTCTCTCCCATCCAGACTTTAACTGTCGGCTCCAGAATCACACTGGATCTGCTGACCTTTGCATTACAATGGCAACACAAAGCGCTCGCGGGCTTTACTTGGAGCTTCAAGTATCTACCGCCGGTGGGGACTTTCACCCCGCCCTGAGATTAACGAAGAAACTATACGCTTTAAAATTATAAGAGGCAATCATCAATCCGTGACAATACTTGTTTAATCACATAATCACTTTATGACATACGGTTATTTAACGATTTATAATAAAAAAGTAACAATAATCCTGATATCTAGTTTTATTCCCTCAGCCCTCATATTACACTTAGCCTCAGCTTTCTATTTTATTTGTGAGGACTTCCCATGTTGGACCCGAAAAAACTTGAACAAGTCGCGCGCCAAATCCAAAACGTTCTGCCACAAGGCATCAAAGATTTTGGTGATGATATTGATAAAAAAATCCGCACTGTTCTGCAATCTCAATTAAACAAGTTGGATTTAGTTAATCGCGAAGAGTTTGATGTACAGACTCAAGTCTTATTACGCACTCGTGAAAAACTAACACGCTTAGAACACCGTTTAAATGAGCTAGAAGCTGGTCTGATTGCAAAACCTCAAGCTGAAGTTATCCAAGTTGAAGACGTTGAAATTACAGTAGAAACTCAAGCAGAAAATAAAGCTTAATCCATTTACTTTATTAGTTATTCTCTTTATTAATAAAGCAAAAACCCTGTATCTTACCCAGACACAGGGTTATTTTTTATGTGCTCTATAAATCAATTACTCACTATTTTAGCTCTGGCCAATAGTCTTTATTCGCTTCAATTAAATCATCTAAAATTGCTTTTGCAACGGTCGCACTTGGCACAGTTTTAGACATCGTTATGGCTTGCCACAGTTTCAAATAGGATTTTTCAATCCAGGCTTCTACCACTAATTTTTCAACGGCAACCTGCTGACTCATCATCCCTTTTTGGAATAATGGAATTTTGCCCATGACTAAAGGCTCAGGCCCATGACTTCCGACAATACAAGGGATCTCCACCATTGCTTCAGGATCAAAATTAATAATTGATCCGTTGTTAGGAACGATCAGCAACATTCTTTCTTGGGTATTAAACGCGATAGCCGTTGCAAGATCGACAATGTAAGAAGCATGTTCATCTATTTCAAGATGGCCTGCTGATGATTTACCCGCGGCTGTAATGGCTCGACAAGCGCTGAAAACGTTCTTTTCTCTGTGCTCCATCACTTCATTAGCACGCGTATGATGAGGATCAGAATGCGCAACAACATAATCAGGGAACAAATAATACTTCAAATAAGTATTTGGCATAGTTGCTGGATCTAACGCCCAAACATCTTTTGCCTTACCAAAGGTATCGTTCCAACTTGCTTCAACTGGCTCTCCTGCTACTTTAGGAATATACCCATGCTCAGCAACATGTTTACGAATAATAGGCAATAAATCATTACCTTGTAAATCTTCAACTTGCGTCCACCAGCCAAAGTGATTTAAGCCGTAATAGCGGACACGCATCTCCTTGCGTGATTTTAATCCTGCAATTTGCGCCATACGTGACTCAATACCAATTGGCATATCACAAATATTTAAGATTTTTGCATTTGGCTTTAAGCGACGAGTAGCTTCGGCGACAATGGCTGCTGGGTTAGAATAATTTAACATCCATGCATTTGGTGAATATTTTTCCATATATTCAACCAATTCTAATACGCCCCCAATAGAACGCATACCATAAGCAATACCACCAGGCCCACAGGTTTCTTGCCCTAATACGCCGTGGCGTAAAGGAATTTTTTCATCTTTTTCACGCATTGGATATTTACCAACACGAATATGAGCCATAACAAAATCAACATCCGTGAAGGCAGTTTTAGGATCTGTGGTATAGCAAAATTCAATTTCAGGTGCTTTTTCAGTAAGAATTATTTCACAAGCTTTAGCAATGGTTTCTTGCCTCTCGGCATCATTGTCATAAAATTTGATGGCTCTTAATGGAAAACGTTTTAAATTTTCCAGTAGCATCAAAATAATACCGGGTGTAAATGTACTACCGCCACCTGCAATTACGACTGAGAACTTCTTCATTATATAGCCTCCGACAAGGTGATTTTTTGTGGATCTTCTTTCATAAGTTGTTCAATTTTGTCTCTCACTTGAGAAACGTGTAGCCCGATAATGATTTGCAATGCATGGCCTTTACGCACTACACCATGTACACCGAGCTCTTTAAAATAGGCATCTGTTTCAATTACTTCGTTATTAATCACTTCAATACGTAAACGTGTTGCGCAGTTATTTAAAGATTTGATATTTGCCCCTCCTCCTAGGCCTTCAAGAATGCCTTTAGGGAGTGCGAGTTTGCGATCTTCTTTTGCTGTTTTTGAACTATCCGAAACCTGTGATTTTTTATTTTTATAATCTTGTTTGCTATAGAGCTTGATCTCTTCATCATCTTCTTCACGACCTGGTGTTTTTAAATTAAGTTTGATAATTAATGTTCTAAACACCACAAACCAAATCATTGTAAAAATCAGACCTATAACTATTTGCGTAATAATCATCCCGTAATGGTTATGAAACATTGGGATCCAATTCATAGGTAGGAAATTATCGATGATCCCTCCGCCCATATTTCCGACAACTCCAAAGTGATAAAGCGTTGTCGCTAATGTGGCGGCTAACACGGCATGAATGGCAAACAATAGCGGAGAGATAAATAAGAATGTGAACTCTAAAGGTTCTGTTATTCCCACAAATACAGCGGTCAATGCAGAGGGTATAAGTAAACCTGCAATTTTGGCTCTATTTTTAGGCGCAGCAGTAAAATAGAGAGCAAGTGCTATACCAATAGAACCAAAGACTTTGCTATTACCATGTAGTGCAAAGCCACCTTCAGGAAATAACGTTTTTAAAGATTCAGTGCTTTGACTGAAATATTGCATATTTTGGGCCCAATCAACTTGAATTCCATGTTCAGTGACTGCTGGGCCAAAAATAAATGGGCCATAAATAAAGTGATGTAAGCCAGTAGGAATTAAAATACGTTCAAGAAAGGTATATATCCAAACACCTAAAGAGCCAGATTCAACCATAAATACTTGCAAAGATTGAATACCAATTTGCACTTTGGGCCAGAAAAATAATGTTATCCACGCTAACGGTAACATAACAAAGAAACTAATTAATACAACATACGAAGTTCCTTGAAATATACCTAAAAAGACAGGAAGCTGTTTATCAAAAAAACGATTATGAATACCTGTAACTATACCCGCAATAATAATCGCCCCAATAATACTGGTATCTAATGTTTTAATTCCAGCTATCATTGTTAAGCCACTATTTCCGCCAATTTCATTTGTAAAATCTACGCCGAAATAACTTCCCCAAACTATTCCCATTGCATTAATAAAATAATTCCAAGTGAGAAAACTCACCATTACAGCAAGGCAAGCTCTTGCTTGTGCAGTTTTAGCTAAACCGATTGGTAAGCCAATTGCAAAAATAAGAGGCATATTACGAAAAACAGTCCATCCCCCCTCTTCAATAATATGAACAATTTGGGAAAATAAACTATCGGGTCTTAATAAATCTTCACTAATAAATAATGGATTCTGTAATAAAATGGCAATGCCTACAACAATACCTGCAAATGGAAATAGCAGGACAGGAGTAAACATGGCTCCACCAAATCGTTGTATTTGACTGAGCATAAAAATATCCTCTTATTTACTGCTACTGAAACGATATGCTATTTAATTCATTCTTTTTCTGTAAATTCAGATTAGATTCTTTTCTCTTTATTCTCTCATCTGAAATGAGTTATTCGTGATCTGATTCATACTAATCTTTCAGGCAAAGTGATCTCATTTTTAGTCAAAAAGCAGATCACTTTTTATTTTTTGATAACGTTCACATTTTAGAGGTATAAATGATTATCATATATATCAAAAGATTATATTCAGATAGATTAAATAAAGAGAGCCGATTTTAAGAATAAAAAGAGGTATAAATGTGATCTACAAAAACATTGCAAAAAGCCTAAGAATTCAAATAAATTCGGCTGGATACCAAATTGGTGACCCTTTACCAGCAGAAAAATCATTAGCACAACAATACAACGTATCGAGAATGACAATACGTAAAGCAGTGGATTTATTAGTGACCGCAGGATTATTAGAACGAAAACATGGTTCTGGTACTTATATTAAAGAAAAAGATGTTCATCATGAAAATGCTAGCCTGAAAGGCTTTGTCGAACTAATGGCAAATACTGGTCACAATGTAAAAAGTGAAGTCATAGAATTTCGTGTTATTCCTTGCCCTTTATCTATCGCCAGTAAATTACGTATCAACTCAAATGAACGTATTTTTTATTCAAGGCGAATACGTTATGTCGATAATAAACCGCTTATTGTTGAAGACAGTTACATGCCTGTTAAATATTTTCGTAATTTAACCTTAACCCATTTAGAAGGTTCTAAATTTGATTTTATTGAAAATATTTGCCAAATAAAAATATCAGGAAGTTATGAAACTTTTCACCCAATTATGCCGGATAACAATATTTGTCAATTATTAAAAATAGAAACTAACATTCCAATATTAAGACTCAGTACATTATCATATAGCACTCAAGGCGATTATATTAACTATTCAATTATGTATAGAAACACTCAAGATTATATTGTTGAGTATCATTTAAAAAGAGAACAATAACCATTAATAAAAGTATCATTAAAAATTTATAATAGTTGATCCTTTATTATAAAAAAAGCACTCCAAAGAGTGCTTTTCGTCGTTAATTTATGCCATTATTTCTTTTTAATCGCATTAATAATATTTGTTGTAGAAATGCCATCTTCAAAATTCAGCACTTTTACTTCACCGCCTGCAGCCCAAACTTCTTTACTACCCGCGATATCTTCAGGTTTATAATCCCCACCTTTGACTAAAATATCTGGTAAGACAGAGGCAATTAAGCGCTGTGGTGTATCTTCCTCAAACGCAACAACCCAGTCTACTGCACCTAAGGCTCCAAGCACTGTCATACGCTGCTCTAATGGGTTAACAGGACGTGTTTCACCTTTTAATCGCTTAGTCGATGCATCACTATTTACAGCAACAATAAGGCGGTCACCTAATTTACGTGCATTTGCTAAATAACTGACATGGCCTGCGTGAAGAATATCAAAACATCCATTAGTCATCACAATGCGCTCACCGCGCTGACGTGCTAATTCAACTGCCTGTTTTAATTGTTCTTCTTCCATTATACCAAAACCATTGTCGGCACGACCACGAATGGCATTTTCCAGTTCAATAGGTGATACTGTCGATGTCCCTAATTTACCCACCACAACACCCGCAGCGGCATTTGCAAGGAAACAGGCTTCACTTAAAGGTTTACCTGCTGCTAAAGAGGTTGCTAATACACCTATTACAGTGTCGCCCGCACCAGTAACATCATAAACTTCTTGGGCTTGTGTTGGTAAGTGTAATGGCGCTTCATTCGCTCGAATAAGGCTCATTCCACGTTCAGAACGTGTGATCAGTAAAGCATCAAGCTCTAAATCTCGAACTAATTGAGTGCCTTTTTCCACTAGCTCATCATCGTTTTTACAAGCGCCGACAACTTGTTCAAATTCTGACATATTTGGCGTTAATAACGTTGCGCCACGATAACGCTCAAAATCACACCCTTTAGGGTCGATTAATACTGGAACACCCGCTTTCTTTGCAAGTTGGATCATTTCTTGAACATGAGAAAGTGCGCCTTTCGCGTAATCTGATAAAATCAGTGCGCCAATAGAAGGCAAGGCTTGTTGAATTCGTTCATAGATAGGTTGAGGATCAACATTGCTAAACCCTTCTTCAAAATCAAGACGGATTAATTGTTGATTACGTGAAAGCACTCGTAATTTTGTAATGGTTGGATGTGTCGCAACAGAGACAAAATCACAGCGTACATTGACCTGATTTAATGTATTACTCAATGCTTTGGCAGCTTCATCAATACCCGTTAAACCCACTAAACGTGAATTAGCACCAAGTGAAGCAATATTCATTGCCACGTTTGCCGCACCACCGGGGCGTTCTTCTGTGGTATCTACTTTGACCACTGGCACTGGGGCTTCTGGTGAAATACGGCTTGTGGGGCCATACCAATAGCGGTCTAACATGACGTCACCGACAACCAGTACATTGGCCTTATTAAAATCCGGCAGCGTTACTTTCATCCCATACTCCACATTTATTTTCAAAATAAGCCGAAATAATACCATAACTTGTTAAGCAAAAAGAGACACTCATAAGCGTTCCTGCTAACAAACCCTTATTCTTGCTCACCAAGCCACTTTTGCTTGCTTTTTAATACGTGTTCTCGTTCTACAATAAAACAATTGTTATCGACAATCGCAGGTAACGCTTGTAGTGCAAGATGGTGTAATTCATTACGTAATGTGACATAAGCATGTGTTAAAGCCTGAGCTTCTTCTTCATCCATCACTTGATATTTTGCCATTAACTCAAAAATACGCACATTATCAGACCAACGTGTTAATGCAGGATATTGATGAGAAAAACGCAATACCAAATATTGAGCGATAAATTCAATATCGGTAATACCGCCTGATGAGGTTTTTAAATCAAACTTGTCTGCTTGTGTTGGTGCAAGATGTTGCACCATTTTTTGGCGCATTTCGCGCACTTCATGTTGTAATACATTGGCATCACGAGAAAGGCATAATGTTTCGTGGCGAATACGAGAAAACATCTGTTGTAGTTGCTCATCACCATAAATCATTCTGGCTCTAATTAAGGCTTGATGTTCCCATGTCCATGCTTCATTTTTCTGATATTCATCGAAAGCTTGGATCGTACTTACTAACATTCCTGATTCACCGGAAGGGCGTAAACGCGCATCAACTTCATACAATACGCCAGAGGAGGTTCGTGTACTAAATAAATGGATAATGCGTTGAGCTAGGCGCAGATAAAACTGACGAGCATCAATCTGTTTTGCTCCAGTTGTCACAATATTCATTGGACAGTCTAATAAAAATACCAAGTCTAAATCTGAGCTATAGCCTAATTCCCATCCTCCTAATTTGCCGTACCCAATCACCGAAAAACCTAGCCCATCACGATTGGCTAAATGTTCAGGCTCACCATAACGCTTCACCATATATGACCAAGCTTGATGAACAACAGCATGAATGATGGCTTCCGCTAGATATGTTAAGTGATCGCTAACTTTCATCACGGGTAATACGCCCGTGATATCTTCCGCAGCAATGCGTAACAGTTGAGCTTGTTTAAATTGGCGCAGTGCTTCTAGTCGTTGTTCTTCATCTTCTTCTGGTACACGTAATAAATATTGACGTAATTCATCACGATACGCCTCTAAAGGTAGTGGCTGATAGAGTGAATTAGGATCAAGTAATTCATCTAACAGTAAAGGATGAAGTGCCAACTGTTCTGCTATCATCGGAGATGCTGCACATAATCGTATAACATGAGTGAGAACTTCATCAGACTCTTGCATCAACTCTAAATAGGTTGTACGACTCACAATACTTAATAGTAACGGAGTGACTCGTTGTAACGTAACTAACGTTTGAGGTTGTTGGCAAATCTTAGCCAGTAATTTTGGCATTAATGTATCAAGAACATCTCGCCCTCTCGGCCCTATCGTTCGCTTACCGATATCTTGGCGAAATATCTGTAACGTCTGATTAATCGCATTCAGTGACTCAACCGTAAGTGATTGATGAAGTAATGACGACGTTTCAGGCAAACGCCCTAGTAACCAGAGACGTTTAAACTCTGAGATATCCTCTTCTTCATCATTTTCATCTTCTTCGCCAATCAATTGCGTGAAAATAACAGAAACAGCCTGCATTTTGTGGCTAATTTCTTGATAAAGCGTTTCCCAATTATCATATCCCATTGCAAAAGTGAGCCGTGCTTTATCCTCTTCATTATCTGGTAAGGTTTGCGTCTGCTGATCACCAATGGATTGTAATAAGTTTTCTAATCGACGAAGAAAGAGATAGCTTTCAGCTAATTGCGCTGTTTCTTTTTCTGTTAATAATTCAAGCGTTGTGATTGCCTTTAATACTGTTAATAGTGAGTTACTCTGTAGATCTGGCTCTCTGCCACCACGAATTAACTGAAAAACTTGTGTAATAAATTCAATTTCACGAATGCCACCTGCACCGAGTTTTATGTTATCAATCATGCCACGGCGACGTACTTCACGACTTATCATGGATTTCATATTTCGTAGCGATTGAATAACACTGAAATCAATATAGCGACGATAAACAAAAGGACGTAGCATTTGACGTAAAACTTGGCAATACGCTTTCTTTTCTGCCCCTAATACGCGCGCTTTGATCATTGCATAGCGCTCCCAGTCTCGCCCTTGCTCTTGGTAATAATCTTCAAGCGCAGCAAAACTCATTACCAAAGGCCCACTTTCTCCAAATGGACGCAATCGCATATCAACACGATAGACGAAGCCATCAATAGTTTGTTGATCCAGTACTTTAATCAGCTTTTGGCCTAATCGTGTAAAAAACTGAGCATTATCAAGCTCTCGACGCCCACCTTGGGTAAACCCATTTTCAGGATAAGCAAAAATTAAGTCGATATCAGAAGAAAAATTAAGTTCAAATCCACCTAATTTCCCCATACCTAAGATCAGAAATGGTTGAGGTTTACCTTCATTATCACAAGGTGTTCCCCATTGTTGGCAACATTGCTGATAAAGCGTGTCTCTTGCGACACAAATTAGGGTTTCAGCCAGCACACTTAAATGTTTTAGCGCACAAGGGATATCGCCTAATTGGAAAAATTGTAACCATGCAATGCGCACTAATTGTTGATGGCGAAATTGACGTAAGATCCGCATAACATCATCTTCATTATCAACATTGGCTAACATTGCTGTTAGTTGAGTTTCATAACTCTGCCATTCGATACCTGTGGGTGGATTCTGCCTGATATCAGTCAACCATTGAGGATTAACTCGAAAATGCTCGGTGGCAAAAGGACTAAATGCAAGAAATTGTTGTTCTTGTTCACTAAAAGGTGCCAGTGCATTAAGTTGAGAAGAAAAACCACACTGTGCTTTATCCCACAATGATTGAAGTACACTGATAACAGACATAAATAGACTCTCACGTTGTCAGGAAATTAAGCAATAGACAGTAACCACGACGTAGAAGATAACTTAAAGTTCAGCCATAAAACGTGATAATAGTCGGTTGCGGTTGTAAATGTTAACGGTGAAATTGCATTGAGTGACTGTTGCATAAATTCAGGCAGATCAGATTGTTTTTTGCACCAATCTGAAAATAACGCCAACATTGCTGGCATAGTAATTGTCGGAGGTGTTGGATTAGCAAAAATAGCTTCTTCTAATGCCTGTATTGCACTTAACCATTTTGTAAGTTGTTGTGCCGTTGTATCACTAGGAGACAGATTCACGACACACAACGATAACGCAGGCTTACCTTTTGCCAGATAATAACCTCGAGCCGCTTTACTGCGAGAGGCAAGACGTAATCCACCTTTTTCACCTAAATACGTCGCTAATGCAATAACGTCTGACACCTTACCTTTTTTAAGTTCTAGCTCAAACTCTTCAATCGGTAATTCATATTGCTCAGTACGAATAGTGCCTTGATCTAAAACCACTTCTATTTGACTGTCTTGATACTCAACAAGCCAGATTTCACGATAAAAATCCGTATGAAATAACACATTAAGCTGAGATTCTAATAAAGCTAGATCCGTTTTTTCTGGCCAGATTTCTGCGGGAAAGCGAGCTAAATTTAATTTAGGTTGTGTTAATTCAACATTATATTCTGGACGTTGATGCAAACCTGCAACAACTTTGCCGGCTGTTTTAATTGTCATTTCATAACTGTCATCAACACCACGAATACGTAGCCCCATATCCCAACGACGAATTTGATTATCTGTCGTCTCAAAGTAAAGATTAGTCAGCTTTTTGGGTGCAGAGTGCTGATGTGGTAGAGTCAGAATGCGCTGAATAATATGAGGAATAGCGGCAGGTATGGCACTCATTTTGAGTTCGATTTCTAATTGGCTCATTCTATTTCCCTTAAGTAAATCAATTGATTAGTAAAATATTTGACGCATTTTCATTTAGCAAGTGATAGCCTAATAACAATAATGAATAAAAGGCAGATTACCCCTATATTCTACCAGTTAAGACTGTTCTCATTCTGGTTTACTATTTGCTTACGCAAACTTTACTCTTTAGTATCAGTAAAAATATTCTCTTGTATAGATAAAAAAGTTGAAAACATAATGCGAAAATTACCCTTACTTTTTATTTCCTTACTTGGCTTAGGTGTTTCTCTGAGCTCACACGCAGAAACTCGCTATGTTTCCGATGAATTATCCACTTATGTGCATAGTGGACCAGGAAATCAGTACCGAATTGTTGGCTCTTTAAATTCAGGTTCAACAGTGACTGTACTTTCTCGCAATGCGGCAACAGGTTATGTACAAATTAAAGATGATAAAGATCGTACTGTCTGGTTGCCAGAAAACCAACTAAGCGCCCAACCAAGTATGCGTACTCGTATTCCTGCTATGGAAAAAGAGATCCAAACACTACGCGATAAACTAGCGAATATCGACCAAAGCTGGAATCAACGTACTATAGATATGCAAAATAAAGTCTCAAACAGCGATGACATAATCAACGGTTTGAAAAAAGAAAATGAGCAGATGAGAACAAAACTCGCGGTTGCTGAGAAAAAACTCGATTTTGCTAATCAACAGTTAGATGATCGACAACGTGACATCATCTTACAGTGGTTTATGTATGGTGGTGGTGTTGCTGGTGCGGGTCTTATTTTTGGTCTGATCCTTCCGCATATCATTCCTCGTCGCCGTAAACGCAACGATCGTTGGATGAACTAATATTCAGCCAAAAGGAATCATGATCCCGTGAAAATATACCTTGTTGGTGGTGCTGTGCGTGACCAATTATTACAGATACCTGTAAAAGACAGAGATTGGGTTGTTGTTGGCGCAACACCCGATGAACTGTTACAACAAGGCTATCAACAAGTTGGCAAAGATTTTCCCGTTTTTCTTCATCCTGATACACATGAAGAATATGCCCTTGCGCGTACGGAAAGAAAATCGGGTTCTGGCTACACGGGATTTACCTGCTACGCCGCACCGGATGTTACCTTAGAAGATGATTTAGCCCGTCGTGATCTCACCATAAACGCTATTGCTTATTCTGCTAATAGCGAATATATCGATCCTTACCACGGCATAGATGACATCAATGCAAGATTACTTCGCCATGTCTCTGACGCATTTTCAGAAGATCCCTTAAGAGTTTTACGTGTTGCACGATTTGCGGCTCGATTTGCGCCTTTAGGTTTTAGCGTAGCACCAGAAACACTACAGTTAATGAAAGTAATGGCGCAAAGTGGCGAACTAAACGCACTAACGGCAGAACGTGTTTGGAAAGAGACTGAAAAAGCCCTTGAGAGCCATGCTCCTCAGGTTTACTTTGAAGTTTTACGCCAGTGCGGTGCTTTAAAGGTTCTTTTTCCCGAAATTGATGCCTTATTTGGCGTACCGGCCCCTGAAAAATGGCATCCTGAAATTGATACAGGCGTTCACACCATGATGGTGCTTAGTATCGCCAGTCAATTAACAGATGATATTGCTGTTCGTTTTAGTGCCTTATGTCATGATCTAGGAAAAGGAACAACTCCACCTGAAAAATGGCCTCATCATCATGGGCATGGTCCTGCTGGCGTACCTTTAGTTGAAGCATTGTGTCAACGATATCGTATTCCAAATCACATTCGTGATTTAGCTCGCTTAACGGCAAGATTTCACGATCATATCCATCGTATTGATAGAATGCGCCCTTCTAAAATTATCCGCTTATTTGATGCCATTGATGCATGGCGAAAACCTGAACGTGTTGAACAATTAGCGATGGTCAGTGAAGCGGATGCTAGAGGACGTCTAGGGTTAGAAAACCTAGCTTATCCACAACGTTCTTTTCTTTGCCAAGCTTTTGCTATAGCAAATAATGTGGATATAAAGCCAATCATTGAAAGCGGATTAAAGGGCAGCGCAATACGAGAAGCATTAACAAAACAACGAGAAGTCGCGATTATAAAATGGAAATCGCGACTTAATCAGGATAACGAATAATTAAGCTTTACGCTCAATAATCACACCCACACTCGTCGCTTGTGCTACCGCGCCTGGTTTAGCTAATTTTATTTTTACTCTAGGTACAGCAAATTGCGTTATCAAAAGCTGTGCCACTTCTTCTGCGACACGTTCAACCAGCTCAAAACGTCGCGTCTCAACATAATCAATAATTGCACTACTTACACTTGCATAGTCTAAACAATCAGCAACATCATCGGTTTGGGATGCGCGTTTGTTATCCCATTCCATTTCGATATCGAACACTAGTTTTTGTTTTATGTTTTTTTCCCAATCATAAACACCGATTGTGGTTATTACTGATAATTGCTCAATAAATACGATATCCATCACGTCATCTCTTATTTTTTCTGCTCATCGGATACCACTTCCGATGAAATATGCGTATTATCCATACATGCCTAACGAACTTACATAAACATTGGAGAATACAAATGAGTGCTAACGCACTTGGAATGATCATCTTCGCCTACTTGTGCGGCTCAATCTCCAGCGCGATATTGATTTGCCGATTGGCAAGATTACCTGATCCAAGAAAATCTGGCTCTGGCAATCCCGGAGCGACCAACGTTCTACGTATTGGTGGAAAAGCGGCCGCCGCGGCAGTTCTTATCTGTGACGTCCTAAAAGGGATGATCCCTGTTTGGCTCGCCTATTACTTAAATGTGCCTCCTTTTTACCTTGGCATTGTTGCCATTGCGGCTTGCCTTGGGCATATCTACCCAGTTTTCTTCCACTTTAAGGGCGGAAAAGGGGTTGCAACAGCCTTTGGTGCTATCGCCGCTATTGGTTGGGATTTAAGTGGTCTTATTGCTGGAACTTGGTTACTCACCGTATTACTCAGTGGCTATTCATCACTTGGCGCCATCATCAGCGCATTGCTAGCCCCTTTTTATGTATGGTGGTTTAAGCCAGAATTCACTTATCCTGTTGCTTTACTATCATGTCTGGTACTTTACCGTCATCATGACAATATTCAACGTTTATGGCGAGGTCAAGAGAGCCGGATCTGGCATAAGTTAAAGAAGAAAACTGAAAAAACAGAAAAAGAAATTATTCAAGAAGCGAAAGAGCAAGAAAAAGAAGATTAATTAGTTTCTGTTTAAAATTTGAATTGAAAAAAGAAAAGCCACTTTGAAAGTGGCTTTTCTTTTGCAGATATCGTGTGCCAAATTAAAAATAGACACTTTACAATATATTATTTACTTTCGAGGGCAGGTAATTCAGCTAAAGGCCAGCGTGGTCTTACAGTCACACTTAATGGGCCTTCTGTACCACCTTTAAAACGGATCATGCCCGCTAATGCGATCATTGCGCCATTATCGGTACATAATTCGGGGCGAGCATAGAAAACCTCACCACCTAATTGTTTCATAACCGCTTCCATTTTGGCCCGTAATGTACGATTTGCACTCACGCCACCGGCCATCACTAAACGTTTAAAGCCCGTCTGTTCTAAAGCTCTACGACATTTTATCGCCAAAGTATCAACAACAGCATCCTCAAAAGCACGAGCGATATCTGCGCGAGTTTGGTCTGAATCATCATTTTGACGAATAGTATTAGCTGCAAAGGTTTTCAAGCCTGAAAAGCTAAAATCAAGCCCTGGCCGGTCTGTCATTGGGCGAGGGAAAACAAATCGCCCTTCTGTTCCTTGTTGCGCCATTTTTGATAATACAGGTCCCCCTGGGTAATCTAACCCCAGTAATTTAGCCGTTTTATCAAAGGCTTCACCCGCGGCATCATCAATAGATTCACCTAATAAGGAGTATTCACCAATTCCTGTCACACTAATTAATTGTGTATGACCACCTGAAACCAGTAGGGCAACAAAAGGAAATTCAGGCGTTTTTTCTTCAAGCATTGGTGCTAATAAATGGCCTTCCATATGATGAACTGGAATAGCAGGAACATCCCACGCAAAAGCGAGTGAGCGTCCGATAGTCGCTCCCACCAATAATGCACCAACAAGACCTGGGCCTGCAGTGTAAGCAACAGCATCAATATCTTTTGCCGTTAAATTTGCTTCTTTTAGTGCGGCTTGGATAAGAGGCACTGTTTTACGGATATGATCCCGTGAAGCAAGCTCAGGCACCACACCACCATAATCAGCGTGCAGTTTAATTTGACTATAAAGTTGATTCGCTAATAAACCGGCTTTATCATCATAAATTGCAATACCGGTTTCATCACAAGATGTTTCAATACCTAAAACTCGCATAACGCTTCCAAATTCTTCTTCGCAGACTCGCGTAATAAATCAATTGTACCATTATTTCGGTGATTTTATACGCCTTCGCAACATCTTTTACATACCAGCATGTGACAAATTCCTTTTTCTGGTCTATAATTATTCACCTATTTTAAGTGATTTAAATGTGTGGTTAGCAACTTTCGCTTTTTGTGTACTCACTAAAAAGACACAAAAGTGGGAGTTTGCGTTTCAATTTTGTGCATCTCTTTACAAAGTGCCCTGCTTTGAAGTAAAATTCCGCACCATTTTAAATGTCGGCTGGCTTAAATAATGCCAGCGCAAACCGATTTCTATTGAGGTGAGAGGCACATGCCGGTAATCAAAGTACGTGAAAACGAGCCATTTGACGTTGCTCTTCGTCGTTTCAAACGCTCTTGTGAAAAAGCAGGCGTATTAGCAGAAGTTCGTCGTCGTGAGTTTTATGAAAAACCAACGACTGAACGTAAACGCGCTAAAGCATCAGCAGTAAAACGTCACGCTAAAAAATTAGCTCGCGAAAACGCACGTCGTACTCGTCTGTACTAATATTTTGCGGCTTATACCGCAACATATGCAGACACTGTAGTCGCAGTTAAAGGCCGTGCTTTCTTATGAGAGCGCGGCTTATTCTCGTTCAACAACAGGCGTAAAAGGGCTTATGGCTGGACGAATTCCACGTTCATTTATTAATGATTTACTAGCTCGAACCGATATCATCGATCTTATCGACGCTCGTGTGCCGTTAAAAAAACAAGGCAAAAATCATTCAGCGTGTTGTCCGTTTCATAACGAAAAAACGCCCTCATTCACAGTAAATAGCGACAAACAGTTTTATCACTGTTTTGGTTGCGGCGCGCATGGCAATGCTATTGATTTTTTAATGAACTACGACAGACTCGATTTTGTCGAAACCATTGAAGAGTTAGCAGCAATGCATGGGTTAGAAGTTCCTTATGAATCAGGAACTGGCAGTAGCCCAATTGAACGACATATAAGACAAAATCTCTATCAAGTGATGGAGAAGTTGAACCAATATTATAGTAGTGCTCTCAATAAGCCAGATGCTCTGGAAGCTAGAAATTACCTTGCACATCGTGGTCTTAGTGAAGATATTATTAGTCGTTTTTCTATTGGGTTTGTTCCTACTGGTTGGGATAATGTCCTAAAGCGGTTTGGTCAAAATGCCGATAATAAAGCCCTACTTCTTGAAGCAGGCATGGTAATAACAAACGATAATGGCCGTACTTATGATCGTTTTCGCCAACGCGTCATGTTTCCTATCCGAGATAGACGTGGCCGTGTTATTGCCTTTGGTGGACGTGTTTTAGGTGATGATTTACCTAAATATTTGAACTCACCGGAAACAGAGATATTCCATAAAGGACGTCAACTTTACGGTCTTTATGAAGCACAACAATCTAATAATAACGTTACAAAGCTATTAGTTGTTGAAGGTTATATGGATGTTGTGGCATTAGCGCAGTTTGGTATTGATTATGCCGTTGCCTCATTAGGAACCTCCACGACAGCAGAACATATTCAGTTGCTCTTTAGAACAACGGATAACATTATTTGCTGCTATGATGGAGATAGAGCAGGACGAGATGCCGCTTGGCGAGCACTAGAAACTGCACTTCCTTTTTTAAATGATGGCCGTTCTTTACGTTTTATGTTTTTACCTGAAGGCGATGACCCTGATTCATTGGTACGTCGTGAAGGTAAAGAAGCTTTTGAAAAACGTATGGAACAATCACATTCATTATCAGAATTTCTATTTGATTCGCTCGTTCCTCAGGTGGATCTGAGTACTCAAGAAGGCAATGGTAAGTTATACAGTTTAGCTCGACCATTAATAGATAAGATCCCAAGTGAAACTTTACGTCTATATTTATTAAGAGAGCTTGGAAGCTTAACGGGAAATCCTGATATTGAGCAAATGGATCGTTTATTTGGCAGAACAGCGGCGAGCCACGAATTATCGTATCAACCAACGATATTACGTCCAACGCCAATGCGTATATTAATTGCCTTATTGATACAAAACCCAGAATTCTCTAAATTAGTACCCCCTCTTGAGGGGTTAAATACAGAAAAAATTGCAGGTTTGTCACTCTTTAGTGAACTTGTTTCCGTTTGCCAAGCACAACCTGGCCTTAATACAGGACAGATTATCGAACTCTACAGAGAGAATAAATTCGGTAAACAGCTTGAAAAATTGGCAATGTGGAACGATATAGATATAGATGAGATTGCAGAAAAAACCTTTACTGACACGTTAGATCATCTTTTTCTAACCGCAATGGACGAACGTTTAAACGCCCTTATTGCAAAAGAGAGAACAGAAGGCCTAACGCAAGATGAACGCGAAGAAGTCCAATTGATAATACAGGCACGCGTTAAAAAGTAAATACAGAATTAAGATTAAAAACACGGCTTAATTGCCGCTATCGGTAGGTACTAAAAACCTACATTTGCTACGCTGAGGGGACCGTAGCAATCGACAATGAAAATGCCCCTCCGTAGTTATTGTTGGCTGAACAGTTATCGCCGACCGACACCAACCCAAATTACTTTGAAGTGTGGATACCGTCTTATGGAGCAAAACCCGCAGTCACAGCTGAAGCTACTTGTTACTAAAGGTAAGGAGCAAGGCTACCTGACCTATGCTGAGGTCAATGACCATCTGCCGGAAGATATCGTCGATTCAGATCAAATCGAAGACATCATCCAGATGATTAACGACATGGGCATTCAGGTTATGGAAGAAGCACCTGACGCCGATGATCTGATGCTGGCAGAAAATTCAAATGACACTGATGATGATGCGGCAGAAGCCGCGGCTCAGGTACTTTCTAGTGTAGAATCTGAGATTGGCCGTACAACCGATCCTGTGCGTATGTATATGCGCGAAATGGGTACGGTTGAATTGCTTACCCGGGAAGGTGAAATTGATATTGCAAAACGTATTGAAGATGGTATTAACCAAGTTCAATGCTCTGTTGCTGAATATCCAGAAGCAATTACTTATCTTCTTGAACAATACGATCGTGTTGAAGCTGGTGAAGCACGTCTTTCTGACTTAATTACTGCGTTTATTGACCCAAATGCCGAAGAAGTGGCAGAAAGTGAAGTGGTCAATTTAGGCAAAAGTGATGATGAAGTTGACGATGCTGAAGACGAAGATGAAGACGAAGATGAAGATGGCGATAATGACAGCGATAGCGATGATGATAACAGCATCGATCCTGAATTAGCTCGCCAAAAATTTACTGAGCTTCGTGAACAATACGAGAAAACTCGCCAGAGTATCAAGACCAAAGGTCGTAATCACAAAGATACAGAACTTGAGATCTTATTGTTATCTGAAATTTTCAAACAGTTCCGTTTAGTACCGAAACAGTTTGATTATCTGGTTAACAACATGCGTGACATGATGGACAGAGTTCGTGCTCAAGAACGTCACATCATGCGTCTTTGTGTTGATCAAGTTAAGATGCCTAAGAAAAACTTCATTACGCTGTTTACAGGTAACGAAACCAATGACACATGGTTCACTGCTGCTCGTGCAATGAATAAACCTTGGTCTGAAAAACTGGCAGGTATTGAAGAAGAAGTACAACGCAGCTTACAAAAACTGCAGCAAATTGAAGTTGAAACTGGTCTGACAATCGAACAGGTTAAAGATATTAACCGTCGTATGTCTATCGGTGAAGCAAAAGCTCGTCGTGCGAAAAAAGAGATGGTTGAAGCGAACTTACGTTTAGTTATCTCTATCGCGAAAAAATATACCAACCGTGGCTTACAGTTCCTTGACTTGATCCAAGAAGGGAATATCGGTCTGATGAAAGCGGTTGATAAATTTGAATACCGTCGTGGTTATAAATTCTCAACTTACGCAACATGGTGGATCCGCCAAGCAATTACTCGTTCAATCGCTGATCAGGCACGTACAATTCGTATCCCTGTTCACATGATTGAAACGATTAATAAGCTAAACCGTATCTCTCGCCAAATGTTGCAAGAGATGGGACGTGAGCCTTCACCAGAAGAGCTTGCAGAACGCATGCTGATGCCTGAAGATAAAATCCGTAAGGTACTGAAAATCGCTAAAGAACCAATCTCCATGGAAACCCCAATCGGTGATGATGAAGATTCACATTTAGGTGATTTTATCGAGGATACTACTCTCGAATTACCACTGGATTCTGCAACATCAGAAAGCTTACGTTCAGCAACTCACGAAGTGTTAGCTGGTTTAACATTACGTGAAGCTAAAGTCCTGCGTATGCGTTTTGGTATTGATATGAATACAGACCATACCTTAGAAGAAGTGGGTAAACAGTTTGATGTTACCCGTGAACGTATTCGTCAGATTGAAGCGAAGGCACTGCGTAAATTACGCCACCCAAGCCGTTCTGAAGTATTACGTAGCTTCCTTGACGAGTAATTAGCTTACACTCATTTATGCTATAACAAACGCCTGTGATATTCACAGGCGTTTTTTTATCGGTTAATCACGAGCCTATCTCTCGTTTTATGGTTATTGTTCAGAGCTTCTCAACAACCATTCTCTACAATGTACATTTATAAAAAATAGCCTCTTTATTTATAATATTACGCATCTGCCTATGCTTATCTCTCAATTCTTACACTAGGTTATTGATATCACAGTTATTCTCTATTTTATCTTTTTATTGTTTATATTGAGCATAAATTGCGCATACAGTCATTCAAAGGCTAGACCTAGTGCCAAATGGCACGTATAATCTCACTCCATTAGGCCCCTTAGCTCAGTTGGTTAGAGCAGGCGACTCATAATCGCTTGGTCACTGGTTCAAGTCCAGTAGGGGCCACCAAATTTTAGCTGTTAAATCAGCGCATTAAGCCACTTCTTAGCAAGTGGCTTTTTTGTTTTTACAAATCGTTGCCCTATTTTTGCCCCATCAGATATCTTTAACTAGGTTAATTTTTTATCGGCCCTCTTTTTCTACACCTCAAGTTTTACATTTTCATTAATAGAATATTAAAATTCGTTGCACCTCAAAAACACTCCCCTCAGAAAAAACAACATATTATATTTCTATTTATTTTCACCAGATAAAGTTTTCCAAAACACATTCACATTGTAAATATTATCTTACCATTACAATATGATAAAAATTTTTAAAAATAACTTACCCATGTATATTTAAATCGCTTCCATTACTTTGGTGCATATATTAGATCAACTATGCATATATTATTATATTAACAATAGTTATATTTAATATTTATAAACTTATCTTTCTGATTCATACATGCAGATATGAATCAGATTTTTACCCCTTTATTTTTCAAGAGAATTAATTAGCTTATTACTTCTTTTATTGAGATAATATTCCAACAAATTCAAACCTCGTTTTATATTATTACTATTATGGTTATACGTCCTAATCAACACTGGTTTTTTCGGTTATTTGATTGGCATGGCTCTGTGCTTGCAAAAATAATATTTCGCTTATGCCTTAATGTTATCATGTCAATTATCGCTATTTTAATTTATCAATGGTATGAACAATTAGGTATACACTTAACTGTTGCTCCCTTTAGTTTGTTGGGTATCGCCATTGCGATATTTCTTGGTTTCAGAAACAATGCAAGCTATAGCCGGTTGGTTGAAGCAAGAACCTTATGGGGTAATATGTTAATTACCCATCGTAATATATTAAGAAACATAAAGGCTTTATTACCTGAAGATAAACAATTCAACCGAGACTTTTCTAATCTATTAATTGCTTTTAGTTGGAGTTTAAAACACGAGTTAAGAAAAACTAATCCAATGGTTGATCTCTACCGTTTATTACCTCGGCCTTTATTTGATGAAATAATGAATAGCCCTTATCCTACCAATCGTATCTTATTACATATTGGTTTAAAAATAGGCGAATTGAGAGATAATAAAATGATAAGTGATGTTATCTTTCAATCAATTAATAAAGATATTAATAACTTATCTGACGTTTTAGGCGGTTGTGAGCGTATCTCAAATACCCCGGTTCCCTTTGCTTATACCTTGATATTACAGCGTACTGTTTATCTATTCTGTGCATTATTGCCTTTTGCTTTAGTAGCCGATCTCCACTACATGACACCATTTGTATCCGTGTTTATCTCTTATACCTTTTTGTCTTGGGATTCATTAGCTGAGGAATTAGAAGATCCTTTTGGTATATCTGCAAATGACTTACCCCTAAATGCTATTTGTAATACGATTGAAAGAAACTTATTAGAAATGCAAGATATTAGCCCATTACCGATAACTGTAAGACCAGATAAACATTATAATTTATTGTAATCGAAAATAATAAAAACAAAAAAAACAGTGCAAAAAATTACACTGTTTTTTTATTGTTAATGACCATCTAAAAGCTAATGTGTTCTCATTCCGGCACTGTACATTAATAATTTAAATAAAGAAGCGATAATAGCTAAGCTTAATACACTTAAACTCCAAATAATTATCATCCACCCTATTTGTTGGTACCAATATGTTTTTTTTTGAACGGGTTTTATCGTTAAAAAATGACTAATGATAGCTTTCATTTGGGTTTACCTTTCCACGAAAAACATAATAGCTCCAACTGGTATACATAAGAATAACAGGAATAATAATCACAGCACCAACCAACATAAATTTCTGACTTAAAACGGGTGATGCAGCATCCCAAATAGAAATTGTTGGTGGAATAATATAAGGAAAAATACTCACACCCAATCCAGCAAAACCGATAAAGACCAATAAAAGTGATAATAAAAATGGCAAATAATGCCCATAGTTATAAGCACTACGCACTATGCCCCATGTACACGCTAATACGAATAAAGGTGCTGGTAATAAAAAGAATAAATTAGGTAAGCTAAACCAGCGCTGTGCAATATCTTCATGTACGAGAGGTGTCCATAGACTGACTATTGCAATCGCAACCAATAATGTAATCGCTAAATAAACAGTAATAGAACACATTTTACGATGCAGTTGATGCTCTGTTTTCATTATTAGCCATGAACTTCCTAAAAGTGCATAAGTAATTAGCAAGGCAAAACCACAAAATAGAGGAAATGGCGCTAACCAATCTAGTGCAGAGCCACTAAAACTACGCCCAATTACTTCAAAACCGTTAATTACTGCACCAACCGTAATACCTTGGCAGAAAGTTGCTAAAAAGGAACCACCAATAAAAGCTGAATCCCAAAACAGACGATGTTTAGGTAACGCATTAACACGAAACTCAAAAGCCACACCTCGAAATATAAGACCGATTAACATTAATGTTAATGGAATAGTCAGCGCATCAATAATCACAGCATAAGCCAGAGGAAATGCGCCATATAACGCAGCACCACCTAAAACAAGCCATGTTTCATTGCCATCCCATACTGGTGCTACACTATTTATCATCGTGTCTCTTTGTATTTTATCTTTCGTAAACGGCAAAATAATACCAATACCCAGATCAAATCCATCCGCGATAATATACATCAGCGTGGCAAATATGATGATAGCGAACCAAATAATCGAAAAATCAACATTCATTATTTTTCACCTTCGATTAATGGTACTGAATGCAATTCAACAGGGCCCTTTTTCATTAAATGCATCATATAAAAATAACCGATACCAAATACTGAACAATAAACCAAAATAAAAGCTAATAAGCTCAAACTCATTTGCAAATCCCCATGCGCTGAAACGGCATCTTTAGTCCGTTGTACGCCGTAAACCACCCAAGGCTGACGACCAATTTCTGTCGTAAACCAACCGGCAAGGATAGCAATCAATCCCGTAGGCCCCATTAATAATGTAAACCGTAAAAAAAATGGAGAGTTATAGAGTTTCTTTTGCTTGCGTAAAATGACACTTAATAGGCCAAGGAAAATCATCAACATACCAAGGCCTGCCATTATTCTAAATGACCAAAATATAATGGTGGAATTAGGTCTATCTTCTGGTGCAAATGTATTAAGTGCAGGAATTTGTTTCTCAAGACTATGAGTAAGAATAAGGCTACCTAAATACGGGATCTCTATTGCATACTTTGTTTTTTCTTCATCCATATCTGGAAGGCCAAATAAAATAAGTGGTGTCGCTTCTTGTGATGAATTATCCCAATGCCCTTCAATAGCCGCTATTTTGGCGGGTTGGTGTTCTAGTGTATTTAAGCCATGTGCATCACCTACAAAAGCCTGTATTGGTGCAATAATCAACACTAACCATAATGCCATAGATAACATTTTGCGTACTGCAGCTGTATCTTTCCCTTTTAATAAAAGCCATGACGCACATGCAGCAATAAATAAAGCACTGGCTAAAAATGCCCCGATTGACATATGTAATAGGCGATAAGGAAATGAGGGATTAAAAATGATTTGTAACCAATCAACAGGCACAACAATACCATTTTCTATTTCATAACCTTGTGGTGTTTGCATCCAGCTGTTTGAAGATAAGATCCAAAACGTTGAAATAAGAGTTCCTAATGCCACCATACAAGTAACAAAAAAATGAAGCTTCCGCCCAACTTTATTCCATCCGAATAGCATAATACCAAGAAACCCAGCTTCTAAAAAAAATGCAGTGAGCACTTCATAGGTCAACATTGGGCCTGTAATACTACCTGCAAATTGCGAGAAACCACTCCAGTTTGTACCAAATTGGTATGCCATGACTAACCCAGAGACCACTCCCATTCCGAAATTCACTGCGAAAATTTTTATCCAAAATTGGTATAACGTAAAATAACTTGGCTCCTTAGTTTTTAACCATAAGCCTTCTAATAACGCTAAAAAACTCGCAAGTCCTATCGTAATGGCAGGAAAAATAATATGAAAAGAGACCGTGAAAGCAAATTGTATTCTTGCTAAATGAAAAGCGTCTAACCCAAACATAATGCCCCTCTTCGTATAAATCTATTTATCATAAATTTATTCATTTCTATTTTCCTATTTATGTTTTTCTCAAATAAATTATTATTATCTTCTTATTATTAACCTCATTACCTTTATTGCTTTAATATTAACAACAAAGTATTTGATTCATATTTAAATATATTATTAAGATTATCTCCCCTATTGTAAATAAATAAAAAAAACAACACAGATAAAACGATATATATTTATACATATCGATAAAAATACCTATTAGGTTAATTTTTTTAAATAGTAATAAAAGTAAATGAAGTAAAATATTTTCATTCTTTATCGTGTTAATATTGTTAACCATCACGTAACAGATAGTCAAATAAATTGATTTTATTGAGTGATAGATATGCTCTATCGCCACTCAATATATCCGTACAAAGGGCTATAGAGAGTATTTAGAGCGTTGACAACTAAGTCACATTGTTTTAACTTTTTAAATAACAAAAATTTTGTATGTTTATATTATCTTATTATCCTCCATTTACTAGATTTTAATTTTAACAAGTATAAATATATTATTGCGCTCAAATAGCATTATATATTTAATTATATAAGCATATTGATTTTCATATTCACCTGCCCATTTATTTTCATAAATAAATATTATTATTTGTTTTTTAGGAATATCTATATGAGTAAAAATAAATCGCTTATTCCTGGAGTAAAACCCTATAACGGCCCAGCCGGAGGATGGGGAGCATTAAAAGCAACAGCTATTGCAGTACGTACTCAAATGGATGCTTTAATTGCACCTAAAACACTACTTAATACCAATCAACCGGATGGATTTGATTGCCCAGGTTGTGCATGGCCAGATAAAGAGCATCACTCTACTTTTCAATTTTGTGAGAATGGTGCCAAAGCCGTAACTTGGGAAGCGACGAAAAAAAGAGTCACACCAGAATTTTTAGCACAAAACACAGTGACTGAATTACTAAAAAAATCAGATTTTGAACTTGAAGGTTATGGCCGTTTAACTCACCCTCTTTCTTATGATCCAATAACTGACACTCTAGTTCCTGTATCATGGGAACAGGCTTTTGATCGTATAGGTAAATTATTAAGAGATATTCCTTCACCAGATAGTGTGGAATTTTACACTTCGGGAAGAGCTTCAAATGAAGCTGCTTATTTATTCCAGCTTTTTGCTAGAGAATATGGCACAAATAATTTTCCAGATTGTTCAAATATGTGCCATGAACCCACCAGCGTAGGGTTACCACAATCAATTGGTATTGGTAAAGGGACTGTTTCTTTAGATGATTTTGATAGTACACAGTTAATTATTGCTATCGGTCATAATCCCGGAACCAATCACCCTAGAATGATGGGAACATTACATGAAGTGGCTCGTCGAGGTGTCCCCATTGTCGTCTTAAACCCATTAAAAGAACGTGCATTAGAACGCTTTACCGATCCTCAAAGCATAATTGAGATGGCAACTTATAGCTCAACCAATATTGCATCATCTTACTATCAGGTTAAGGCGGGGGGTGATGCTGCGGCTTTAAAAGGCATTATGAAAACGCTATTAGCTTGGGATTTAGAGCGTGGCGATATTCTTGATCATGATTTTATCGCAGAACATACTCAAGGATTTGAAGCCGTTATTGACGATTTAAACCAAACAACTTGGCAAGATATTGAAAATGAAAGTGGGCTTTCACAAGATTCTCTTGAAAGTATCGCATCACTTTACGCGAATTCCCCTGCCACCATTATTACTTATGGTATGGGTATTACCCAGCATAATAAAGGAACCGCTAACGTTCGCTTAATTGCCGATTTATTATTAATGAAAGGTAATATTGGAAAACTGGGGGCTGGAATATGTCCATTACGAGGGCATTCTAATGTTCAAGGCAATCGAACCGTCGGTATTACTGAAAAACCCTCTACAGAATTTCTGCAAAAAATAGAACAAATCTTCGGTTTCAAACCACCTTATAAACATGGTCATGATGCTGTTAATGCCATGCAAGCTATGGTTGAAGGTAAAGCAAAAGCATTAATTTGCTTAGGGGGTAATTTTGCTGTGGCACTGCCTGATCCCGAACTGTCTTTTTCAGCAATGCGAAAACTGGATCTCAGTGTTCATATTGGAACTAAATTAAATCGCTCTCATTTATTAACTGCTAAAAATACGTTTATTTTGCCTTGCTTAGGCCGTACTGAATCAGATATACAAGCATTAGGCCGCCAATCAATCACCGTTGAAGACTCTATGTCGATGGTACATGCCTCTTCAGGTAAATTAACGCCAGCGTCTCCATTATTAAAATCAGAGCCATCTATTGTTGCCGAAATGGCTGCAACAACGTTATCTGAAAGCAAAACACCTTGGATGAGATTTACGGAAAGTTATGATCTCATTCGTGACATGATTGAAAAAACCATTCCGGGTTTCGAAAACTATAATCAACGTATTCGTGTACCAGGCGGATTTCGTATGCCACTGCCTGCGGTTGAAAGAATTTGGGATACACCAACGGGTAAAGCGATGTTTTCTGTTTTTGAGGGTGTTAACGAAAATGAACCAGTCGCTGGAGATGATATTTTACGTCTCGTCACAATACGTAGTCATGACCAATACAATACAACCATTTATGCATTAGACGACCGCTATCGTGGTATTTTCGGTAGGCGTGATGTGCTCTTTATGAGCGAGGTTGATTTAATCGCAAGAGGTTTAAAACAAGGCGACAAAGTGACTATTGAAACAGTAAGTCAAAATAGAAAGCTACAGCTTAATGATATTACTGTTGTTTCATTTAGTATTGCGCCGGGTACTGTTGCTGCTTATTACCCAGAAGCTAATGTCCTTATTCCACTGGACTATATTGATAAAGAAAGTGGAACACCTTCATATAAAGCGACACCTGTTAGAATTCACGCCCAAAAAACACAAGTTGCCTAAGGTTTCATTCAACTAAAAAATAAAAAGCTGAGTCTATATTTAGGCTCAGCTTCTCTTTTTATCTACAAACTCATATCAACTAAATATGTACACATTTCAGTAAAGCATTTCTCAATCAGTATCGAACGAGGCTCTTCGCGCCGAATAATAATACCAAGAGGAGAATTTATTGTGGCATCAGCAATAGGAACAACATCAAGATTTGGGTTCAATTTTTCAATTCCTTTTGAAAGAGGAACAATTGAGGCACAAAATCCTGCATCGACTGATTGCATAAGATGAAGTGTAGAACTACTTTCAACTAATACTTTCGGATGCAAATTATAGCGCTGAAATGCCAGATCAACGGATTGTCTAAAATGATTTTCTTTATTAAGCAGTGCCAATGGCAATTTAACTGCTTCATTCCATGAAATCGTTTTTGCCGAAGGCATAAAATGATTACGATGAAATAAAAGCCCCAATTCTGTTTGCTTTAAAGCATAAATTTCATGTTGCTGAGTATTCGCTTTTTCTAAATAGCAAATACCAATATCAAGGCTATTATTATTAAGACAATCGACTATCTTTTCACTATCACTCGACATAACCTGAAAGCGAATTTCAGGAAAAACGGATGAGATTTTCTGCAACATTTTCATTGGGTTTAAATTAGTTAATGGCACAATGCCTATACGTAATTGTCCTAATAACTGTTGTCGAAAATTAGCCGCTTCTGCCTGTAATCCATTATAAGCAGACTCCATTGTTTTCGCCCACTTTAGGATTTTCTCGCCTTCTTCTGTAAATCCTTCAAAACGAGAACTCCGCTTAATAAGCACAACATCTAGCTCTTTTTCTAAATTACGTAATCGCATGGATAAAGTAGGTTGTGTGACATGGCACATTTCAGCAGCTTGGCCAAAATGTTGAGTTTTATCTAATGCGATTAAATAAAATAATTGTTTTATGTCGATATGCGATGACCTCATGATAAGCAGGTGAATAGAAAAAATAGCCGTTCTTATACTATAAGATAAACAGTACGCGCAGTTTTATTTACCTTCCAGCTTTTTATCTATAAGTAAAGATAGAAGATAAAATGGGGAATCCTAACTAAATAAAAAAGCTCACTCTCATTTTACTCTCAGAGTGAGCTTGTTTTAAATACAATATTAACTGACTAACTTAACGGATTAATATTGTTCTTTAATTTTAAAGACTGACACTTTATCTGTTAAATTTTGTGCTTTCTCATCTAAAATCATCGTAGAAGTCGCACCTTGTTCAACTAAAGCCGCATTTTGCTGAACAACTGAATCCATTTGGTTAATGGCTACAGCTATCTGTTCGATGCCCACTTTTTGCTCTTCTGATGCAATACTAATACCTTGCATGATATCGCTGACTTTAGTAATAGAAGAAACAATGTCCTGCATATGCTCACCCGTTTTATTCACTAACTCACGGCCATGAGCCACATCGGCAACGGATTCTCTGATAATTTGGTTAATTTCACGCGCAGCATCCGCACTTCTTGCGGCTAAATTTCTCACTTCAGTTGCAACAACAGTAAATCCACGGCCTTGTTCACCGGCACGCGCTGCTTCAACCGCTGCGTTTAATGCTAGAATATTAGTTTGGCTTGCAATGTTATTAACTACATCATTGATTTCAGCAACTTTTAATGTGCCTACTTCGATCTTTTTCATCGAACTAATTGCATCATTCATAATATTAGAACCATCAATTGCTAAATCACGAGTTTCTGCTGTAATAGAGTTTGCTAAAATCGCATTATCAGTATTATTAACAACGGCAATTTTTATCTCTTCCATACTCGCAGCTGTTTGTTGTAGGGCGCTTGCTTGCTCCTCAGTACGAGAAGAAAGATCTTGATTACCAGAAGCAATCTCTGCCGAGCCCTTTTTGATCTCTAACGCTTCTTCTTTAACAAGTTGAATAGTCGATGTTAACTCAACTTGCATATCACCAACATTAGAAAACAAAGTTCCAAATTCATCATTTCGTTTTTTAGGTAAAGTAAAACTTAAATCCCCTTCTCCCACTTTCTGCAAAATGTCTGATAGAGTATTCAAATTAAAGATAAACGTTTTATTTACCCAACGGATAACAATATAAAGAAGAACAAGAATGATCCCCAAAGCAATGAGGGTTGTGTAAATTGATAACTGCACCATCCAAGCTTGTTCCGATTTAATATCGTCATTCACACCTTTAGTTATTATGAGATATTCATCAAAGAGATCTGATAAGCGATTAAAATCACTGGAAAGGTTTGATTCTGTATAATCTAGTGTATCTATAGGCGCAATAAGTTCATCGAGAAGATAATAGAATAGTACAGAAAGTTGCTCTGAATTGCGTTGTGCATCAGGGCTGATCTTCTTTACTTCAACCCAATGTGCAATAGTCGCTTTTGATTTTGTTGCTAACTCTTTTGCTTCAGCAACAATGGATTTAATCGTTTCTTGTTTGTTTTCATCTGTCATGGTTTTTAACAACATCAGATAATTAACATGAGAACGAATAGTGGCTAATTCGTACCTTGCTTCCTGAACGTTATTTAATCTTGTATTCAAAGAATCTAATGATGCAAAGTTTTCTTGCATGCGATAAATAAAAAATGACGACAATACAGATGATAATAAGAAAATGGCTAATAGTATGATAGAACCTACTTTAGCTGATCTTTCAATACTCATGAAATAATCCACCCCGGTAATTAAATAATACAAATGTACTCATTTATCGGCACGAAATAGATTTTATTTACTTATTAATCAGAATTATCAATACAAATGCTTAATAAGGTTCTCAATCAATGATAGTAACTAGTTTTTTCCTCTTATTTTTACATCTTAATCTGGATGATATACCAATATGAAATAGTATTTTAGTGTTATTAGTTGGTCGTTTTTTGAACGCCGTTTTCATTTAAATAAAACACAGCAAACATTTTTCACACTCAATTAAATGATAAACATCATTTAACGATTAAAATATCTTAAGTATTTTTACAACTCAATCCATAAATTAGAGATAAATAGCTTCTAAAAAAATCACAGATAAGGTATAAACACTTAGAATATTATTAATAAAAAAATTATCGCTTCTTTTAGAAAGAAAGGAGAAATAGAACCTACAAGCTATTTTAACCTTCATATAGAAGAATAAATCTAACCTTAGAGAAAGTGCCTAAAACATCATTGCAATTAATGCATTCAAAAAGTTATTTTCTTAGCATCAAACAATAAACTCCTCTTTATATGAATATTCCTCTCAATAATTATTGAGTTAGATCAATTTTAATTTTCTGTCTTATTCACCAAAAAGAAGGATTTCATGGATTATTTATAAATACACATAATTCATTTTCATCATATACCCCAATTTTTGATTTTATTCAGAGAATTCTTACATTCTACTTTTCTCAAAAATACTCACTTTACGCGTAAAACATACTTCCTTACATTACCTAACCTTTTCATACAATCCATCCTATAAAGACTAAAAGTGAAATATAAATTAATATATAACTTATCAAACCAGATTTTTCACCTAATAAAAACTCATAAAACGAGTATCAGAATTAGTTTACGTTTGCATTAAATTTCTTAACATATTGATATGCCTATCACTTACTAAAACTTAAGTATAACCTTACAATAATTACTCTCTTGATAGGTATTACCTATTACATAGTGATATCGCATAGGGTAAACCATTTTTACGCACTTATTTATGTGTAATATAGTTACTCAAACCGAAATGGCTAATTTTAATATGTGATAACTTCTAAATATTAGACCTCATGTTATTGGAATTAATTTATGAACGATCTAGACACTAAAGTAGGCTTTTTTTTTAAAAAGGCGAGAAAAGAGAAGAAATTATCAGGTCGTGAACTGGCAAAAATAATCTCTGTTAGCCAACAACAAATATCTCGTTATGAAAATGGCAAAAATAGCATGTCACTTAGTTTAATAAATAAGTTACTCATTATTTTTGATAAAACATGGGATGATTTAAATCGTGAAGTAATAAGTACCTACAACGAAAAGGTGCCAAATACACAATCAAAAAAAAGAGACTATGAATTTAGTGGCACAACCGCTAGCCAACTAAATTAAAAATAAGTATTAAAAAAAATCACTATAGCATCACTATAAGCAATTAATCATGAAAATAAAATATTTAATTATGTTTTATTTTCATGAGCTATTAGCTTTATGAAGTTAGGGGTGTTAACAACCGACGAAACTATTATTTCGTATTAATAGATAATTATTAGGAAAATAGAAAACGCTTATTAAGTGTTTTTATTCGCCATGGATAGCTTTTATTTGTTTTTACACTAATAGCGAGTCAAATAATAAATTACTAAATATTATTTATATTTAGCGATTTATTAAAACGTAGTTATCTAATATAAAACGAAGGAATTTAGAATGAAAAAATCTATCATTGGTGCATCTTTAGCAATGGCATTTGGTCTAATGGCTGGTAATGCTTTTGCTGCTGATAATACTGGTACGATTACTTTTAATGGTGAATTAACGGATACAACTTGTAAAGTTGATATCGAAGGCCAAGGCCCAGATGCAACTATTACTCTGCCTACAGTCAGTACTGCAACTTTAACAGCTGCTGGCCAAGTAACTGGTCGTACTGGTTTCAATATGAACCTGTCTGATTGTAAAGTCGGTACCGCTGGCCATAAAACAGTATCTGCATTCTTTGAAACTGGTGCAACTGTTGACCAAGCCGCTGGTCGTCTGAACAATATGGATGTCGCTGCAACTGGTGCAAAACTGGTTCAATTACAACTGTTAGATGGTAGCAATGCATTCGCACCAATCAAAATTGGTAATACTTCTCAAGTAAATGCAACTGCTTACGTTCAAATTACTGATGAAAAAGCCACTCTACCATACGCTGTTGAATACTACGCTATCGGTAAAACCGAGGCTGGTAAAGTAACAAGTAGCGTTGTTTATACTCTGCAGTATAAATAATCGAAATAAACAGGGGGGAGGCTTCTCCTTCCTGTTTGCTTTTTATTAATGGAATAAAGATAAATATGAAAACCACTAAATTAATTAAAAGCTTTTTTTTGAGTTTATTAATTATTATTCCAACATGGGTGAATGCTGCCGTTGTTATTAGTGGCACTCGTGTTATTTATAATGAAAATGAAAAAGAAGTAACGCTTAAAGTTTCTAATGAAGGAACTGTACCTGTATTAATTCAAAATTGGCTTGATACCGGAGATGTCGATGCAGCTCCAGAAACTATTCAAGTTCCTTTTGTATTAACGCCCCCCGTTTTTCGTATTGAACCAACTAAATCCCAGACATTAAGAATTGGTTATACCGGTGGCGTTGCTTTACCAAAAGATAAAGAAACTATTTATTGGCTAAACGTATTAGAAATACCACCTAATGCAACAGGTGAAGAAAATAAATTACAAATTGCTTACCGCTCTAGAATAAAACTATTTTATCGCCCAATAGCACTAAAAGATAAAATGGGAGCCATTGAAGCAGCAGAAGGCTTAAAGTTTTCAGTTTCAGGTAACACGTTAAAAGTCATCAATAATGCCCCCTATTATGTTTCTTTAGTTTCTATTTCTCTTAATGGAAATGATAAACAACCTATTGATGGTGAATTAGTTCCACCATTAGGTAGCCATGATTTTGCTATACCCAATGGCATATCAACAAATATAGGAAATAAAGTCGTTTATCGATATGTAAACGATTGGGGCGCAATGAAAATAGTTGAATCAAAACTTTAATTCTCCAGTGATTTCATAAAATATACGGGAATATTTAAATGAGCAGTTATATTTTAAAAACTATTATAATATCTGCTGGTGCGACTTTTTTTCTAATCGCACCCTATACCTATGCAGAAAATATAACAGTAACAGAGAAGAATAAATGGCTGCCGAATGGTAATCATGCATTATCGGGTGTAAATACATTACCCGCGCATGTTGCGACACAAAGTTTACCAGCAAGTGCTAATGGCAATAATTTGCCTACCACAAATGGTAATAATAATACCGCAACCACATTTAACCCTATTTTTATGAATACGTCACAAAGTGATATTGATATCAGCCGTTTTGACAAGGAAAACTCAATATTACCTGGTACGTGGGATGTTGATGTTTACGTTAATAATCATTTTATTGCTAAACAAAAAATCACTTTTAGAGAAATGGCTAACCAAAAAGTGGAACCCTGTCTCACTAAAGACACGATGAGCCTTATCAATATCAAAAATGATAAACAGTCTCCATTGCTGAAAAGTGCAATGGAGCTTCATGAATGTATTGAATTAGTCAATCTCGTTCCTTCAACAGCCGTTACCTATGATCCTTCAATACAACGCCTTAATGTTGAAGTGCCGCAAGCACTTGTTGGCTATAAACCGAGAGGTTATGTAAGCCCTTCACTATGGGATAGAGGGATCAATGCCCTATTAGTGAATTATAATGCTAACTATTTTACATCTAGAAATAACGGCAAAAATTATGATTCCGCGTTTGCAGGTATTGATAGCCATGTGAATTTGGGAACATGGAGTTTTCATCATACTGGTAACTACTCATGGGACGAAAACAATGGCCATGATTACACATCAACCTATAACTATTTAGAGCGTATTATCACCACAATCAGAGGCGTAGTACAAATTGGTGATGTGCTAACAACAGGCCAGCTATTTGACTCTCAGCCACTAAGAGGTATCCAACTCTTTAGTGACGAGAAAATGTTACCGGATTCTCAACGTGGGTTTGCACCAACCATCCGTGGTATTGCAAAAACCAATGCGCGAGTCATTATTCGCCAAGATGGACGTGTTATTCACGAAACAGTGGTTTCACCAGGCCCATTCGAAATTGATGACCTCTATCCTTCTGGTTATGGTGGTAACTTGGATGTCACCATTCAAGAAGCCGATGGTTCACAACAAAACTTCAAAGTTTATTATGCTTCACTAGTGCAATTATTACGCCCTGGGCAGCATAACTACACTGTTGCAGCAGGTCATTTAAATTCCAAATCTGTAGATTATGATCCTACTCTATATCAAGCCACCTACCGCCGTGGTTTAACCAATATTATTACAGGCTATGCAGGTGTTCAGGGTACAGGTGCAGATTACTACGCTGTTCAAGTTGGTTTGGCATTAAGTACACCTTTAGGTGCCTTTTCTGCCGACGTCACACAAGCCCGAGTGCATTTAAATACGACCGCTTCTGCTGTTAATAGCGGACAGAGTTATCAGGTGAGTTACAGTAAATATATTCAAGATACCAACAGTAACTTGACTATTGCGGCATATAAATTTAACTCCGAAAACTTCTACGACTATACCTCTGCAGTACAGGCAATAAATGAAGAAAAACATGGCAGAAGTATTAGTAATATCTGGCGTCCAAAGAGTCGTTTTAACGTTACCATCGATCAGGGTTTAGCTGAAGGTTGGGGTAACTTTTATGTGACAGGTTATACCCAAAACTACTGGAATAATGATACCACCGACTTACAGTACCAATTGGGTTATAACAACAACTGGCGTAGATTGTCTTACGGTCTTAACGTAGGCCAAGTCCGTAATGCCGAAGGTAAAAAAGAAACCACTTTTGAGATGAACTTTACCTTACCATTATATGACCTCAGTATTGATCACATGCCAACCTTAACCGCAGCTGTGACTCGTGATGGTCGAGGTTATGTGGGTGAAAGACTCGGTATTTCTGGCTCTGCGGGTGCGGATAACCGTTACTCTTATGGTGTAACCGCAATGAATACAAACCACGGCGTTGGCTCAAGTATGACGATGAGTGGTAATGCAAGAACAAACTTTAGCAGCTTAAGTGCAACCTACGGTATTGGTGAGCACTATCAAAATGCATCAGTTGGCGCGAGTGGTTCGTTAGTCGGTTGGTCAGGTGGTTTAGCTACATCGCCTTATCAAGGTAATACTTTCACCATTGTTGATGCCGATGGTGCAGAAGGGGCAGCGGTGAGTGGCTATCCAGGCATCGAAGTTAACAGCTTTGGTTATGCTTTAGTGCCTTACTTAACTCCGTATCAATTAAACGATATCACCATTAACCCTAAAAATATGACCACTAGCGTTGAATTACAAAATACTCAAGCCTTTGTCGCTCCGTTTGAAGGTGCAATTACCAAAGTTGTCTTTGAAACTGATAAGGGTATGCCATTGTTGATTACTATCCAAAGAAATAATGGACCTATTCCATTTGGTAGTGTCGCTTACGATGAACAGAACAGTGAAGTGGGTAGCATTGGTCAAGGAGGACTTCTCTACGCCCGCGTTAAAAATCCATCAGGTCGTTTAACGATTAAGTGGGGACCCGGTGAAATACAGCAATGTACGATTAACTATAGTGCACCAGCACAAGATAAAGATAATCAAAATAGTTTTGTCCAACTTACCAGCGTATGTGGAGAATAAAGTATGAAGCCGATTATTAAAAACTCATTAGCCTTAATGCTTCTACTTTTACCCGTGACTGAAGTAATGGCAAAAAAAGATGTAGAATGTAAAACAATTGCACCAACTAAACAGCTACATGTTAATGTTGGAGGGGCTGTTTTTTTAGGGCCTGATGCACCAATAGGAAAGGTTCTATACCAAAGTTATGTCGATGCATCAGCATATAACTATAACTATCAATGTCATGCGGATTATTCTAGGGGCGATGAATATGATTTTGTCATGAGAGAAGCATCAAAGATGCTCTCCATTTCAGGTTCTATTGTCACTGGGGCAGGTATTCCTGACGCTGTCTATAAAACAAATGTACCTGGCATTGGTGTTCGTTTCTTTATCGCACAAAATTTCAACAGACCTATAATTGCAGGTCAAACTCTCGATATATCTGGAGATGTAGTTCGTCACTTAGCTAAAGATGTATATGGCGGTTTAGATGTGCAATACTGGGGTAAACCTTACTTATCTTTTTCATTAATAAAAATTGGGCCAATAACACCAGGAAATGTCAATTTTACAGCGAGAAACCAAACAATTATTAGCTTTCCGAATGAACGACTTGACCGCGTAAAAGCGCCTCAATTTCCTTATACGTTCTTTGATACTTATATTACAGCATCTATCAATGTAACATCATCTAGTTGCAAAACAAGTGATTACACAGTTGAGTTAGGTAAACATAAATTATCTGAATTGCCAGCTAAAGGCAGTACCACGAATTGGATAAATTCAGATATCATCTTAACCAACTGTCCTGCATTTAGAGGCTATTATTCTGGGTATAGAGGGAATATTCTTTCAACTGAAAAGAACCAAACTTTTCCTGATAGAAGCCCTAATGAGATAAAAGTAAGAATAAAACCTGCAAATCCAACTATTTCCACATATCCTGGTACTTTTGCGATTAATAATACTCCTGCCGCGGCAACTGGTGTGGGAATACAACTTTCATTTGGTAGTACAGGAGAGGATTTTGTTAGCTTTAATACGCTAAAAACATTTTCACAACCGCCTTCTGAAAGAGCGGGGAATGTTACAATTCCATTACGTGCACGCTATATTCGCGTCGATGACAGAATATCCGCAGGTAGAGCGGATGGGGCTGCAACCTTTATGATTGAATATTATTAATCCTTTATTCTGTTTACCAGAATAGAATAAAAACTCACTCTGATACGTTAATTCAGAGTGAGTTTTTTTATCGTTATAATGCTTGTTCTTCTATTTGAAAAACGGCCACATTATCCATCAACATCTGCGCTTTTTCGTCTAACATCATCGTTGAAGATGCGCCTTGATCCACTAAAGAAGCATTTTGCTGTACAACAGTATCCATCTGATTAATTGCCACCGCAATTTGTTCAATACCAACACGTTGCTCTTCTGAAGCAAGACTTATCCCTTGCATAATATTGTTTACTTTTGCAATTGAAGTGACAATCTCTTGCATGTGTTCCCCTGTTTTATTAACCAGAGCAGTTCCTTCAGCCACATCTTCTATAGATGCTTTTAATATCTGACTTATTTCCTTGGCTGCATCTGCACTTTTAGAGGCTAAATTTCGCACCTCTGCAGCAACAACAGTAAAACCACGTCCTTGTTCTCCTGCTCTTGCAGCCTCTACTGCTGCATTTAACGCTAAAATATTTGTTTGGCTCGCAAGGCTATTAATAACTTCATTAATTTCACCAACCTTTAATGCACCTTGTTCTATTTTCTTCATTGATAACATCGCATCTTTCATCACATTAGCACCATCGATGACGATATCATTGGATTGATTAATAATAACATTGGCTTCTTGGGTATTTTCGGTGTTATTGGCGACAGCCGTTTTAATCTCTTCCATGCTAGCCGCAGTTTGTTGCAAGGCGCTGGCTTGCTCTTCAGTACGAGAAGAAAGCTCCTGATTACCCGATGCAATTTCAGAAGCACCTCGTTTTATCTCTAAAGTCTCTCTCTTTACAGTAAGAATGGTAGAAGTTAAGGCTTTTTGCATATGGCCAACATGTGAGAATAGTTCACCAAATTCATCTTTTCTCATTTTAGGTAAAGTGAAAACTAACTCACCTTGACCAACTTTATTTAAAATATCAGATAATGTATGAAGATTAGAAATAAATGTTTTATTTACCCAAAGAATAACAAAATATAAAACAATCACTAAAATTAACAATGAAATAATGGTTGAATAAATAGAAAAATTAACCATGGTTTCTTGGTTATTTATAAGAGAAGCACTATTCTTCGCTTTTATGGTGATGTAATTATCAAATAAAATATTTAATCTATCAAAATCATTAGCAAATTCTTCATCATTTACATTTATTGAACCTGAAGTATTTGATGCGATAATTAATCTATCAACTAAATTATAAAATAATTTTGCAATGGCATCGGCACTTTTTTGTGCTTCAACAGTGACTTTTTTCTCTTTTGTCCACATTTCCATGGCACGTTTAGCGCTGTCAGCTAATTTTTTGTTTTTTTCAATAATCTCAGCATCTTTTGCGTTTGTTAATGCAGTATCCTGCATTAAGAAATTCACATTAGAACGCATTGTTGCTAATTCATAGCGTGCCATTAATACATCTGTGTAACGTGTTAACAACGTTTCCACTTGGGTGAAATTATTTTTCATTTTATAAATAAAAAATGAAGATAATGCCGAAGATAAAATAAAAACCAATAATAATACAGACGAACCTATCTTAGCAGATCGTTTAATGCTCATAATAAAAATACCTATACACATATATCGATAAGATTTATTTCCTTATCGACAGAGTTGTTCTTTTATTTAAAAACAATAGGTATTTATAAGTTAATGATTTTTATTTTTAAAATATTAATCTATCAATAAACAACATCTATATTTTAAATAACTTTCAATTTTTTCTTATTTTATAAAATAATTCAACTAATATTATTAATAATAAAAAATCTATTTTTTATTAAAAAATAAGTATTTCTATTTTATGATAAATATTATTTTTTATTCATCACATAAATAATCTTTATTTATTTACATTTAAAGTGTAAAAATCGCTTTATTTTCAATAAGTAACAGACACACTATCTCATTCTGAGAACAATGATATAATATGTGCAATGACTTTAAAACTCTGATGATTTACGGAGCTTACTTTTTTATGCAACCCCAGTTTGAAAACTCAAAAAACACCGTAAAAACGTTATCAGTGTTTGATTTTGATGGCACGTTAACTTACCACGATAGTTTTATTCCTTTTTTAAAGTTTGCTTTCGGTAAACGTAAATTTTCACGCCGTTTAATTAAGATGGTATTACCAACATTACGTTGTTTTAGACGCAAACTAACCCGTGATGAATTAAAAGAAGTGCTTATCAAAACTTTTTTAACAAACATTGACGAACAATGGTTAAAAGAAAAAGCAGAAGCATTTTGTCAGCTTTATTGGGCTAAATTAATGCGCCCTACTGGCTTATTAGCAGTAGCAGAAGAAGTGAAAAGTAATGCCCAAGTTACTATTTGTTCTGCGTCACCAGCAATGGTTCTACAGCCTTTTGCAGATAGATTGGGGATTAAACTGATAGGCACGACACTTGAAGTAGTTGATGGAAAATTGACAGGTAAAATTATTGGGAATAACTGTCGCTGTGGTGAGAAAATTAAACGTTTAGAAGATGTCTACGGAGATCTAACGCAATATCATATGAAAGCATGGGGAGATTCTCGTGGTGATCATGAATTGCTACTAGCCTCTCAAACACCTCATTGGCGTCACTTTCATACTGGTCGTCGTAAAGCTAAAAACTCGCCCATTAAAGTGACCGTAAAAAAAGAGTCTTAGTTGCTAACTGTTTTCCTATCAACACAGAAAAAATAGCCCCCGCTAATACGAGGGCTAAATAAAGTCTTAGATATTTACGCCGTGTTGTGATGCTAACGCACCTAAACCACCCGCAAAACCTTGGCCAACGGCTTTGAATTTCCACTCTGCGCCATGGCGATATAACTCACCAAAGATCATTGCGGTTTCTGTAGACGCATCTTCAGAAAGATCAAAACGTGCAATTTCAGTATTATTGTCGTTGTTATAAACGCGCATAAAACTGTTACTTACCATACCAAAGTTTTGTTTACGATTTTCAGCATCATAAATAGTGACTGCAAATACCAGTTTTTTCACTTCAGCAGGGACTTTTGATAAAGTGATTTTGACTTGCTCATCATCACCGTCGCCTTCCCCAGTACGGTTATCTCCTTGGTGTTCAACGCTTCCGCACTGACTCACTTTGTTATTAAAGAAGATAAAACTTGCGTCTGAAAGTACTTTTCCATCTTCACCTACCATGAATACTGACGCATCTAAATCGAACTCTGCGCCATCAGTCACGCGGGCATCCCATCCTAGACCAACCATAGCAACCGACATTGTTGGTGCTTCTTTAGTCAGAGAAACATTACCACCTTTAACGAGGGAAACTGCCATATCAAAGCTCCTACTTTATTGAATAATCTGGCAATCACATATTATGACTGCCAGCGGTTAGTATCTTACTAATCGACTATCAAGAGGCATTAATGCCGTACTGAGCACAAACTGATCCTAAACCACCCGCATAACCTTGACCTACAGCGCGGAATTTCCACTCTGCGTTATGACGATATAACTCGCCAAATAACATTGCCGTTTCAGTTGATGCATCTTCAGTTAAGTCATAACGAGCAACTTCAATTTGGTTATCATCATTAACTAAACGAATAAATGCACCTGATACTTGGCCAAAGCTTTGACGGCGTGCTTGTGCATCATGGATAGTGACAACGAAAATAACCTTATCGACATCATTCGGGATCATGTCTAATTTGATTTTCAGTGCTTCATCATCACCATCACCTTCACCCGTACGGTTATCGCCGGTATGAACAACTGAGCCATCAGCAGATCTTAAATTGTTATAAAAAATGAAATCGGCATCGCTACGCACTTTTCCATTTGCAGCTAACAGAAATACAGATGCATCTAAGTCAAAATCTTGACCATCTGTAGAACGGGCATCCCAACCTAGTCCGACAAGGACGTTTTTCATCGTTGGGGCTGCTTTGCTCAGAGAGACATTACCACCTTTAGAAAGAGAAACGCTCATTTTATAACCTCTTTAGTTTTGTTTTTAATATTCTGATTTTTCAAGAATATGTATTAGTTTGTCTTACCTTGATCATCTTTTTTTTCTGGGAATACAAAACTTGCAATAATCCCCAGAGCAAGAACACCAAGCACTACAAATAGGCTAGTTGTCGCGGAAATGCTGTATCCATGTTGCCAGATATGATCTGTTGCATTTAAACCTAATTTTGCAGCAATAAAGAACAACAGCACAATAACCGCTTTTTCAAGGTAAACGAGATACTGTTTTAACGCTTCTAACACGAAGTAAAGCGTACGTAAGCCTAAGATTGCGAACATCATTGCACTATAAACAATTAGGGGTTCACGGCTTACTGCGATAATAGCGGGAACCGAATCGAAAGCAAACATCACATCAGAAAGCTCAACGACTGCCACACACAACATAAGTGGTGTTGCATATAGAGCAGCTTTTGTACCACGACCGATAGTGACATCTTTGTTTTCAGGTTTCGCTAATTCAACATCAACTTCTTTTTGTGTTAACAAAAAAGCGTGTCCAGTGATTTTTGGCCATATAGGGAAAAATCGTTTTACTAAGCGATAAGCAAGATGTTGTGAATAGTCTTCAATTTCTTCACTATCATCACCACTTTTCAGCATCATAACTGCCGTCCAAGCAACGATTAAGGCAAATACTATCTCAACATATGGTCCTAAACTTAACAGTCCTGTACCGATGGCAACAAAGATCCCACGGAAAACGATAGCACCAATGATACCCCAATAAAGAACGCGGTGACGGAAGCGGTCAGGCACTGCAAACCACGAGAAAATCGCCATCATGACAAACAAATTATCAATGGAAAGCACTTTCTCTAATGCATAACCTGTTACGAATAAACTCGCAACTTCTGCACCATGATGAATATAAAGGAATCCTGCGAATGCCATAGCAATAGCAACCCAGAATATAGACCAAAATATGGCATTCTTTAACGTTATCGGCTTATCAGCACGATGCATGAATAAGTCGATAAAAATAGCGCCAATCGCAAGTACTACAAAGACAATGACAGTTTCTGTCGGAAAACCAATATGTGTGGATACCATAATAATTCCTGAACGGTTCCCTATAAATTAATTACAAATCAAATTCTGCGGGTTGAAAGCCTAATGCAACAGCAATAGTTCGCACCGCTTCTTTTTCATCATTGTCAAAATCACCATCACTTTTCGCAACAGCGATACCAACACGAATAGCTAATTGCGCAGCTTCTGGCTGATCTTTCATTGCCAGAATATACTTCATGGTTTCGCCTTTACCGACTTCAGTATCAAACTCGAAACTTGTAATTAGCTTATTAAAGAATTCAATCACCTCAGAGGTATCAAAGACTTTAAGTTCATCCGATGCTTTTAAAAAACCCAGCATCTTCTGTTTTTCTTCAGAACTCACACCGTCGCTGGCGATAGCGATACGCGCACAGACAGCTACCGTTCCTTGCATAAATTTTTTATTTTTAAAGCGACCAACTTGCTTTGCTAACTCAGAACGTCCCGTATTAAAACCTTCTTTTAATTTGTTAAAAAAACTCATGTTACTTTTCCTTATATCAACTTGATCACTTAGAACCCGCTGTCCAGCGAAATCCCCACCCGTAGGCATTATCCATATCACGGTGGCCTTTAAAAAACTCATTGAGACGTTCAACTCTGATTGAGCCGTTCTCATTAACCAGTCGTGCTATAGCACACATGCCACGACCATTATTACCGTCAGTTAAGCGTGTTTCGATAGGTGGCTGATCAGGTACATGAATGGTAACCACGCCATCCGTTTTGCTCCAATTCGGTACACCTTCATAAATAAACGCGAAAATCAGCACTTGCTTGATATTTTTCCATTCACGTCCATTCACAAAGATCCATTCACCACCAGCAACATCTCCCGTACGATCATCACCTTGTAATTCAACATAAGGAATACGATTGAAATCACCAAATCCGTTTCCTAATGCTTGAATAACAGATTTATGGCCTTGCTGAAGTTCAACAAAAGCACCAATGTCTAAGTCGATACCTTTATTTCCGCCAAACAATCCACCCAATAACCCTGATCCACCACTCTTACTTTCACGATGCCAATCAAGATTAATACGAATTTTTCCAAAATCATCTTTCTTCGTTAGGCTGATTGCAGGTTTCTCTTTGGTTAGAGAAACCTTACTTAAGTTCACCGAACTTGGCGCTGGAGCTGGTTTCGGTGCTGGTGCTGGTGCTGGTGCTGGTGCTGGTGCTGGTTCAGAGTCTGCAATATCAACCCCAAAATGTTCAGCTAATGGTTTTAAGCCACCGTTAAATCCTTGAGCGATAAAACGGAACTTCCAACTACCATTACGACGATACAATTCACCTAAAATTAGTGCTGCTTCAGGACGACCGTTAATATCAACATTGCCATTCGCAACGACCTCATTATTAGCCTCAACTTGAATCGATAATCGTTGTAAATTTGCGATAGTTTGTTGACCTTCACAAGTCGCTGTAAACGCAATTTTTTCAACATCAGGACGTAAACGTGTTAAATCTACGGTAAAAGAAGTGCTATTTCCTGCTGTTGCATAAATAACAGTGCGATCATCACTCGCTGTTTGTCCATAAAACACCATATCGGCATCGCCATTCACTTTACCTGAGGCATAAAGTCTAAAAGCGGAAACATCAACAGGTGCGCCAGATTGAATACGAACGATTAATGTTTGATTAGGAACGGGGACATTTCCACCGGGAGTCATATTCATTTATCGCACCACCGTCGCCACTATATCAGGCATCATGTCGTTGATAACACGGCCTTTGCAAGGTGCACCAAACGCGGTGAAATCCCATTGACCATGATTACGTTGCATTGACGCAATCACAATACCAGTATGAGAGCCTTGCTCTGTTAAGGTATAACGCACTAACTCTTTATTAGTTGTTTTATCAACAACTCGACAGAATGCGTTTTCAACTTCATTAAATGTTTGTCCTCGGAAACTATTTACAGTGAAGACCAAGTATTCAACATTTGTTGGTAAACGGTCTAAATCAACGAAAATAGTTTCATCATCGCCGTCACCGTCTCCAGTTAAGTTATCACCAGAGTGAACCACTGACTGACAACTTGATTTTAATTTGCGAAACCAAATGGTATCGATTTGATTGCCATTTGCGTCAAGTAAAACGCAACTTGCATCTAAATCAATAGAACCACCACCACCAAAAAGACCACCTAATAATCCTTTTTTCTTAATTGGATCCCAGCCCAAACCAAACATTAAATGGCTCAGTGTAGGTGCTTGTTTACTGAGAGAAACTGTTTGATTCTTGCTTAATGAAACCATAATTAAATTCCTTCAGAGGTAGAGTGAAATAACAATGCCATTTGTGACTAAATCCATATCATAAAAATCATCATATCATGATGAAGTACATGAGCAAGACTATTTTTACCACTTGAATCTAAAGTTTTGTCAACCAATTGATATAATTAATATTTTTATAAAAATAAATTATAAAAACACAAAATAATTATAATAATAACGTTATTGGTTAGTCTAATTTAAACTAAAATCAAATAAATCATATTATGATTGACACAGTTCTTCGAAAACTTCATGATTATAGGACTTGAACCCTACACTTTTATTTCACGGTATACAGCGTAATGAACAATACGATTTGGTTTATGGAAGGTTTATCATCACAACGCGATATTATTCAAAGTGTTAAAGACTTTGCAAAACAGCAGCACCAAGAAATTTTTGTGCTCGCATCTCATCGCCATACACGAAATGAGATTTTATCGCTTGCTGATGGGGCTTTTTATGAACCTATTGAAGAGGCATTACGCTTAAAATTTATCGCTGATGTTGTAAAACAACATCAAGTCAAAGCCATTCATACTGGGCGCAATGGCGCATGGTTTGAATTACACCACAAAGAAATTGAGTCATTAGGGGTAAAATTAACCACAGGTGCAACTGAGCTCGGACAGCTTCAATTAGCTGATAATAAAGTCGCTTTTGCACAAGCTATGGAACAATGCGGTCTTCCTGTTGTACCTTCCATTTATATTGACTCAATCGATAAATTAGAAAAACAAATAAAAAATCTACCTTTTGGTGAGATCCCTTTATGCATTAAGCCAGTAAAAGGCATTTATGGAATGGGCTTTTGGCGCTTTGATAATCAGGTTTCGCCGATGGCGCTGTTTAACCACCCAGAAAATCGCCAAGTTAATCCACAACAATATGTTGATGCATTAAAAGCGGTTGAACACTTTGAGCCATTAGTGCTCATGCCTTATTTACCTGGCCCTGAATACTCTGTTGATATGGTTGTTGAGCAAGGCAATGTTATTGCTGCTGTTGCTCGACGCAAAGAAGGTGCAATACAACATTTAGAAATTTCAGGTGAAGCCTATGAATTAGGCAAAGCGTGTGCCACTGCGATGAAAGCAGATGGTCTTGTGAATGTTCAAACCCGAAATGATCATCAAGGCCATCCATTATTACTTGAAATTAATATGCGCCCTTCCGGTGGCATCGGTTATACCCAACACTGCGGCATTAACCTTGCTGGTATTTTTGCTTTACGCCAATTGGGATTGATGAGTATTGAAGAGGCTCAAGCTCAAAATAACTATTTTACACCGACAAAAATACGCTCAATCACCGATTCTATTGTTTTCAATTCAACGTTAACAAACGTAATAAGTACGGATAATAATTAATAATGAAAAATGGCATGAGTGACTCTTTAGTTTATCGTCGCCAGCTTAGTTGTGGCACATTGAGCGTGACGCCAAATTGCCCTATTGAGTTACTTGATGAATTATTTGATATTGCAGAAAGACGCAATCCTAAGCGTGCATTTTTATTTGTCAGCAAAGTATTGGGGCGTCATATCCCTGTTTCACCGAAAAAAATGCGTAAAACCTATCAAAGGCTTGCCTGTCAATTTCCTGACTCACTTGAAGGCCCAGTTCTATTTATTGGTATGGCAGAAACTGCTGTAGGTTTAGGTGCTGGCGTTTTTGATGAAGTGAGAAATCGCTATCAACAAGCTGTTTATTTAACATCAACACGTCATCCTGTTGAGCAGGGTGAATTGCTGTGTGAATTTAAAGAAAATCACAGCCACGCGACCGATCACTTACTCTATTTGCCTAAAACAGCAGAGCAACGCCAGTGGGTACAACAAGCAAAAACCGTTGTATTAATTGATGATGAAGCCACTACGGGCAATACCTTTATTAACCTGCTTTCAGCACTGCGTGAAGAAGGTGGATTAACCCATATTGAGCAGGTTATTGCGGTAACCTTAACTGATTGGAGTGGTGATTCTATCTCTGAGCGTTCCCCATTACCGATTAAGACTCTCTCTTTAGTTCAAGGTGAATGGCAATGGGATGCTGATCCTAATGCCCCCCTACCTGTTATGCCTAATGTTAATATTACGGCATCAGGTCAAGTTGCGATTACAGGCAAACAAAGCTGGGGTCGATTAGGAATGACAACGCCTGCAAATGATCTTGGTTTAACTATCAAAGTATCAGTTGATGAAAAAATTCTTGTATTAGGGTCGGGAGAATTTGTCTGGGAACCATTCTTATTGGCCGAACGTCTTGAAAAACAAGGTGCTATTGTAAAATATAGCTCGACAACACGTTCACCGATTTCAACCAATTTTGCTATTCAGTCAGCGATTACTTTTACTGATAATTATGGTTTAGGCATTCCTAATTTTGTCTATAACGTGGCACACCAACAATTTGATCGTATTTTACTTTGTTGTGAAACCCCGATTGACAGTATTGATAACCAACTGATTGAAGCCCTTAATAAAGTTGCACCAATTGTTGAGGTAATTAGTTATGACTAAGCCCGTTATTTTAACTGATCTCGACGACACCTTATTTCAAACGCGTCGCAAAATGATAGATGAATTAGCGCTAGAACCCTATAAAACAGGGGCATTAGACAGAAGCTTAGAGCCTCGTAGCTTTATGACGCAAGAACAAGCCATGCTAGTAGATTGGATGCTAGAACATGCTGACTTAATTCCTGTTACCGCGCGGGGTACAGAAGAAATAAGCCGAGTCACGATCCCTTTTTATTCATGGGTAATTACCACACATGGTGCTGTGGTATTAACCCCTGAAGGCACAGCAGATGCCCAGTGGCAAAGCTATATCACTCAAAGCTTAACGCCATATACACAACGTTTGCTCGCACTACAACAATCCATTACGCAATTAATGGCGGAACGACATATTGATGGTTGGGCTCGAATTAACTATGAATATGGTGATTTGCCTATTTATTTAGTGATGAAGCATAACGATAGCACCCGACTAGAAGAGCTATACGCCATAGGTGATGAGATAGAAAAAACATTCTCAACCGAAGGTTTTTATATTCATCGCAACAGTAACAATATTGCTTGGTTACCTGAACCTATTGAAAAAGGTAAAGCCGTCACCTATTTGCTTAATAAATTAAAGGCAGAACGTGGCGTTTTTCCTGTCATTGGTTTAGGCGATAGTCTGAGTGATCATCGCTTTATGAAATTGTGCAGTTGGTATGGGCTTCCTCGCCAAAGCCAATTTGCTGAGGCGATCAACACAAAAATTTTTGGAGAATAAACATGATGGATCATAAACCGTTTTCAGGATCTTATGTATCAGGTGATGTCGATTTTCTACTTCAACCCGTCAATATTGAAATGACGCCGGTTGAGTTAAAGGAAGAGCTAATACAATCGGGTAAACGTCACTATTCTGACATGCTAAGCCAAGAGCCAGAACCCACAACATGGCATCTTGATCTCTTTGAAAAAGCGCTAGAAACCGGTGCGACGCGCTTAGCAACTGAAGTGATTATGTTGACAAAATCCCTTATTGAACGCTTTGGTGATACCCCGATTATTCTAACAAGCCTTGTACGTGCAGGTGTTCCTTTAGGCGTAATGTTGCAACAAACATTGCGCAAAATGGGAAAAACCTCTTATCACTATGGAATAAGCATTATTCGAGATAGAGGCATTGATAGCGAAGCGCTTTCATGGATTGAACAACATCACGGTACAGAAGGAATTGTTTTTGTTGATGGTTGGACGGGAAAAGGCGCTATTACAGGTGAGTTAATTCGCTCGTTAACCGGACGCAAAGGCTATCCCCCACAACCACGTCTTGTCGTCCTTGCAGATCCTTGTGGTTGCGCATGGCTAAGTGCCAGTGATGAAGATTGGCTTATTCCCTTTGGGATCATGGGCGCCCCCGTTTCAGGATTAATTTCACGTTCAATTTGGACAGAAAAAGGTTTTCATGGTTTTGTCGATTGCCAACATTTAAAACAATATGAATGTAGTCGATACCTTGTTGATATTGTAGGAAAAGTCGTTGATCGCTTGATTGATAACGATATTCCACATGCCACATTTAAAGAACAACAATCAGGCTTAAAAAAGCTAAGCGAAAACGTCGTTAGTTCACTTGCAAAAAAATATGATATTTCAAATATCAATCGTATAAAACCCGGTATTGCTGAAGCCACACGCGCTGTTTTACGCCGTGTACCTGACCATGTTCTTGTGAGAGAGATAACTGATCCTGATGTGGCATTACTGGTTTATCTTGCACAAGAAAAAAATATTGCTGTTATTGAAGCAGGGCAAGCGCTTGGTCAATATCGTGCAGTGACTATCATTAAAAAGGTGAAATAATGATTGAACGATTATCCCCGTGGAATTTAGGGGCAACGCTTTATATGCCAGCAACTCGAACAGATATTGCGACAACGATTATCGATCAGAAAATTGAAGGGTTACGCTCTTTAATTATCTGTTTAGAAGATGCGGTTAGCGATGCTGATATTCCGCTGGCATTAGAAAATTTGGCTACGTTATTAACTAAGTTGGCAAAGCATAAAAAGAACCATGATTGTAGCCATTGGCCTTTGCTATTTATTCGCCCTCGCCATACGGAAATGGGCCAATGGATCACTGAAAACCTTGATGTCAGTGCTATTGATGGCCTTGTATTGCCTAAATTTACTCAAGCCTCTTTACCAGTTTGGTGGAATATCATTGAGAACACGCATTTATGTATGATGCCAACTCTTGAAACCGAAGAGGTGTTTGATGTTATTCAAATGACAGCGCTTGCAAACCACCTACTGACTCACCCTTGTCATAACAGAATTATCGCGTTACGTATTGGTGGCAATGACTTAATGAATGTGATTTCGCTAAGACGTAATCGCCAGTTAACACTTTATGATGGCCCAATGGGTTATGTCATAAAAATGCTAGTTGCTGTATTTGGTGCTCGTCAGTTTGCTCTCACCGCGCCAGTTTGTGAGCATATTGATGATCACCATATTATGGATAAAGAGCTTGCTCTTGATATTGCTAATGGTCTTGTTGGTAAAACGGCGATACATCCAAAGCAAATTCACAAGATTGAACAAGCCCTCATGGTATCTCAATCCGACCACTCAGATGCTTTACGTATCTTAAACTCAACGCAAGCCGTCTTTAAATCACAAGGTGCGATGTGTGAACCTGCAACACATCGTCGCTGGGCATTGAGTATTTTAACCAGAGCTAAAATTTATGGCATTATTCCTAACCAACAAAATAATGCTCAACGTTTTAATGCAACATAAAACACTCTATAGCAGGTGATGAACTCGATAAGGTAAAATAATTATCTTATCTTGATTTTGATTTATAAGTTTCTAGTCAAAATATGTTATCTTTAACTAGAACTTATAAAAACAAAACCGACTTTTTTTATTTAAAAAGTCATTTTTTTGATTTGAATTATTATTTTATACTACATTTAATAGGACGCTTATTTTATTTATACTTGTAATGTTTCTGATACTTGTAAATAAAGTGTAAGAACAAGAATAATAAAAATTACAGCCGAATATTTTAACACACGAATGACAGAATAAGTGGTAACTAAGCATGCAATTAAGCACTCGTCAGGTCAGAGTCTTTACACTGGCAACCCTTTTAAGCTCGGGAAAAAAGGTTCCAACCATTAAGATTATTTCTGCTCTTGAATGCTCAGAGCCAACGTTAACTCGCGTTTTAAAAGAGATAAGAGATTCTTATGACGCTGAAATAAAGTACAGTAAAGCGTCTCGAGCTTATCAAATGACTGAACGTGGTCAACTTGATAATAAAACCTTACGTCGTATGCGTGAGGCATTATCAGCCAGTGAAGATCTTCGTCATAATGGAATGACAAGCCGAGTTTATCTTGATAAAGATAAGAAGAAATCGGTTTCACTTTCATTAAAAATGTCAGCATTGCGCAAAATTGACAGATTATCTTATTTAAATAATTCCACACGCAGTGAAGCGGTTGAATTATTGGTTGACCATTATATTGAAAATTTAATTCAATCAACACTTGCTGAATTAGCTGAAAAAGAAAAAGACAAAAAATAGGTTAAAAAAAACAATAATATATATTAAGAAATAGCTTGATACATTAGTATCAAGCTATTTTTACAATCAATAATAAATTAAATAAAATACTTATTAAATAAATATTTTTTATATAATTAATGAGTTGTAGTTTTATTTTCAATTATTTTTAATGGAAAATTAAAACAAACACAATTAATTGAATTTACTTGTTTTTTTATTAAATTATTTAATATTATATAAATAAAAAGCATTTATACCTAATCTTTATTAGTCATTCTTTTAAGATTATTCCAATTAAGACTAATCAATTAAAAATATCTTTAATAATAAACGCCCATTAACTACACAAAATAAGAGTGAATGTGGATTAAATTCTCTTTTATTTTACTTTTTATGTGATCTTCTTTCAGATTAATAATATCGGACAATCATCACTGCGTTTTTTGCCTAATTTAATTAAACTAAGCATAATCTCAATTCAACACGTTCATCAGTCGGTTAGTATATTAACCGCTTATTCCTATCTCACTAACAGGATAAATGCATGAGAAGATTGCCAGTTTACCTTTTACTTGATACATCGGGTTCTATGTATGGCGAACCTATTGAAGCAGTAAAGAATGGCGTTGAAATGCTCTTATCAACATTACGCCAAGATCCTTACGCATTAGAAACCGCCTATATTTCTATCATCACCTTTAATTCAACTGCACAACAAATTATTCCACTCACTGATTTAATTAACTTTAACGTACCTGACTTAGTTGCAAGTGGAACAACAGCATTAGGTGAGGCGCTCACATTAGTTTCTGATCGTATTGAAAACGAAGTACAAAAAACAACCGCTGAAACTAAAGGTGATTGGCGACCGCTTGTTTTTGTAATGACTGATGGCGCACCAACTGACGATTGGAAAAAAGGCGTTGAGAAATTTAAAGTAGCCCGTACTGGTGTTGTGATTGCTTGCGCAGCAGGACAATCTGCACAAACGGATGTACTAAAAAATATTACTGAGATTGTATTACAGCTAGATACGGCGGATTCTAACACCATAAAATCATTTTTTAAGTGGGTTTCAGCCAGTATTTCTGTCGGTAGCCAAAAAGTCGATTTAACCAAAAAAGATATTAGTGATCTTGATGACTTACCACCACCTCCTCCTGAGGTTAACGTTGTACTTTAAATAAAAAAGGAATGAATATGTCAGTGAGTTTAAAAAAAGGACAAGGTATTAGTTTAAAGAAAAATGAATATGACCTTTCCTCTGTCACTATCGGTTTAGGTTGGGATATCAACGAAGAAAAACGCGGATTCCTTGGTGGGCTTTTTGGCAAAAAAAGCGAAGAATACGATTTAGACGTTATCGCCTTTTTATGTGGTGAAAACGGCAAGGTCAATGATCTGGGTAAAATTGAAGGTGGACAACCTTCTCTTGTTAATGGCGATATTATTTTCTTTAATAGCCTTAAACATAAATCTGGGCAAATCTGGTTAACAGGTGATAACCGTACAGGTGCTGGTGATGGGGATGATGAACAGATCATCGCAAAATTAAATACCTTAGATCCTAAATTTACCAAAATCGTCTTTATTGTTCAGATTTACAATGGGCGTGAACTACAACAACACTTTGGTAAAGTACAAAATGCCTTTATCCGCGCCGTTGATGCTAAAAATGTAGAAATGGCTCGTTTTGATTTATCAGGAGGCGAAGCCTTCAATAATCAACGCTCAATGTTATTTGCTGAATTAGTCAGAGAAGAAAATGGCTGGAAACTTAACGCTATTGGTGAACCTTCAAGTTCAGATAGTTTTGTTTCTTACTTAAAGGACTTTACCTAATGAGAAGACTTCCTGTTTACCTACTTATTGACACATCAGGATCAATGAGAGGTGAATCTATTCATGCCGTTAACGTAGGAATACAAACAATGCTAAATGCATTGAGACAAGATCCCTACGCATTAGAAAGTGTACATATCTCAATTATCACTTATGATAATGAAGCACGTGAATTTATTCCTTTAACGGCATTAGAAGATTTCCAATTCACTGATATCACCGTTCCTAGCTCTGGTGGCACATTTACTGGTGCAGCTCTTGAATGTTTAATCAAGTGTGTTGATCGTGATATTAAACGCTCTGATGGTGATCAAAAAGGTGACTGGCGCCCACTGGTTTTCTTAATGACAGATGGCACCCCTTCTGATGCTTACGCCTATGGTGAAGCCATTAAAGAAGTGAAAAAACGCTCATTTGGTTCGATCATCGCCTGTGCAGTTGGTCCAAAAGCCAAACATGACCACCTTAAAGAGCTCACATCTCAAGTAGTGGCATTAGAAACATTAGACTCTAACGCCTTCTCAGGCTTTTTCAAATGGGTTTCTGCTAGTGTCGCATCTGGCAGTTCCAGTGCGGGCATTAACACCGATAAAGACACATTACCACCACCGCCGCCTGAAATTCAGTTAGTACTATGATCCACAAAAGCAAAGCGCTAAAACAGGCTTTGCTTTTATTTTATTTAGGCTTTGATTTATCCATCACAAATATATAACAGCCACTATAAAGTGATAAGGTATAACAATGAGAAGGCTACCTATTTTCTTTGTGTTAGATTGCTCAGAATCGATGATAGGTGAAAACCTAAAAAAGATGAATGACGGTCTTACGACTATTATTAGCGATCTCAGGCGAGATCCTCACGCTCTTGAAACTGCTTGGGTTTCTGTCATTGCCTTTGCTGGCGTAGCGAAAACCATTGTTCCACTCACTGAAGTTGTCTCTTTTTATCCCCCTCAGCTTCCTCTTGGTGGTGGCACATCACTAGGCAGTGCGTTACGAGAACTCACTCACCAAATCGACACTCAAGTAAGAAAAACCACCCTTGAGCAAAAAGGTGATTGGAAACCTGTTGTTTATCTTCTTACTGACGGCAGACCAACTGATGATTACGCACAAGAGATCAAGCGCTGGAAAGCTCACTACGCCAACAAAGTTAACTTAATTGCGATTGGATTAGGCTTAAGTGCTGACTTACACGCGCTATCACAATTAACTGAAAATGTGCTGTTATTTACTGAAGCACAAGAAGGCGATTTCACCCGTTTTATAAAATGGATAACAATGTCTGTGGTTTCTCATAGTCGGAGTGTTGGCGAGGAAACACCCCCACTTTTAAGCAAAACCGAGCAAATTGTTCGCCTTGCGAAAGATGATGTAGCTCGTGCCTATGATGAATCTTGTGTCACATTTGTCGGCCGTTGTAGCCACACACGCTCACCTTATTTAATGAAATATGAACGCCCCCCCATGAAAACCTCTGGACTTGATTTTAACCTAAACCTCAATGGGTTTAATTTAACAGGCTGCTACACCTTAAATGAAGATTACTTTGCATGGAGTGATCTCAGCGCTACGGCATATCAAGTAAATACCAGTGAGCTTCATGGCACTCCTGGTTGCCCTTATTGTGGTAATGCCACTGCTTTTGCCGTTTGCCAATGTGGTAAATTACTCTGTGTAAATGGCCCTGAAACAGTTATTTGCCCATGGTGTGATAACAGCATCACCTTTGGAAATAACAGCAATCAATCTGACTTTGATGTCACTCGAGGTAAAGGCTAATGGATAAGAAAGCCCTACTCACAAAACTGATTATTGATGATACGCTAACTTCGCAACGCATTGCGGTACATGAAGAGCTCATTATTGCGTTATATGAAGATACAGAAATTGCTCAACATATTGATTTTATTATTGATAAAATTAAAGCAAAAACAACAGAAAAAATAACACCACAAGACAAAGTACAACCTATTCTTCTGTTATTGCCACCTGCGCGCAATTTAGCCTCTGACGAAACATCACTACCAAAAGAAAACCCATTAAAACCAGGGCAAATTCCTACACACTCATCACCAATACCAATAGAGAAACCGATTATTCACCGCCCTACGGCCAAAATCACCCTTTCTAATGCCAAAGTCGGTAGCGAATTTAATTCTTCGATTAATATTGAATTAGATACGCTTGATACTGCACAAATTGAGTCTGTAAATTTTCCGGAAGCTCTCGGCATAACCTTTGATGCCGAAAGTTGTTGTTTAGTCGGCACACCAACAAAAAGTGGCAATTTCACATTGGTTGTCCATTGGTCTGTTAATGCCATTTGCTATCACAATGACGTCTTATTAATCATTAATCCTGATCCTCGTAGCTTATGGCAAATTAACGAACCTCCCGCAAATAGCCCTTATCCTAAAGCACATATTGATAGCAAACTTATTCTTAAAGACGGTATTCGTATTGCAGGAGCAAGTCGTCGTGGTCGCTCTCATGAACATGCAGGTACATTTCGTGATGACGATTTTTATATTCATCACGATAGCCAAAGCCAATGGAATATTTTAATTGTCGCTGACGGTGCAGGTAGTGCTCGCTACTCTCGTGAAGGTTCACGCATTGTCACCAAAGTGGTCAGTGAATACCTTCAAGAACAATTGAACATTGAAAAAAATCCAGCATTAGCCCCTTATCTCAACACCATTCACCAATGGGATGATGAAAATGAGAAAAGGCAGGTAGGCAACTTTTTTTCTAAGCTATTTCACAATGCGTCACAGCTTGCGATTAATCACCTAAAAAATGAAGCCATTCGCATTAATGAACCCGTAAAATCATTTTCAACTACACTGTTGGCAACAGTGACTTTACGTATCAATGATGAGCTATTTGCAGCAGCCTTTTGGATGGGTGATGGTGCAATTGCCGCTTATGGACCCGCTGGAAAAGTCCGCGTTTTAGGTATTCCTGATAGTGGTGAATATGCAGGACAAACCCGTTTTCTTGATGATAATGCGCTTAATGATATCGAATTTAATCGACGCATTATTATTGGTAAATGGAGCGAAATTTCACACCTGATATTAATGACAGATGGTGTGTCTGATCCGAAGTTTGAAACAGATAACGGCTTACAAGATCCCAATAAATGGGCAGCGCTTATTGATGAAATATCGCCTTGTTTAGCCTCACCAGAAACCGCTGATCAAACACTGGCCGAATGGCTAAATTTCTTTTCAGCAGGCAATCACGATGACCGCACTCTGGTTGTGGCGTGGTGATCATCAAAGAAAAAATAGGTGAGTTTCATGGCAGATATCATTACCTGTACAACACAAAGTGGAAAAACAGTTCAGTACGTCAATGAAATTATTGGCTCTGGCTCAATGAAAGATGTCTATTTTTCCCCTGACAGAACCTATGTTGTTGCCTTTTATAAGACAAAACAAAACGCACAAGCCAAAGATAGAATCGATATGATAACAGGCTCTTATCGTCATAATATCTTTGAGCAAAGTGGCGGAGAATATTGGAAAAACCTCTTTTGCTGGCCAACAGATGTTGTTGAACATCAAGGTAAAATCGGTATTGTGGTGCCGACGTATCAATCCCACTTTTTCTTTAAATATGGCTCTAAAAACAACGACTTTCTAGCGATAAAAGGCCGCGAAAAAGAAGGTAAATGGTTTGCAAGTGCCAACAACCAAAATAAATTTCTCGATCCTCGTGAAAGAGGCAATTTATTAAATTACCTGAAAGTCTGTTTATTGCTCTCTCGTGCCGTTCGCCGAATGCATGCAGCTGGTTTATGCCATAGTGATTTAAGCTATAAAAACGTCCTTATCGATCCTGAACAAGGTCATGCTTGTGTCATTGATATTGACGGTTTAGTAGTGCCCGGCAAATACCCGCCTGATGTTGTTGGAACACCTGATTTTATTGCACCTGAAGTGGTAAAAACCAGCCATTTACCGAAAGAAGATCCTAATCGTATTTTGCCAAGTATCACCACTGATAGACACGCTCTTGCGGTATTAATCTATATGTATCTGTTTTATCGCCACCCATTACGTGGCGGTAAAATTCACGATCTTGACGATGAAATGAGAGATGAGACACTCTCTATGGGTGAAAAAGCACTGTTTATTGAACACCCAACAGATCATAGCAATGCGGTAAAATTGAATCAGGTAAAACCGTCATCTCTACCTTGGGCTGATCCTAAAAAAATCCCATACACTATTATGGGGCCTTACCTAACACCTCTTTTTGAAAGAGCCTTTATTACAGGATTACACGATCCTTCACAACGGCCTACTGCAGATGAATGGGAAACCGCTTTAGTCAAAACAGTAGATTTAGTTCAGCCTTGTCAGAATAAAAATTGTGAACAGCAATGGTATGTTTTTTCAGGAAAAACACAGCCCGTTTGTCCTTATTGTCATACGCCATATAAAGGGCAATTACCGATTTTAAATCTTTATTCTTCACGTAAAGCGGGTAGTTTCAGACCTGACGATCACCGCTTAATGGTTTGGAGTAATCAATCACTGTTTCCTTGGCATGTTAATCGCCTTATTGCGCCTAATGAACGCACCACCGATGAACAGAAAAAACGTGTAGGTTATTTTGTTTATCACAATTCAACATGGTGGCTTGTTAATGAGCGTATTGATGGATTAATGGTATTACCAGAGAAAAAGCAGATAGCGATTGGCGATAAAATTGCACTAACAGATGGGTTGCAATTTGTGTTATCGACAGAAGAAGGCGGGCGACTTGTTGTGGTGCAATTAGTATCAAATTAATAAAGTAAGAGAATAATCTGTTTAATTTATCGCGGATTATTCTCTTTTTTCATGGTATTAAATTTAATCTTGAGCTCAAAGCTTAAATTTCATAACCAAATTTAAATCTTTTGCTGGTTTTCCTGTTTCATAGCGCCATTGTTCCATAGCGTGAATAAGTGACAAACCAAAAACATCCACTAAAGGTGAATCTAACATCCTAATATTTTGTACATGCCCATTTTCATCAACATCAAATTTCGCCTTTAGTTCACCTTCAATACCTTGAAAATAAGCTTTTACAGGATAATTAGGTAATGGACGTGATAAATTCTTAGGGTGATTTTTAAACGCTAGATTTAACCCATCTATTTCACTTTGAGTCATTTTCTCTGGTTCATCGGCTAATTTTGGTTTCAATAACAAATTAGATTGAGTATCCGGCTGTATTGATTGAGTCGCACATCCATTTAATAAAATAGTGCTGCAAAGTAAACTTAAAATAGCTAATTTTATTTTCATTTTTCTTTTCTAAAATAAGATTAAATATAAAAATACAATAACACATCTCATAATCATTTCTATTCTCAATTTAGTTATTTAGTTAAGAAAAACTGTGCAATTAATCCTATTTTAGCCATTTTATTTAAATCCAAGTCAGATCACATATTTACCTCTCACCCTTTCCATTTAACGCTAACGTTCAATATTGGATATCAAGATCTCAGTTTATTAAGCCCCATTATTTACAATACCCTACAGTGATAATTGGAGGCATGAATGAAAACTAAAAATAAAATCAATGTGCTAGAGCTTATTTCGCCAGAGATGAAACAAGTTATGCAATTTTATGCAGATAATCCGCAACCTGCACCAGAAAATGATGGCTATCCATCGATGCGGCTTGCTTATAATCAAGATAGGCGTTATTGGAATGCAGATGCGCCAGAGATGTTTAGCATACAAGATATTTCGGTTAGTACTTCTTATGGAAATGTATTAACACGTCTTTATAAACCCAAAGAAAAAACATCCGCAACACTCTATTATCTGCATGGCGGTGGTTTTATTTTAGGGAATTTAGATACTCACGATCGCATTATGCGGCTGCTTGCCAGCTATACTGGTTGTACTGTTATTGGTATTGATTATTCACTATCACCAGAAGCGTGCTACCCTCAAGCCATTGATGAATCAGCACAGGTTTGTCAGTATTATCATCAAAATGCAAAACACTATGATATTAATACGCAACATATTGGTTTTGCTGGTGATTCTGCGGGAGCCATGTTATCACTTGCCACCGTATTATGGTTACGTGACAAACACATTCACTGTGGCAAAGTGAGTGCAGCTTTACTTTGGTATGGATTATATGGCTTACGTGATTCCACCAGCCGCCGACTTTATGGGGGAGAATGGGATGGATTGCGCCAGCAAGATCTAGAAGAATATGATAATGCATATTTAACCGCACTTGGCAGTCGTGACGCACCTTATTATTGCTTATTTAATAATGATTTAACGCAAGATATTCCACCTTGCTTTATCGCCAGCGCACAATACGACCCACTTATTGATGATAGTCTGACGCTATTTAAAACCCTGGAAGCGCATCAATTACCTTGTGAATATAAAATGTATTCCGGCACATTACATGCCTTTTTACACTACTCACGTATGATGAAAGTGGCAGATGACGCCATTCGAGATGGCGCTCACTATTTTGTAAAACAGCTGATCTTGTAAACCGTTATCTTTATAAAATGTCAGCCTATTAAAACTCAAGATTTCGAATAAACCGATAATCCGCAGACGCCTCTTTAAGTCGATACAGACTTGCAGGGCGTCCTCTTTCTGCCCGTTTTTCTCCTGTATCAATCAATAAATCTGCTTGTTCAATGCGTCGTCTAAAGGATTTTTTCTGGATCTCTTTCCCAATCAGAATTTCATGAACATGCTGTAACTCAGGCAAGGTAAACACTTCGGGTAATGCAAATCCGGGAACAATTGAATAGAGTGATTTTTGCTTTAAACGCTCTCTCGCTTGTGTAATTAACTCTTGATGATCAAACGCTAAGCTTTGTTGTGTAACCTCATCAATCGGCAACCACATTACTGAATCCACAGTATCGATATGCGCTTCACAGGCTTGATGTGCAATCAACGCGGTATAACAAACCGTCACCGACCAACCTCTTACATCACGCTGGCTATTTCCCACAGAACAGAGTTGCTCAATATAAGGGGGGATCACGCCCGTTTTCTCTTTTAATTTTCTTAGCACTGTATCTTCAAGGCATTTGTCTTGCACTTCATCGACAAATCCACCGGGTAAACCCCATTTTCCTTTTTCAGGATGCTCCCCTCTTTTCACCAACAACACTTTTAACTGCTCTTCATGATAAGTAAACAGTACGGCATCAACGGTGATCAGTGGAGATAGGAAATCACGACGGTTATAACTGGCTAAAAAATCTTGTTCATTCATGGCGTAAGCTTTATTAGAAAACGATAAGGCTATTTTAAGGTTAAACAGCAAAAAATCAAATTTTGTCATAAAGACACTAAATCAGTTGACAAGCATAGTGTCGATAAGACACAATTCAATTATTGTCATAAAGACACTAATTGGAGAGACACTATGTTTAACTTAAATTACTTTAAAGCTGATTCATCAACATTTATTATCAAATCCGTCAATGGTAGCGTTCGCCAACAAGGTAAAGGCTTAAGTTTTTGGTATAACTCTGCCACAACCTCCATTGCAGCATTACCTTTAAATGCACAAGAAGCACCATTTATTTTTAACTTCCAAACCGCAGACTTTCAGGGATTACGCATTCAAGGGCAAATCTCATTTCAGGTTAAATCTCCAGAAAAAGCTGCAGAAGTACTCAACTTTAACTTGAGCAAAAACGGCAAATCGTATGCCTCTGAAGATCCACTCAAACTCAGTGATCGCGTTGTACGTATTGCACAAACCTTAATTCAAGCAAAGATCCAAAGTACCCCACTTAGAGAAGCATTATTACTCAGCCAATCATTAGTCACTTTGGTGATGGAGCAATTAGTTGAACATCCATCATTAGAAGCATTAGGTATTGCGATTTTGGATGTCTCCATTGCGGCGATCACACCATCACCAGAAACCTTAAAAGCACTAGAAGCTGAAGCGAGAGAATCCTTACTGAAAGAAGCCGATGATGCAATTTATGCGCGCCGTAAATTCTCCGTTGAACAAGAGCGCACCATTAAAGAAGCAGAATTAGAAACTGACTTATCGGTTCAACGTAAACGACAAGAAATTGAAGAAGCACGTTTAGAAAACGAACGTACATTATTACGCGAACAAGCTGAGATTGAAAAAGAACGCCTTGAAGCCAAAGTTAATGCAGAAGCAAAACGCAAAGAGCTGGTCGCGTTAAGTGCTGAAAATCAGCGAACACAATCAGAAGCTGATGCCTACGCCATTGAAGCCACCATGCGTGCTTACCGTGAATTGCCAGTTGAAAACTTAAAAGCCATGGCGCTAGCAAAAATGGACTCACAACAGTTAATGGCAATGGCATTTGAAACTTTAGCGCTTAATTCAGGAAAAATCGGCGAATTGAATATTACTCCTGATTTATTTAGCCAATTTATGAAAAAAGGCGGTAAATAATGCAACGTAACAACGATTTTCGCTTCGTGTTAGTGATGAGAAAAAGCCGTTTACAGGAATTGATCGAGCGCTTCAATACTTGGTCACAAGCCAAATTTTATTTAGAACACAATAATGTTGAGGTAAAGGATTACCTCAACGAACACAATCTATACCAAAAACAATTAACAGAAGCTGAGTTGATTTTAAAGTCACTAGGACGATTTCAGCTATTAGAACGAAATTTATTACCTAGCTATCAATTCTCACCCCACGATATTGTGGTGGTGATTGGTCAAGACGGGCTTGTGGCTAATACACTGAAATATCTCAACGGGCAGCCTATCATTGCAATAAATCCTGATCCATCAAGATGGGATGGTAAATTATTACCCTTTGAAATAGGACAATTAAAAGAGACTGTCATTAATACTATTAATCAAAAAATGCCATTTAAAACGGTCACTTTTGCGCAAGCGACAACCAATGATGGTCAATCACTATTAGCCGTTAATGATTTATTTATTGGCCCTAAAAGTCACACCTCCGCACGGTATATTTTACAATGGAGTGGTGCTCAAGAAGCACAATCCTCATCAGGCATCATTGTGTCTACAGGATTGGGATCAACGGGGTGGTTTCAATCCATTCTTGCAGGTGCAATGGCAATAACAGGAGAAGCTTCGCATCCTCTGTTACAAGGTTTTGATTGGGGTGTTCGAAAGCTACAATTTAGTGTCAGAGAGCCGTTTCCTAGCAGAACAACTGGTGTTGCACTGACTTTTGGCACTATTGAGCCTGACTCACCGTTACAATTAGAGTCTTTGATGCCAGAAAATGGGGTTATTTTTTCTGATGGTATCGAAGATGACTATTTACAGTTTAATGCAGGCTGCATAGCGCATATTGGTATCGCAGATATACAAGGGCAATTAATTAGCCAAAAAGGGCGTCAACGAATTTAACTTTAATGAGCGCTCTTTAATACCGTTTCAAGTCCTGAAATCATCACATCAAGGACAAACAAAAACGCAGCATCACCATTATCACTATCCATAATGGCAACAGCTTGAGTTAATAATGGCGGATAGTGAACAGTATTAGGCTCTGTTTTTTCACGCTCTTTTTGGCTTTCTTGGTGCTCTTGCGTTTCAAGAACTGAACCTAATGTGAAATGTGCAATAGAACTCAACGCATATACGGCTTGAGATAAACTAAATCCAGCATCACATAAAAACTGTAATTGTTGTTCTGATGTCTCAAACTGGATTTCAGATGGGCGAGTTCCTGCATGAATTTTGCCACCATCACGATACATTAATAAGGCTTGGCGAAAGCTTTTCGCGTTATTTCGCAAAAAATCCTGCCATGTTTCATTAGGTAATGGCAAAACATGATGATGATGTTTTTGCAAAATAGTTTCTGCTAATGCATCTAACAACGCACGTTTATTCTTCACATGCCAATACAATGTGGGTTGCTCTACCCCTATTTTTTGCGCTAATTTGCGCGTTGTTAGGCCTTCTATCCCCACTTCATTAAGCAAAATTAACGCATTATCAATAACTTGTTCTTTATCTAGCTTTGCCATTATCTACCTCAAAATAAAATAGCCTTGACAATCTATCACTGATAGAGATATTTTACACTCACTCTATCACTGATAGATTTTTTAGGATCTCAATGAATAAATCAATTATTATTATACTGCTGATAACCGTATTAGATGCCATTGGTATTGGGCTTATCATGCCAGTACTCCCTACGCTATTAAATGAATTTGTCAGTGAAAATTCACTCGCAACTCATTACGGTGTGCTATTAGCGCTCTATGCTACCATGCAGGTTATTTTTGCACCTATTTTAGGGCGGCTGTCTGATAAATACGGTAGAAAACCTATCTTGCTATTTTCCCTTTTAGGTGCAGCACTTGATTATCTCTTAATGGCATTCTCAACGACGCTTTGGATGCTCTATATTGGGCGTATTATTGCGGGCATCACCGGTGCAACAGGTGCTGTATGTGCATCAGCGATGAGCGATGTTACTCCTGCTAAAAATCGAACTCGTTATTTTGGCTTTTTAGGCGGTGCTTTTGGGGTTGGCCTGATTATTGGCCCTATGTTAGGTGGGCTATTAGGTGAAATAACTGCTCATACGCCATTTATCTTTGCGGCTATTTCACACTCAATATTATTAATACTCTCTTTGCTCTTTTTCCGTGAAACACAAAAAAGAGAAGTGCTTGTTGCAAATAACACGCCAGAAAACCAAACTACATCAAATTTAGTCACGGGATTCATTAAGAAAAGCCTTTATTTTTGGCTGGCAGCCTATTTTATCATCCAACTTATCGGTCAAATCCCTGCCACAATTTGGGTGTTATTTACACAATACCGTTTTGATTGGAATACGACATCGGTCGGTATGTCTTTGGCAGCTCTGGGTGTCTTACATATTTTCTTTCAGGCCGTTGTTGCTGGAAAATTAGCGCAGAAATGGGGCGAAAAAACCACCATAATGATCAGTATGTCTATTGATATGATGGGCTGTTTATTATTAGCGTGGGTAAGCCAAGTTTGGGTGATATTACCCGCATTGATCTGCTTGGCCGCGGGAGGAATGGGACAACCGGCATTACAAGGCTATTTATCAAAATCTGTCGATGATAATGCACAAGGGAAACTGCAAGGCACACTCGTCAGTTTAACCAATATCACGGGAATTATTGGCCCACTCTTATTTGCCTTTATTTATAGTTATAGCATCGCTTATTGGGATGGTTTGCTATGGTTGATGGGAGCAATATTTTATGCCATGTTGCTGATTACTGCTTATTATCACCAAAGAAAAGTCACACCTAAAACTGTTATTTCAACCTCTTAGTGCTAAAAAATCATAAAAGTCCTATCCACTATTAATCGCGTTGATAGGACTTTATTTTTATCGCAATTAATAAGTCACTTTCACCCAAGGCTTACTGGCTGCGATCATAAACATCGGTGTTGAGCGATAAAGGACTTTACGTTTTTCATCATACACTCGCTCATTAATATTGGTTAAACAAGTCAGTTCTGAATAACCAAGGGTAACTAGTGTATCAAGATCCCATTGAGGCCTAATTTTTTGACACATTGGCATACTTTTACGGTAATCGAGCATCGCATCGCTATAACCTGCAGGCTTTTCATTAAACAGTGCGGTATAGGCTTCAATATCTTCACTGTTTTTCTGATTTAAGGCTTCATCAAATAAATAGCGATTCCAGTTAGCATCAAAAATCAGTGTTCTTGCTCCCGGTTTTAAGACACGTAACCACTCTTTATAACCTTGTTTTGCATCTAATAACGTCCATGCCACATTACGACTAATCACCAAATCAAAGTGATCATCAGGGAAAGGTAGGCAATGGCTATCCCCTTGCATCACTTCGACATCAACGTGGTAGGCTTCAAAGTTTTTCTTCGAAACATTAACCATCGCATCTGTGCAATCTATTGCCGTCACTTTGTGTCCTGCTTTCGCCATAATAATAGAGAAAAAACCAGGGCCCGTTCCTACATCTAGTACCTTTAATTTGCCTTGTTGACCGCAATATTCATGAATAATATTCAACCACGCTTCTCGCTGAAAACCGTTTAATTCTAGTTGGATCAAATTACTGTAATTTTCAGCACCCTCTGTCCAATTTTTTAATAATTTATCTTTTGAGTCCTGCATAACAAACCTATCAGTATGTAAACTAAAATGAATAAACAAAATCATGGCGCTGCAAAGATCTTATAAAGATAGCTAAGAGCGCCGTAGAGACTATTTTTCAGATGTGTGAGGTACAGTGAGTTTTTCCCACGCAACAGGTGCGTAATTGTTCACGCCGACTTCAAAATTAGCCACTTTCTTAGGATTAATAGCAAAATTGGTGACGGGGTGATAAACCGGTGCAGTGATCGCCTCTTCGCTAATAAAAGTCATAATACCGTCATAGCCTTTTTGGCGATCTTCTTCATTTAATGTCGCTAAGGTTTTATAAATCATGGCAGAGAGATTTTCGTCATACCATGCTTTAGCTTGCTGATTATTCGCTTGGATATCGTAGATCTCAAGCATAGAGCTATGAGGCATCCATGAGTCAGAAGCGGTACGCATTAAAGCCATATCAAAATCTTTCGATTCCAATGTAGATTGGGTATAACCATTACGGTCGAGTATTTTTAAATTAACTTGAATACCCGTTTGCGCTAATTCCGCTTGAATAAATTCCGCAAGGGTTTTCCACTCAGGGAATTCATCGGTTGTCAGTAAGAAAGAAAACGATAAAGGCTTACCCTCTTTTTCAAAAATACCTTGGGCATTTTTGCTATATCCTGCTTCAATTAATAATGCCTGTGCTTTATCTTTATCCCCCGCTAAGGTGTAGTTATTTTTTGCATTAGCATAAGGTACTCCTGATTGATACATACCTGTCGCCTCTTTACCAATATGGTTAAAGAGATCTTCTGCAATACTTTTTTTATCAATAGCGTAGTTAATTGCTTGGCGAATACGCTTGTCTTGTAACTCAGGAGTCCGTTGATTAAAGGCAATAAAGTGAGAACTTAGCGTATCCGCAGTAAATGTCTCAAACTTTTTGTCTTGTTCCAATTCCTGAATATTTCCCATTGGAATTTTTCCAATCAGATCACCGCCAATAATATCGACTTCACCACTTTGCAAGGCAAAAACACGTGCCTGACCGTCAGGAACAACTTTAAAGATAATGCGATCTAACTTTGGTTTTTCGCCCCAATAGTAAGGATTTGGTACCAGCGTAAAGCTTTTATCTTTTTCATAGCTTTCTAGCATCCAAGGGCCTGTTCCGACTGGTTTCGTAAAGGTTTTACCATCCTCACCTAACGAAGCTGGGCTTAAAAAACGTACAGGTCGAGGATAGGTCATTTCCATTAAAATAGGATAAGAAGGATTTTTGTAAGTAATACGCACCGTATGTTTATCAATGGCTTCCATTGAGTCCACTAATGTGGCGGTAATTTGGCTATAACGAGGATTATTCACCCAACGTTTTAAATTAAAAATAACTGCATCGGCATCAAACGGGGTACCATCTGAAAACTTCACATTTTCACGCAGTTTAAAAGTATAGGTTTTGCCGTCTTCTGAAATATCCCAACTAGTTGCTAATGTTGGAATAATCTGACCTTCACCACCATCTTCTGTTAAACCGTCATAAATCATTTTAAAGACAAAATGAGGTCCGTTATAACTGGCAGCATCAAGCATATTCATCGCACCATCACGATAAATAGCAACAACGACTTCTTTTTTCTGCTCAACTTGAGTGGTGTTTTCTGTTGGTTTTTCATCATTACAGCCCGTTAATGCTGTTATTGAAAGAAAACCAACCAATAAAGTTCGGTGTATTAATTGTTTAAACATATTCTTTTCTCTTTCCATCTTATTGTTATTAATGCGTTATTTTATGGCATGCAACCCAGTGGTTAGATGCAATTTCTATCAAAGGAGGATTTTGTTGCTTACAGATATCTTGCCGATTTAAACAACGATGGTAATAAGGGCAACCTGTCTGTGTTTTAGGTGCATCGGTGTAGATCTGTTGCTTAAAAGGTGTGCGTTGTGAAGGATGAGTTGGCAATACTGCAGACAATAAAGTCTGGCTATAAGGATGTTGAACACAGTTATCCATTTTAGGAATAACTTCAACAATATGGCCAAGATACATCACAATAATCCGATCACTCACAAAGTTAACCGCAGAAATATCATGAGAAATAAACAGATAAGTGAGTTGTAATTTCTTTTTAAGTGTATTAATTAACGTCAGTATTTGCTGTTTTAACGCAAAATCAATACTAGAGACAATTTCATCACACACCACAAATTCTGGCTCCAGCACTAATGCTCTTGCAATACCAATACGCTGTTTTTGCCCACCTGAAAGCGCATCAGAATGTCTTGATAAAAAAGAGCTGTCTAATCCAACTAATTCTAATGTTTTACCGATAAGTTGCTGTCGCTCTTGGCGAGTCAGATTTTTATAATTAATAAGTGGCTCAGCAATAATTTGTTCTACGGTAAAATAAGGATTAAACGCATCTGCACTGGCTTGAAAGATCATTTGCATATTTTGGCGAATTTGACGCATTTGTTTAAAACTAAAATGCGTGATCTCTTGCTTTGAAAAGGTGATAACCCCTTTATCACTTTGTTCTAATTTCAGTAATAATTTACCAAGCGTTGTTTTTCCACATCCAGACTCTCCCACAACACCCAACGTTTCACCTCGATAAATACAAAATGAAGCATTAGCGACAGCACAGGTCGTGATCCCTTTTTTTTGATAATATTTAGCGAGATTTTTTACTTCGATTAATGGCATCTTATTCTCCCCGATTTATTGTTGAGAATAGACGTTGGGTATATTCATGTTGAGGCTCATCAAAAAGTTGAGACACACTGCCTGAACTCACAATATCACCTTGATACATCACATAAACGTTATCAGCCATTTGTGCCACAATGCCCAGATCATGAGTGATCAGCAAAATCGCGATCCCTAATGATTTCAAACGTTCAATTTCATATAAAATAGCGGCTTGCGTGGTGAGATCTAAAGAAGCCGTTGGCTCATCCGCAATAACCACTTGCGCCTCCGATAACAACCCCATCCCCACCATAATGCGCTGGCACATACCGCCACTTAACTCAAATGGATACTTGTTTAACAACTCATCTGCATGACTTAATCCAAGCCGAGATAAAATATCTTTATATCGTTGCCGCTTTTCTGTTTTCGATTTTTTTCGCCATAAAGGAGATAGTGATTCAGCAAAATGTTTTTCTATTTTGATGGTAGGATTTAAGGCACTTCTTGGCTCTTGAAAAATCATGGCAATTTTCTGCCCACGAATATTTCGCCACTGTCTTTCACTTTTATTCGAAATAACATCACCTAATAAGGTGATTTCACCAGAGACAACTTTTCCAGGTTTATCCACTAAATTCATTAAAGAGAGTGCAGTGGCTGATTTCCCACTTCCTGATCCACCAATCAGTGCTGTTATTTTTCCAGCATAGAGCTCAAGATTAATATTGTTCACCGCCACAAATTCACTCTTTTGTTGCTGAAAAACAGTTGTTAGCCCTTTGACAGATAAAACAGGTTTAATACACATATTAAATCTCCTCCTGTTTTTTCAAATCTAAGGCTTTGGCATTGTTTTGTAAGACATCATTTAACCCTTCACCAATCATATTCAATGCCCATACTGACAACATGATGGCGAGTGCTGGATAGATAATCATCATGGGATATTGCGTCATATATTGTCGGCTATCACTTAACATCACCCCCCAATCCGCAATGGGCGGTTGTGAGCCTAAACCGATAAATGAAAACGCCGCGACGTGGGTAATAACCGCTGCAATACGTAATGTGGCAAGAACAATAATGGATGACATAGCATTAGGAATAATGTGATGAAAAATAATACGGCGATGAGGCGAACCGACAGACACGGCGGCTTGAATAAAATCTTTCTCTTTTAAAGCAATAACAGAGCCTCGAATAATACGGGCAAAAGGCGCCCACCACAGAGCAATAAAGACCAATAAAATTGTCATTAAACTAGGGCCTGTGATCCCAATGGCTGCCAATGCTAACAAACTTGATGGAAATGTTGAGGCTATATCAACAAGACGCATGATCAAGTTATCCGTCTTACCTCCCACATAACCCGCTAAAATTCCTAACGGAATACCAATACTGAGCATCAATGCCGTAGCTAATACAGCTGTAGAAAGGCTGGTTCGAATACCATAAATTAAGCGAGAAAAGACACAACGCCCTAATTGATCGGTTCCTAGGGGATAATCAAAACTGGCACTCATTAGTTTCAATTTAACATTAGTCAGATAAGGATCATGAGGGGCTAAATAAGGCGCAAAGATCCCCAAAATAACCAAAAATAGAATGATCACAACACCTGTCATAGCTAAACGTTGTTGTAAGAATCGCTGTAGGAAATTCAGTTGCATCGCGATCACTCCATCATTATTTTTGGATCGATAAACACATACAACACATCGATCAATAAGTTAATAACAATGTAGGTCACCGCCACAACAACAATATAACCTTGAATAACCGGTAAATCTTTAAGGCGAATACTGTCTACAGCAAATTTACCAATACCATTCCATGAAAAAATGGTTTCACACGCAAATTGTCCACCTAACAACTTGCCAAAGTTCACGCCAATTAACGTAATACAAGGTAAAACGGCATTTTTTAAGCCATGACGAAAAAGGGCTGCTGTTTTACCCAGCCCTCTCGCCCTTGCAGCTCGAATATAATCTGTATAGCTCACCTCAATTAAGTTATTACGTAAAATACGGGTATACATAGCAGCATAACCAGCACTGAGCGTTAAAGCGGGTAAGAGAATATTTTGCATACTGTCACCAGCAATAACAGGAGCAATATGTAGCTGGATGGCAAAGATATACAGCAATAATAATCCGAGACAAAAATCAGGTAAGGTCGCAGCCATTGTCGTTAAAAAACGAATACCATGGTCAATCGGTGTATCTTTAAAACGGACCGATACTAATGCGATAGGAACACATAAAATGATGGCAAAGAGTGTAGATACCAATGCTAATTTTAACGTTGCAGGAAACCTATCCATAATTTCTTGGCTAACAGGTAAACCTGATTGAATAGAGGTACCAAAATCACCTTGTAAGGTATGTGCTAACCAACTTAAATATTGAATATACAAAGGTCTATCTAATCCAAGCTCTGTTCTCACCGCTGCAATACTATCAGGAGTTGGAATGATCCCTTTGCTTCGTAAGGTAATTTCTGCGATATCACCTGCTGAAATATGACTTAGTATAAATGCCAATATACTGACAATAATAAGCATAGGAATAACTTGGATAAGTCGTTTAAAAATAAAGCGTTTAAAGTTCATTTTATGATTTATTATAATGATAAAGTTGGCGTTTAATAACTTAAAACCAAAGTATAGTGATTAATCTTTGACGAACTATTGATATAACACGTTATTTATTCAATTTCCCTAGAAAAATAAAAAATAAAATTTTTATATTACATAACATTCAAAGATAATTATTTATATTTTAAAAATGATTATAATCAAAATTATATTTTGAAGTTTAGAAATAATACCACTTTATTTAGATTTTATTTATATCATTTTAAATCAATGAATTACAACAAGCATCACAGAATGAAATAAGTATAAAGTAGTTTTAAAATAGCATTATTAATTTTTAATATCTGTTTAAATGAAAGAAATGATAGTAATCTAAAACGATATCAATAAAGAATGAACAATTATATATTAACAATGCTTATCAATAAAAATAATTTATTAGAAAATAATTTTTATTATTATTAATTAAAATAATAAAGCTTTCCCTGAATGGTCAATTTTATCTCAATTAAATACGATTAAATGGCGAAATAAAATTGATATAAATACACTGACATTCAAAAATAGTATTTTCTATTTCTACATTATTCGATTATTAGACCTTTTTATTTATTCTCGGCTAAACACAAAATAAAGAAAGTCGACAACAAGAAAAAGCATCATCAATTCAGCTATTGGCTTTATTAAAAAATGCTATTTTTAGTTAATAATCTATCTTCATTATAAACACTATAATTTATATAAGATTGTATATAGCGCATTTTAGTTACATAGTTATCTTATGATAAATTTTTTAACTATATTTATTCAAGTAACAAAACAAATATTTTATTATTTTTTTACTTTTTATTTACATTGTTTAATCTTTAAATTGATAAAAACAAAATAATGTTGTTATTAAATTTAGTTCTATTCAAATAAGAACTACTTGCAAAGACCATTATATATTGTTTTAGATCAATATAGGTTAGTCTTTTTTAGATGATTGCTAAAAATAGTTATAATTTTTTTATTCCTGCTATGTAATTTTTCGTACAAACCACCAAAACAAGTCCAAAAAAGACTCATCTCATTTAATTATTTCTTAATAAATGAATTAAATGGTGTAAAAAATCGTACAAATGTAAAAAAATGTTTTTTTATATAACGTTAATTACTTATTAACATATAAAATTTTTTATTTGATTATCGAAAAAAAACTCGCGTTTGGAGTAAAAATACGCAATTTTAGTTAAAAAATGCTTATGATTTGTTTTTTTAGCATAAAACCCTATGAGATTAATCCTATCCTAATTAATGTTTTTATTCGTAAAATTGACCTCACATCAAGTTTGTAAATAAACGAACAATCAAGAAAAGAATGCATATTCTGGCTTTGATTCATTACTTCTTTTGCATATTAATTAATAGACATAAAGAAAATAGATATTCACAAACTTCAAAATACGTTCCATTAGATAAATGTGTTTTATCTAAAATTAGTATATTTAAATTTTATTTTAAATAAGCATTTAACTAATAAACAATCAAATAACTAAATACCTAAATAACTGAATATAGTTGAAAAGCTCTCTGTTATTTAAAAACACTATGCTGTGAAAATAATCAACAAAGGATACTTCAATATGAAAAAACTGACCTTAGCAGTTCTTGCAGTTGCTATTATGGGTGCAACTACTCTTGCTCAAGCTGATACTCGTAAAGCAAGCGCTGTTGCTTCATGGGATGCTAAAGCATACAAAGATACTAAAAGTATGTTAGTGGTTACACCATTAAAATCATTAACATTCAATTACGCTGAAGGTATTAAAGCGTTTAATACTCAAGACGGTGCTTTCGATATCACTATCCAAGGTCAACAAGGTGCAACTGATTTTAAACTGACATCAAAAATCATCTCTGACAAATTAAGCCGCGCATCTGACAATAGCGAATTAACTGTTGGTGTTAAATGGAATGGCACTGCGTTAAATGACACAACAGAAACCACAATGGTTGATGTTAAAGCAGGCACAACTGCAGGTCTTGATTTCTTAGCACAAGATGGTGCTTACAACGGTAAAGATCGTGTAAGTGGCCAAAGCCAATTCGCCTTCGATATCGCATCTGCAAAAATTGCTGGTACCGATGCTAAATTCTCTGAATTAGCTGATGGTTACTGGGATGGTGACGTTAAAGTTCAGTTTACTGCAACTTGGGAAGGCGACTTCACTACTACACCATAGTCTATGATCCACAAAATTATCTTTTAATAATAAAGGATGAGCGAATTTTCGCTCTTCCTTCTAGGGTCCATGATGAAAAAAATAATATTAGCTTGTTTAAGCCCTTTGATTTTTTATAGCCAATTTGCAGCAGCCATTCATGTCGGTGCCATTACCGAAACTATGCCATCTGACCAAACTATTCTTGCCAAAGAAATTGAAAATAATGTCGATCAGGCACGTTTAGTCGGATTATCTATTGAGCGTATTTCATCACCTTTAGAAGATGGAAAAGTGCTCCCTTTAGTCAATAACGAGATTTTGATCTCACCAGCAAACTTAATTTTGCCCGGCAAAACCAAAGAAAGTTTTAAAATTTTCTATAAAGGCCCTAGTGATAATCAAGAACGTTACTATCGCTTAGTGTGGCGTGACGATCCGGTAACTGAAACAGGATCAACGCAAAGTGCAAAAGCAGCAACGGCAACGACGTCTGCCATGATAAGCACCATTTTAGTGGTTGCTCCTCGCCAAGAAAAATTTGATTACCAATTTGATAAAGAAGCGCGCGTGGTGTTTAACACGGGGAATAGTTCATTTCGCACTGTCGCCACCGGTGACTGCATGCCAGATGCTGTAACAAAAAACGAAAATAACCGCTGTAGTGAACGCTACTACGTTATGCCAGGCCTTGGCGTCAAGCTAAAACAAGTCGATGTTCAAAGTAAAAAAGCAACTGTCGGCATTTGGCATAACGACGATTTTATTATTGTAAATTAAATTTTAATTTCATAAGGATCTATTGTGCGCAAATCTGTGGTGGCACTAGGTATTGCTATGTTCCTATTGTCCGAGAATACATATAGCCAACCCGCCAATTTAAAGATAGGTAACTATATTATTCCTAGTGTCTTTGCCACAGCATTAGAAGAAGGAATGACGATCCCTGTCTATTTGCGTTACGATCTTTCTGAACAATCTGTTTTAGAAGAACAAAGTCGTAATAAAATTGCAGATGCGTTGGTAGTGCTTAAAGATAATAAAATCACCATTAACTCTGTGACCCCCACACTTGATGAAGGTGAAACACAAACGGCTTCTATCAATGAACAGCTTGTTCAATCATTAAATGAGCTTAAAGATAAGCCCTTTGATCAAAATAACAAGATAACGCTTTCCCCTGATGCGACACTTAATTTTGATTTAAGTACCTTTATCATGTCGTTAGATGTTAATGAAGCGGGTCTTGCCACGCAAGTCAAAGCACGCTCAGAAATGTTAGGAAAATCAACGGTTGATAATATTTCCTCTGTCACCACCTATAATTTAGGTGTCTATAACAACCAAATGAAACAGCAAAAAGATAACACCAATAATTATTTTTCAATTGATAGTATCTGGAGTTTTGCTGAAAACCATTTGAATCTTAGTGCTACGGCTTATGGCCTAGGCACTGCAGAGCAATCTTTTGACTTTTATCGTGCTATGTTTGAGCGTGATTTTAATGGTCGCCGTTTTGCTTTTGGTCTATTAAATACTTGGAACTTACAATCTATCGCCTCTATGTCGGCGCT
>NZ_PENV01000013.1:0-170782 GCF_003144375.1 Proteus genomosp. 4 str. ATCC 51469
GCTGAAAGCATCTAAGCGGGAAACTTGCCTCGAGATGAGTCTTCCCTGTCACCTTGAGTGACCTAAAGGAACGTTTAAGACTAAGACGTTGATAGGCTGGGTGTGTAAGCGTAGCGATATGTTGAGCTAACCAGTACTAATGAACCGTGAGGCTTAACCTGACAACACCGAAGGTGTTTTGTCTGAGAGACAAAGAGTAGATGAAGTAAGCTTGTTTAAGATTGAATATTGCTGGTTATGACGAGAAATCGGAGTAACGGGTGATAAAACAGAATTTGCTTGGCGGCCATAGCGCAACGGTCCCACCTGATCCCATGCCGAACTCAGAAGTGAAACGTTGTAGCGCCGATGGTAGTGTGGGGTCTCCCCATGTGAGAGTAGGGAACTGCCAGGCATTAAATAAGACGAAAAAGCCAACCCAATGGGTTGGCTTTTTTGCGTTTAGAGTTTTTAAATCGAATAATAATGAAAAATCACGCTATTTAGATGCCCCAACATAGGGCATTTTATTATTAATTGAATAATTAACAAAAATTATGACGAGAAAAAGCAGCAAGCACAGTCCTTTCTGAAATATCCAAATAGTCTTCCATTGCCATCGCCGCTTCTTGCGCTTTGCCATCCATTAACAGCATTAAAATCTGTTCATTTTTCTCAATATAAGGTGCATGTAGCAATTGAGGATCATTTAATAAGCCGAATGCTAAGCGCAATTCAGCTAAAATAAGCTGGTATTGCTTAAATAATCTGGGACTATCAGAAAGCTCAGCGATAGCGGTATGAAAATGCATGTTACAGGTTCCGACACCACTCCAATCTTGTTGTTCTTGAAACTTTTTTGCTTGATCGACACTATCTTGCATTCTAATAATGGCAGGGTGCATAGGATAAGAATGTCGCAGAGCATCACACTCAATTAATCGTCTTACACGATAAATATCCATGATACTTGCCATATCTGGCACTGAAACAAAAACACCACGATTAGGTTTATAAGTTAACAGCCCTTCTTGAGTTAATACACGAAAAACCTCTCTCAAGGTATTACGAGATATCTCTAGCGTTTCACTTAATGCGGTTTCTGAAAGTCTTTCACCAGGAGGTAATTCTCCGATAGTGATTTTTTGCCGAATAATATTGGCAACTTTTTGAGAAAGAATTTGTGGCGATGTTTTTTTCTGCATTATCTTCTGCTATTAGCTTAATAGAAACATCTATTCTATCAGTGAGCTTTACAATATATAACCTCTATTGTCGCTGTATGTTGCACTTATCACTCTCTACAATATTGCTTTCAGTTTGTTTTTATTAAAAAAATTGATTTTTTCTTTATTAATTTTTAATACTCAAATTTATTTTTCTTCATTTATATGCACTATTTTTGTGCATCTTATCTTTTTATGCTTCATTCCCGTGCATTTCTGATACGAATAAACCACCTCCAATTGTCAATAAAATGTTAAAAATGCGATCTTCTTTGCACTTTTATCATCCTATATTTAAATCTATTTGCTTATTTATTCATCTATTATTATTAATTGTTCAACAATCTAATATCAACTGATTAACAATCAGATATTCATGCTCAACAATGGCATGCAAATTGCCTTAGTAATAATAATTAAAATAATGATGATAAAGGGGGTAGCTTATGGCTACACAAGATTCTGCAAATACAGCTCCAACTTCGTTTATAAAAAGTAGACGTTCTTCTCTGATTGCCGCTATTTTTTTAATGGCAACCTCGGCAATTGGTCCTGGTTTTATTACACAAACTGCAACCTTTACGGCGACAATGGGTGCCGCATTTGCGTTTGGGATCTTAGCGTCGATTGTGATTGATTTTATTGTGCAACAAAGTATTTGGCGAGTGATCACGGTAACCAATATGCGCGCTTCAGATATTGCCAACAAAGCTATCCCAGGAAGTGGCTATTTGCTGGCGATATTAGTTATCTTCGGTGGTTTAGTTTTTAACGTTGGTAATATTGCAGGTGCAGGATTAGGGCTTAATGCTATGGTTGGGTTAGATCCTAAATGGGGTGGGATCTTAAGTGCATTACTTGCGATCTATATTTTCTCTTCACGCAAAGCCAGTAACTTTATTGATCGTATGATTATTATTCTTGGTATGGTCATGATCTTACTAACTGTTTTTGTCATGTTTGCTTCTAATCCACCGATTGGTGAAGCATTAAAACAAACGGTTTTACCTGACTCTATTAATTTTGCCACAATTACCACAATTGTGGGTGGAACAGTAGGGGGTTATATCTGTTATGCGGGGGCTCATCGCCTTCTTGATAAGGGAACGACGGGTATTGAGAATATTGAAGCCGTATCGAGCGCTGCAACAAAAGGTATCTTAGTTGTTGGATTGATGCGCTACATTTTATTCCTTGCCATTTTAGGTGTTGTGGCTAGTGGTGTAACATTAGATATTTCTAGCCATGCTGCAAACCCTGCTTCACAAGCATTTCAACATGCTGCGGGTTTAACTGGGTTACGTATCTTTGGCCTTATCTTATGGGCAGCTGCTCTTACTAGTGTTATTGGTGCTGCTTATACCTCTATGTCATTTATCACTGTGTTTAAAAAAGGGATCACTGAACGCCAGCGTAATATCGCAACCATTATCTTTATTGCTGTTTCATTAGCTATTTATATGATGATGGGAACAGCGCCCGCTGCTTTATTAGTCTTTGCCGGTGGTTTTAATGGTCTGATTTTACCTATTGGTATGACACTGTTTATTTTTGTTGCATGGCGTCGTCAAGACTTAATGAATGGCTATAAATACCCAGCATGGCTGTTATGGTCAGGCATTTTAGTCTGTGTACTGACTTGGTATATGGGCATCATGTCAGTAGGTGCGATTTTCAACTACCTCAATATTGCTTAAAGGAATAATAACAATGATAAATGCCATCGATTTAAACAGTGATTTAGGTGAAAGCTTCGGTCAATGGACAATGGGCAATGATGATGCGGTACTTGAAATAGTCAGTAGTGCCAATATTGCCTGTGGTTTTCATGCTGGCTCTCCTGATGGAATTTTAAGAACATTAAAAGCGGCAAAACTGCATAATGTCTCGATTGGAGCTCATGTTGCCTATCCTGATTTAGTGGGTTTTGGTCGTCGTAATATGGACATTGCCAGTGATGAATTAACCGCTGATGTGATTTATCAAATTGGTGCTTTGCAAGGGCTAGCTACAGCAGTAGGTTTGAGTGTGACTTATGTTAAGCCTCATGGTGCACTCTATAACACAATTGCACATGATAAACGCCAAGCGCTTGCGGTTATTGAGGCGATACTTGCTGTAGATCCTCAATTGGTATTAGTTGCTTTAGCCGGATCACCCTTGATTACTTTTGCTAAAGAAAAAGGGCTTCGTGTAATAGCCGAAGCCTTTGCAGACAGAGCTTATCACGCTGATGGCACTCTGGTTTCTCGTAAAAAAGAGGGCGCAGTTTTACATGATCCAGAACGTGTTGCACAACGTATGTTACAACTTGTACAAGAAGGTGGTATTGAGTCTATAGAAGGTATTTTTACTGCTATAGATGCAGATTCTATTTGTGTCCATGGTGATAGTCCTGATGCAGTCAATTTAGCCAAAAGTGTAAAAAAAACTTTAATAAATCATGGCGTTGTAATTAAACCATTTGCGCCTGCTTTACTGAAAAGTGAGGGGTAAATATGACAAATTTAATGAAAGCAGCTGCTGATGCAATCACCAAAGCACAAGAGGCTCGATTAGCAATTCGTCATGGTTTAGCTATACCAACAGCAGGTATGGCAAAAGGAATGACACAAGCAAATATGATTAGTTTGCCTCGTGATTGGGCATTCGACTTCTTACTTTATGCACAACGTAATCCTAAAAGTTGTCCTATTTTAGATGTTTGCGAATCAGGTAGTTATCGTACTGTTTTAGCGAAAGACGCCGATCTGCGTACCGACATTCCTCTTTATCGTGTTTGGGAAAATGGCAAATTAACGGATGAAATTACAGATGCTAGAGCCATATGGGCACAACACCCTGATCTCGTGACATTTCTTATTGGCTGTAGTTTCACTTTTGAAACGCCGATGTTAGAAGCGGGTATTGAAATCCGACATATCACGGATAACTGCAATGTTCCGATGTATAAAACCAATCGTTTATGTCGCCCAGCAGGACGATTAGAAGGCGAGTTAGTTGTTTCAATGCGTCCTATTTCGTCAGATAGAATTGCTGATGCTGTAATGATCAGTGGTCGCTTTCCTTCGGTACATGGTGCTCCCGTGCATATTGGTTCACCTGAAGCTCTGGGTATTAAAGATATTATGTCGCCAGATTTTGGTTCACCAGTGAGAATTGAAGACGGCGAGATCCCCGTGTTTTGGGCGTGTGGTGTGACCCCACAAGCGGCGGTGATGCGCTCAGGTGTTCCTTTTGCACTTAGCCATGCTCCAGGGCATATGTTTATTACCGATGTGCCCGATGCAGCTTATCACGTATAAGGGAGGAAGATACTTTGCGCTTTTTACCCGTTAATTTATCCCATTTACTTGTTGAGCTTTCCTCTTTAAAAGAGACTCTCGCGCTGTATGAATCCGTTAAACAAGCGGATATTGCTGCTATTGAAGATATTGTACCTGCAGCGAAAACGCTCTTAATTCACTATACGCCATGGCTAATCACGGCTGAAGAACTTGTTGTTCAGCTCCGACAATTAGAAATCAAAGCACTATCGGCACGTCAAACACAGTCATTAACGATCCCTGTTCATTACCAAGGGGAAGATCTTAGTGAAGTGGCTGAATTATTAGGCATAACCATAAATGATGTGATCCGCAGACATACTGAACAAACCTATCAAGTTGCATTTACCGGTTTCGCTCCAGGGTTTGCTTATCTGATCGCTGATGAAACCCAGCTCTATGTACCTCGTCGTAAAACTCCTCGTACACGGATCCCTGCTGGCTCTGTCGGATTAGCCGGTGAATTTAGTGGTGTATATCCACAACAAAGTCCCGGCGGTTGGCAGCTAATCGGAACTACGGAAATAAAAATGTGGGATCTATCCCGCAAACAACCTGCCTTTTTATTGCCGGGAAATGAAGTGCATTTTATTGATGCACAAAAAGCACCAATAACAGTTTCATTACCTGAAAAAAAATCGGCAGTAGCTTCTCCTATCTCATTAAATGATAAAGGCTTATATGTCATTTCGGCAGGATTACAGACATTATTTCAAGATGAAGGACGAATTGGTGCTGCATCAATGGGGGTTTCCGCTTCTGGTGCACTAGATAAACCCGCTTTACATGCGGCTAATCGTTTGGTGGGGAATCCGACAACCTTCGTAGCACTTGAGATAACTCAAGGTGGATTAGCACTTAAAGCGCGACAAGATTGTGTTATTGCCTTAACTGGGGCGGATTGTTCTATTTTATTAAAACATGAGTCAGGAGTGAATGAATATCTATCAAGCTATCAACCAATAGATGTTCGTTGTGGTGATGAAATTATTTTAGGGATACCAACAACAGGGGTACGTAGCTATCTTGCTGTGAGAGGTGGGTTTGAATTACCTAAAGTTTTAGGTAGTCATGCTTTTGATACTTTAGCCCAAATTGGGCCTAGTGCATTGCAAGAAGGAGATGTACTTCACCTTAATAACGAAAGCATATCAAACCGTGTTATTGTTGAGGAACAACCAATATTAACACTGCCAAAACAAGGAGATATCGTCACTCTTGATATTGTTTTAGGTCCTCGTACTGACTGGTTTACTGTGGATGCAATAAAGACGCTAACCTCTCAATTGTGGCAAGTCACACCACAATCTAATCGTATTGGTTTACGTTTACTAGGCGAAACGCCCCTTGCGCGAGAGCAACAACAAGAATTATCAAGTGAAGGCACCTGTATTGGTGCAATACAAGTACCAATTAATGGGCAGCCTGTTTTGTTTCTTAACGATCACCCATTAACAGGAGGTTATCCTGTTATTGGTGCTGTCGCTGAATATCACTTACCACTCGCAGGGCAGATCCCTGTTAACGCTAAAATTCGTTTTAATCCAATTACCGAATTCCAAGAATATTGATAGGAGAATGCCACTCATGACAACAATTAACCAAAAACAACGAGTGAAGCATCGAGTACTTATTGCAAACCGAGGCGAAATTGCGGTTCGTATCATTCGTGCTTGTCAGGATTATGGTGCCACTTCAATTGCTATTTATGCGAATGATGATATTGATGCACTGCATGTTCGTCTTGCTGATGAAGCTTATGGACTCAATGGTAATTTACCGAAAGAAAGCTATTTAGATATTAACAAAATTATTGATATCGCTAGTAAAGCTAAAGCAACGATGATCCATCCAGGCTATGGTTTTCTTTCAGAGCGTGCAGATTTTGCAAAAGCGGTACAAGAAGCTGGATTTATTTGGGTCGGGCCAAATTCTGAAACGATTGAGGTACTTGGCGATAAAGTGAAAGCGCGTAAAATTGCACAGTCAGTTGGTGCTCCTTTAGTTAATGGTACTGCTGATCCTGTTAATAATGCTAAAGAAGTATTAGATTTTGCCAAGCAATATGGTTTGCCTGTTGCGATTAAAGCTGCTTTTGGTGGTGGTGGGCGAGGCTTAAAAATTGCTCATAAAATGGAAGAAATTGAAGAGCTTTATCATTCCGCAGTACGAGAAGCTGTCACCGCATTTGGACGTGGCGAATGTTATGTTGAGCAATTTCTAGATAAACCTCGTCATATCGAAGCACAAATTATCGCAGACAAACTGGGCAATGTTGTTGTTGTCGGAACACGAGATTGTTCGCTACAGCGACGTAATCAAAAGCTTATTGAAGAAGCACCAGCACCTTATTTGACAGACGAACAACGTGAACGCATTCACCAGTCAGCTAAAGATATTTGTGCTAAAGCGGGCTATATAGGGGCTGGTACAGTTGAGTTTTTATTAAGTGCAAATGGCACTATCTCATTTCTGGAAGTAAATACTCGTCTACAAGTAGAGCATCCAGTGACAGAAGAAACCGCAGGTATTGATTTAGTTATCGAGCAGTTACGTATTGCTGAAGGTTTGCCACTCAGTATTGATAAAACACCTGTCCCGCGTGGCCACTCTTTTGAATTTAGGATCAATGCGGAAGATCCCACCAAAGGTTTTTTACCGACACCAGGTTTAATTACGCATTTTTCTCAGCCTTCAGGCCCCGGTGTGCGAGTTGATAGTGGTGTTGCTGAGAATAATCAGGTTTCACGCCAATTCGATTCAATGATGGCCAAACTGATAGTGACGGGTGCAACTCGCGAACAAGCTATTGCTCGTGCTCGTCGAGCATTATCTGAATTTAAAATAGAAGGCGTGGCAAGTGTATTACCTTTCCATTGTGAAATGATGGAACACACCGATTTTACTGAAGATTTTAAGGTACATACTCGTTGGATTGAAACTGACTTTCAGGCAAAAAATATTCATTTCCCTCGTAGTACACCAGCAAAAAATGAAGAACTCGTTCGTACCTTTATTGAAATTGATGGTCGTCGTCATGAACTCGCTTTGCCAGCTCAATTATTGTCACTCTCCGCGGTAATACCAACAGCTGTTAGTGCTAATCATGAGAAAGAAGAGAATGAAAAAGCGGTGATAGCGCCAATCTCTGGCGTATTACATAGCTGGATCTTATCTGATGGTGATAAAGTCAAAGAAGGTGATGTTATTGCTATTATGGAAGCGATGAAAATGGAAGTTCAGGTGATCGCATCTTGTGATGGGGTATTGCAGCAAAAAGCTAAAACAGGCGATTATTTTTCAGCAGAAACCGTTTTGGCTGAAATAAATTAAGAGTGTTAAATAACTAATATACTGATTAATAAGAATAATAACTGCCTTTAATATTAGCCCTTTAATATGAGTAAATTCCGTATTAAAGGGCTTTTTTATAATAACTTTATTTATATATCTATTTGTTATATCTAATTCCTTTTGGTTATAAGTTATTTTGCCTATAATCTAGGCTCGCTAAATTATCAGCAAAAGGAAATAGGATGTTACTCGTCTCACAACTGCTTATCGGCGCTGCAATAGGGTTAGTTATTACAACGACCGGAGTTGGCGGAGGCGTTATTTTATTGCCTGTTCTTATTTATCTTTTTGGAATGAATGCATTAGCGGCTGTGGCAACGGCTAATTTGTTATCTATGCTAATGAAACTCTCGTCTTCTTATATCCATTTTCGTTTAGGTAATATTCCATTAAAACCCGCATTATTAATTTTGACGATCATGTTTCCTGCAACTTTTTTAGCGAGTTATGGGGTGACGTGGTTGGGATCGCAGCCTCAATATTACGATCGTGTTGAATCTGGTATTAATATTTTAATGATCGTTGCCATCATATTTTCATTGATCTTGTTTTTACAACGAATGATAAGAAGATCAACAGGTTCAGATCCTTTAATTTCTTTGCCACCATCTTCATCTGTTACTTTTTCTTCCTTATTTGTACCAGGAATGAGTGCAGGGTTTGTGCTTGGAGCGACGGGAGTTGGAGGTGGATTAGTGGTATTGCCTGTATTAATGCGTTTTGCACAAATGGGGATTAAGGAGGCGATTGGTACCTCTATTTTTATTACCACCATTCTTTCGGGTGGCTCAGCTATCGCTTATAGTGCTGGTGGTTATACCGATGTTCACACGGCACTTATTCTCTGTTTAGGATCATTACTTTCTATTCCGCTAGCACGCTATCTTTTAGTGTATTTATCAGAGCGTTTTTTCCAATACTTAACACTATCTTTTATTCTGATCAGCATCATTATGATGAGTTGGAAGTTAATCTATTGAATATAAAAAGTTTTATATTCAATTTAATCGTTGCGGATTTATTGAATGACATTCGCAATATAAAAATATAAGATATTTTTATGTTTTTCTATGAAAGATATAAAATGACTGAAATAAAACTGGATAAAACTAATTATTCTCAATGGGTTATACGAAATTCTTTATATTGGATGTCTAGCTATACTCGCTGGACATTAGAAGAAATAGATGATCAATGGAAAATTACGTTCGAAGATAATAATGAGCCAAATTTATTTGAATTTAATAAATTAATTAATGATTATATTTTAAGAGAAAAAATAGAATTAAAAACAGGAAAAGTAAAAGAATCAATTATTAATAGAGTATTGATGAGTATAAATGAAAGGTTGAACGAATGAACTTATTACCATTTAATCTCGAACATATAGATAATAATAGATTATTTATCAGTAACCTGGCTGGTTTTAATCATGTATTAAGTTACGTTGAGTTATCCAATATTATTGACTTTGGAAAAAGCGATGATGAGAAAATAAATAAAATACTTAGAAATAAATTATTTATTACTGATGAAGATACAAAGCTTCCAAAAATGATGCTCGCATCTGGGCTGGGGAAGAAACTTATGTCAGAAATGAAATTTTCTCCAATTTTTATGATTGTACCAACATTGCGTTGTGATCATACTTGTAAATATTGCCAAGTAAGCCGAGCCTCCATATCAGCTAATAATTTTGATTTAAATGAGAATGAAATACCTAAAATAATTTCAATCATAAAAAATCTTTCAAAAAAGAATTATAAAATTGAAATACAAGGCGGTGAGCCATTAATTAGGTTTGATCTCGTTAAAAAAATATATGATGAAGCTGTTATTCAACTCGGTCAAGAAAATATTGAGTTTGTTATTACTTCAAGTCTTTCGTTACTTACAGATGAAATGATTGAATGGTCAGAGGAAAAACCTGTTATCTACTCAGTATCTTTAGATGGGGATGAATATGTACATAATAAAAATAGGATATTACCTACAAAGAACTCCTTCCAGATAATTACAGAAAATATAAAAAAACTACAATGTAGATTAGGTAAAGATAGGGTTTCAACGGTCACTACAGTAACAAAGGAGTTACTTCATAACCCTCAATCATTAATTGATGCTCATTTTGAATTAGACATATTTGATCTTTTTATTAGGCCAATAAGTCCTTATGGATTTGCAGAAAAAAAAGAAAGCTACACAATATCTGAATATATTAGTTTTTATGAAAAGTTATTAGATATTATTTTTGAGGAAAACAAGAAAGGATTTCCTTTTGTTGAACATTCTGGTGCTATACATATAAAAAGGTTATATAACCCAGGTTTTTGTGGGTATGCTGATTTAAAATCTCCAAGCGGTATCATATTTAATAGCTTATTATTTAATTATGATGGGAAAGTATATGGAAGTGATGAATCAAGAATGCTTCAGCAGGTGTACTCTGATATTGATTTTTCTTTAGGTGATTTTGATTCATTATCATTTAATAAAAACCCTATCTATAATAATTTACTTTCTAATTCATTTAACATGCTACATGTTGGTTGTGAAACTTGTGCTTTTCAGCCATATTGTGGTGTTGACCCTTGTCAAAATATTAGTTTATTTGGTGAGCCGATTGGAAATAAAAGCCTTTCACGATTTTGCCTTTATCACAAAGGAATGTTTAAATTATTAGTAAAAAAAATTGATAAAGGTAATGACGGATCTACATTATTAAAAAGTTGGGCTTATGCTTGAGGTTATCAGAAAAGATTTATTCGATATTAAGAATAAATTAGGTAATGGTTACTACCAAATATTTAAAGATAAATTGGTAGATCCTAAATTCTATTTAGACAATGTTATTGTTCAACAAGAAGAAACGTCTTTACCGCTGACATCTTATAACGGTGCAAAATATGTAATAGCAAATAGTGAGCTTTATAATAGCGTTGAGAGTGGTGATATTATTTCTTCTTATAATAGTAAAGTGAGAGTGATTTTATCTCGTAGGGCAAATCACAACACATTACTCGTTACCGAACGATGCAATAATCTATGCCAGTTTTGTTCTCAGCCCCCCAAAAAAGATGATGATTCTTGGTTATTAGAAGACGCTATTCTTGCAATATCTGCATTTAATTTTGATGGCATCATCGGGATTAGTGGTGGAGAGCCTTTAATTTATGATGAAAAGTTTATTGATTTTATCCAAAGAGTAAAAAAGAATGCGCCTAAAACAGCACTACATGTATTAACTAATGGACGAAAATTTAGTGATATCGCTTTTACTAAAAAATTAACAGAAGAAATTAAGGGGATGGCTATATCATTTGGTATTCCTCTTTATTCTACCTATGAGGAAATTCATGACAAATTAGTTGTATGTAAAGGGGCATATAAAGAAACGATTTCAGGATTAATTAATGCAGGTAATCTCGGTATCAATATTGAATTAAGGATAATCCCAACAAAAATAAATTACCTTTATTTTCATGGTATTGTTGAACTATGTGCAAGAGTATTTTCAAATATTAATCAAATTTCAATTATGAATTTAGAGCCAACCGGTTGGGCTAAAAGAAATTGGAAAGAGCTTTATATTCCTCCCGATGAGTACTCAGAACAGCTAAATTTAGCGATTAATATGACTGATATTAGTCAAATTCCTTTGGCATTATTTAACTATCCGTTGTGTCATCTACCTGAAAATTTATGGGAGTACAGCGTTCAATCTATTTCTGATTGGAAGAACTATTATCCAAGTGAGTGTAGCCTATGCAAAATGAAAGAGCATTGTGGTGGATATTTTAGTTCTTCATACGGTAAATATCATCAAGCTACGAGGGCAATTTTATGAAAAAGTGGAGTTTAGCTGCTTTACTTCCTGGTTTTTTATCCTTAAATAGTCAGGCAATAGCCAGTTCTACTGGGCTACCTAATTCTGAGTTAACATTTGAACCCGAAGATCTTGTTTTTGCACCTTTAAATGTAGAAACGCCTTTTTATATTGCAGGGCATAGAAGTCATAGTTCTCACCGAAGCCATCGTAGCCATAGTTCACACCGTTCTTCTTCTGGTGGTGGTTATTACAGAAGTGCACCTTCAACACCGAGTTATTCTCAGCCACAAACAACCAATAGAACAAACTCACAGAATTCATCAAATTCTTCATCTAGTAATGATTTTTCACAATCAGTTAGGAACTCAAATTTTACTCAAGAACAAAGAAAGCGCCTTGTTATGAGGGTACAATTTGCACTATTTGAAAAACATTATTTCAATGGAGTAATTGATGGTGTTATGGGACCAGCAACCCGTCAATCGATACAAAATTACAGAAGAGATATGAAGCTATCTTCTAATGCATTAATTGATGCTGATTTATTAAATGCATTAGGAATTTATGCAACTAACTAAGAATGCAGATGGTTAAAGTATGAACATTAAAATAGGTGATGAATTTTTAGTTTATATGGCGCTAGGTGAAGAAAGCTATATGAAAGAATATTATCGTGTTGTTGAATTAGATACTCAACTTTCTCAAGTAACAGGTAAGTTACTCAAAAGAACAACGGCTGATGATAAAAATATTGGTTTAGGTCGTTGTGAATTAGAGGGGGGTATTGAGCAATTTGCATTAGAAGATATCTATCCTGTTAAAGAGTGATCTTAATTGCAGATCACTCTTCTTAATTCGTTTGTCGTTTAGGCTACTGGCGCATTTTCAGGTAGTGCAGATGTCGGTAAACCGAATACTTTGTCAAATACCCAGTTATAAACGAAAGTATAACAAGGGATAATGATGATCAGCGCAAAATCCATAACTAATGCCTGCCATAACGAAACATTAAGCCACCATGCAATTAATGGGATTAAATAGAGTACCAGTGTTAGCTGAAATCCAATTGCATGTACAATACGACGTCTAAAAGTTCGAATTCTTGAAATCTGCCGACTTTCCCAAAATTCAAACATACAGTTATAAATAAAATTCCAACTCACCGCGATTGTTGTTATAACAAGTGCTAATGGGCCCGTTACTGCTGTTGAGCTATCAGCCAAAAGAGCAAGTCCAACGGATGAAATAACCCACCCAAAAATCTCATAAGCTGTCACGTAGACAATTTTTCGTTTGATTCCTTGCATTGTACTCTCTTTTTTCTGTGGATTAGTGTTGTTAAGCATCGTAAGATAAATCAGCAAGAATGACAGAAAAAGTCAGCTAGTATCAATTTAACTGAAACATCAGGAGTGAACATGCAGTTTTCAAGTGAACATATTGCGATATTTTTAGCCGTGATGGATAAGGGATCTTTTTCTGCGGCGGCACGTTCATTAAAACGCGTTCCTTCTGCGGTTAGTATGGCGATTGCCAATATGGAAGCTGAATTAGGTTATGCACTTTTTGAGCGCTCATCACGAGAGCCTCAGCCAACCGAAAAAGCCAAAGCACTTGAACCTCATGCCAGAATGATCGCAGAGCAATTAAAATTATTACAAGTGCATGCACAAGAGCTTTCAATGGATCTCGAAAGTGTCTTAAATATTGGTGTTGCAGCTGATATTAATCCTGATTATTTATTACCTGCGTTATCTGAATTAACGCAACGTTATCCATTACTTAATGTGAATGTGATAACCGCGGCACAAGATGACATTATTGAGATGTTGCATTCGCATAAAATTCAATTGAGCCTAGTTTATGGGGGGTTGTATGTGAATGGTGATGAGCAATTTCAATATCTCGGCTCTGAATCATTAGTGGCAACGATCTCTGCAAGTCATATTGCATTAGCACACCCTTCTGGCGTATTTATTGAGGATTTAGTGAATGTTCGCCAAATTATGATCGCAAGTCATACCAAAGAGTTGAGGGATGAGCGCTCATTAGTGGCTACAAATTATTGGCAAACGGATAGTTTTCAAATGGCATTAGGTATGGTTGAAGCGGGAATGGGATGGGGTAATTTGCCATATTCGTTGATTTATACTCAATTGCAAAAAGGTAAATTAAAACAACTTCAGTTTAAAAATACGAAAAATGAGTTGCGATTGCCTATTCATGCCATGTGGTTAAAAGGGGAGTCGTTACAAAAAGGGGCAAAAGAGTTAGTTGAGCTGATGAGTACCCACCAGCCCATCGTACCTAATTTTGATTAATCGACACGTTGTTGATGAACCCAAACGGCAACTTCTACGCGAGATTTTAGCTTCATCTTTTTCAGTAAATGTTTAACGTGTACTTTGACAGTACTTTCTGTGATATCAAGTTTACGTGCGATCATTTTATTGGATAGCCCTTGCGCTATTAGTTTTAAAATATCACGTTCACGCGGGGTGAGCTGTTCAATATCACGCTCACCTTCAGAACGATCTTCACGTAATGATTCCGCTAAAATCGGTGTTAATGCAGGACTGACAACCATTTTTCCGGCCGCCGCTTGTTTAAGTGCTGCAAGCAATTCTTCAGGCTCCATATCTTTTAAAAGATAGCCATCAGCACCGCGTTTTAACGCCGTCACTAAATCATCGCTGTAGTTTGATACACTAAACACAACGATCCTTCCTGATAATGACTTTAATCTCAACTGATCAAGTGTTTCAAAACCATTCATTCCAGGCATATTCAGATCCAGCAAAATTAAATCTGGATCTAATTCTTCTGCGAGTTTCACGCCTTGAATACCATCACCCGCCTCCCCAACGACAGTTAATGTTGTATCAAGACTTAAGAGTTGCTTTACGCCATTGCGTAGCATTGGGTGATCATCAATGAGTAAAATTGTCGCTTTTTCTGTGGGTGATCCCATGTTATTCATTACGACTTGCTCCATGTTATACAGGGTCTTTATGAGTAGTGATTAATGGAAATTTAACAAGCACTTGAGTACCGCCCTGTTCACGTACTTTTATAGTATAAGAGCCATTTAAGCTATTTGCGCGTTCACGCATAATAATAAGGCCATAGTGATTTAATTTTTCAGGGTTAGGACTAATTCCTTCACCATTATCGTTAATTTTTAATTCAATAATGCCATTATTAAGAGATAAAGAGACTTCAGCCCAGTTGGCATTAGCATGCTGTAATATATTATTCAATGCTTCACGTACAATTTGAACCACATGAATACTCTGATGTGAATTCACGCATTTTGCAGGCAATTGATAGTCAAAATTAATAGCAAACCCAAGTCGCTGATTAAATTCATTCAATGTACTTTCTAATGCTGCTAATAATCCCGGCTCAGTAAGTTTTAAACGAAATGTAGTTAACAATTCTCTTAGCTGGCGATAAGCCACGTTAAGCTCTTCTCGCATCTCTTTGAGTAATTTTTGGCAATTATCCGGTAAGGTTTCTGACTGCATTTGCAAATAACTGACTTGCATTTTTAAACATGAAAGTGATTGTGCGATAGAGTCATGCAATTCACGGGCAATAGCAGAGCGTTCATCCATGAGTAAAAGCTGCTGTTGTTGCTCATTTTGTTGTTCCATTGCCAGCATGGCGGAGATTTGTTTTGTCAGTAATAACATTAAATTATTCTGCTCGTCAGTCAGGACTGTGTGTTCGGGTAGTTGCATAACAAATAACCCATAACGATGGATCTGATCAGCTAATTCCCAATGCAATAGTTCACTGCGTAATGGAATAGTGGCTGAAACCGTTTCATCACAGCGCTCACATTGTTGATCTGGGCAATGCTCAGGACGTGAGTGCGGTTCTAAACTGATTTCATTAAATAATGTGTGATGATTATCTTCATATAAACGTATCTGCAAATAGGTATCAGGAATAATTTGTTGAAGTTCAAATAGTATCTGTCTTAATCGAGCGCAAAGAGGGGCAGGGGAGTGTAATTGCTGGCTTGAATGATAAAGGTAAGAGAGTACTTTGTTTTTCTGTTGTAAGTCGTGCGTTTTTTCGACCACCCTTTTTTCTAATTCGCTATATAGCGTTGAAAGCTCTTCTGACATGGTATTAAGTGCAATACCTAATGTTGCAATTTCATCATGATGAGCACGTTGGTGGAAGCGGGCTGAAAAATTACCATGGCCAATTGAATTCGCCATTTGCATTAATTGTTGCCAAGGATGCAATAAACGGCGGCGGAAATGCCAGACGGAGCCAAATAACAGTAAGAGTGTCAGTGCGGTAAATATAAGCTGAGTGTAAGCAACCAGCCTTATTTTTTGTTCTGTTAACTGATCTATGCTTAATACTAGTTTGTCTAATTGAGAAACAAACAAGGCGACTTCTTGTTTTGCATCATCTCGTTGTTGTGCATAGAGCAAGGTTGGTTTTAAGGTTTCTTTCCAATATGTATTTAACTGGGCATATTGTGATTGTAATGATGCATTACTCAGGACTTGGAGTAACTCATTGCTGTCTAAATCGGTTTCTAATTCATGAAGGTAATAACGATGCTGTTCATCTAGAGGTAAAGCAGATAGCAAGCGATAGCTTTGCATCCGTAGCGATCCAGATTTATTAATCGCATGAGCATTACCTTGTACACTCAAAATAATATGGTTAGAAATCGCCATTCCTACCACACCCAATAGAGTGAAAAGTAACATTAATATCGCTATTTGATTAATAATTGAAAAACGGTAGTGCCATTGGATTTTATGCGTGCTCATCATTTTTTTCCAAGTTGATTCCGTCGCTATCTTGCCTTAAAAAGGTATCAAATGTCATATACTACTAAAGTATTACCTCTAAATAGCTGGTAAGGGTAATTTCACCTCTAAATTATTGTGTTTTCTATTTAACCTTATAATTTGTAATGATAAATCAGGAATAACCCTATTAATACTTAGGTGTAAATAGCCACTTTAGCTTAAAAATCAAACAAATGTTTGCTTGATACAGATCATGACTTATTAACAATTCTAATCGTAAAAAGGTGCCAATCTAACCGTTAATCGAGGTTGTTATGGCACTCACTCAACACCCAGAAAAAATGAGAAAAGGGGTGATCGAAGATTGGCATCCTGAAGATAAAGCTTTTTGGGAAAAGACTGGTCAAAAGATCGCTTCACGCAATTTATGGATTTCTGTTCCTTGTTTACTTTTATCGTTCTGTGTATGGATGCTTTTTAGTGCTGTTGCAGTAAATTTGAACAAAGTAGGTTTTAACTTTACCACAGATCAGTTGTTTATGCTGACTGCACTGCCTTCAGTCTCAGGTGCTATATTACGCGTTCCTTATTCTTTTGTTATTCCTATTTTTGGCGGTCGTCGCTGGACAGCAATCAGTACTGTATTTTTGATTATTCCTTGTCTCTGGCTGGGTTTTGCGGTGCAAGATACAACAACGTCTTACGCAACCTTTATTGCTATTTCACTGTTATGTGGTTTTGCTGGAGCAAACTTTGCATCCAGTATGGCAAACATCAGCTTTTTCTTTCCTAAAGCACGTCAAGGTGGGGCATTAGGATTAAATGGTGGATTAGGCAATCTGGGTGTCAGTGTTATGCAGTTAGTCGCACCATTAGTGATTGGTGTTGGCGTTTTTGCAATGTTTAGTGGTCCGGGTGTTGTTCAGCCAGATGGTTCACGTCTATGGTTAGAAAATGCTGCATGGATTTGGGTTCCTTTCTTACTTATTCTGACATTTGCGGCATGGTTTGGTATGAACGACCTGGCGGCTAATAAAGCCTCTTTAAGCCAGCAATTACCTGTTTTAAAACGTGGTCACCTCTGGTTGTTAAGTATTTTATACCTGTGTTCTTTTGGTTCATTTATTGGTTTTTCAGCGGGTTTTGCGATGTTATCTAAAACCCAATTCCCAGATATCGTTATTTTACATTATGCCTTCTTTGGACCTTTATTAGGAGCCTTAGCTCGTCCTGTAGGTGGCGCTTTGTCTGATAAATTCGGGGGTATTAGAGTCACGCTGATTAACTTTATCATCATGGCAATTTTCTCTGCTCTACTCTTCTTAACACTACCTGAAAACGGTGCTGGTGGCTCATTTATCGCATTCTATGGCGTCTTTATGGTGCTGTTTTTAACTGCAGGTTTAGGTAGCGGTTCTACATTCCAAATGATTGCAGTGGTGTTTAGAAAAATCACTGTTGATCGCATGAAAGCACAAGGCGCTTGCGATGAAGCTGCTCAAAAAGAAGCGGTGACAGAAAGTGCTGCGGCGCTTGGTTTTATCTCTGCAATTGGTGCAATTGGTGGCTTCTTTATTCCTAAAGCCTTTGGCACATCGCTTGCAATGACTGGCTCACCTGCCGGAGCCATGAAAATCTTTGTTCTATTTTATATCGCCTGCGTCTTGATCACTTGGTTGGTCTATGGACGTAAACACAATAAACAATAATGACGAATTATACGCAATGTGAGAGCGCTCGCGCGCATTGGGAGAGTATCTGATGAGTAAGTTTCTCGATAGATTCCGCTATTTTAAACAGCTTGGCGATACCTTTTCAAAGGATCATGGCCAAGAATTAAATGTTAATCGTGATTGGGAAGATGGTTATCGTAGTCGTTGGCAACATGACAAAATTGTCCGTTCTACTCATGGTGTTAACTGTACAGGCTCATGTAGCTGGAAAATTTATGTCAAAAATGGGTTAGTAACTTGGGAAACCCAACAAACGGATTACCCTCGTACACGTCCAGATTTACCCGATCATGAACCCCGTGGTTGCCCTCGTGGTGCAAGCTATTCATGGTATTTATACAGCGCAAATCGCGTTAAATATCCCATGGTACGTAAACGCTTAATTAAATTATGGCGTGAAGCGAAAGCACAACACAGTGATCCTGTCGATGCTTGGGCTTCAATTATTAGCTCACCAGAAAAAACTAAAAGCTATAAACAAGCGCGTGGACGTGGTGGTTTTGTTCGTTCTTCATGGTCTGAAGTAAATGAAATTATTGCTGCTTCTAACGTATTTACCGCTAAAGAATATGGTCCTGATCGTATTATCGGCTTTTCGCCAATTCCAGCAATGTCGATGGTGTCATACGCTGCGGGTGCGCGTTATTTATCACTTATTGGCGGGGCATGTTTAAGTTTTTACGATTGGTATTGCGACTTACCACCAGCATCACCAATGACATGGGGTGAGCAAACAGACGTTCCTGAATCGGCAGACTGGTATAACTCATCTTACCTGATTGCCTGGGGCTCTAACGTACCGCAAACACGTACTCCAGATGCCCACTTCTTTACCGAAGTTCGCTACAAAGGAACAAAAACCGTTGCGGTTACACCTGATTATGCTGAAATCGCTAAACTGTGTGACCAATGGTTAAATCCAAAACAAGGTACTGATAGCGCAATGGCAATGGCGATGGGACACGTTATTCTTAACGAATTCCACGTTAAACGCCAAACGGAATACTTTAGTAACTACGTGCGCACTTACACTGACATGCCAATGTTAGTGATGTTAGATAAACATGATTCTGGCAATTTAGTTGCGGGTCGCATGTTACGAGCTTCTGATTTAGTGAACAATCTCGATCAGGAGAAAAATCCAGAGTGGAAAACCATTGCTATTGATGAAAAAACACAGCAACTGGTTGCTCCTCAAGGTTCTATGGGCTTTCGTTGGGAAGGCGCTGCTAAATGGAATCTTGAGCCCAAAGACGGTAAGAGTGGTGAAGAAGTCACTTTACAATTAGGGCTTTTAGAGAATCACGATGATGTTGTTGACGTTGCATTTCCTTACTTTGGTGGCATCAAGAGTGAATACTTTGAAGGTGTTGCCCTTGATGATGTTCTCGTTCATAAACTGCCAGCTAAGCGTATTACACTTGCAAATGGCGAAGAAAAATACGTTACAACCGTCTATGACTTGCTATTAGCAAACTACGGTGTTGATCGCGGTTTAAATGATGAAAACTGTGCATCAGATTACGATGAAATCAAAGCATATTCACCAGCATGGGCTGAAAAAGTGACAGGTGTAGGCCGTCAAGATATCACCCGTATTGCGCGTGAATTTGCAGATAATGCAGAAAAAACACATGGTCGTTCTATGGTGATTGTGGGAGCCGGTATTAACCACTGGTATCACATGGATATGACCTATCGTGGCATTATTAATATGCTGATTTTCTGTGGTTGCGTCGGTCAAAGTGGTGGTGGCTGGGCACATTATGTTGGACAAGAAAAATTACGACCGCAAACAGGTTGGTTGCCTTTAGCTTTTGGTCTTGATTGGCAACGTCCGCCTCGCCATATGAACAGTACGTCATTTTTCTATAATCACTCCAGTCAGTGGCGTTATGAAACCGTATCACCAACAGAGTTGTTATCGCCACTAGCGGATAAATCACGCTTTAGTGGTAGCTTGGTTGATATGAATGTGCGTTCAGAACGTATGGGATGGTTACCATCGGCGCCTCAATTAAATTTAAACCCTCTGTCTATTGCGAAAAAAGCTCAAGAGGCAGGTGTTAGTGCCGCTGATTACACCGTTAATGCATTGAAATCAGGTGAAATTCGTTTTGCTTCAGAGCAACCTGATAATCCACAAAACTTCCCACGTAATTTATTTATCTGGCGCTCTAACTTATTAGGTTCGGCGGGTAAAGGACATGAGTATTTACTGAAATACTTGCTGGGAACCGAAAACGGATTACAAGGTAAAGATTTAGGCGAGCAAGGCCAAGTTAAGCCACAAGAAGTGGAATGGCAAGATAACGGTGGTGAAGGTAAAGTTGATTTAGTGGTGACTTTAGACTTCCGTATGTCAAGTACCTGTCTCTTCTCCGATATCGTTTTACCAACCGCTACATGGTATGAGAAAGATGATATGAATACTTCGGATATGCATCCATTTATTCATCCATTAACTGCCGCGGTTGATCCTGCTTGGGAATCTAAAACAGACTGGGAAATCTATAAAGGCATTGCTAAAACTTTCTCTAAATTGTGTGTTGGTCATTTAGGGGTTGAAACGGATTTAGTGACATTGCCTATTCAGCATGACTCTGCCGCTGAAATGGCACAGCCTTTTGATGTGAAAGATTGGAAAAAAGGTGAATGTGACCTTATTCCGGGTAAAACAGCACCACACCTTATTCCTGTTGAGCGTGATTATCCAAATACCTATGCTCGCTTTACCTCACTTGGCCCTCTGATGGACAAATTAGGTAATGGCGGTAAAGGGATCAGTTGGAATACGCAAACAGAAGTCGATTTCCTGAAAAAACTCAATCGTGTCCGTCATGATGGTGTGGCAAAAGGGCGTCCAGCAATTGAAACCGCGATTGATGCAGCCGAAGTTATTCTTTCTTTAGCACCTGAAACTAACGGTCAAGTGGCTGTAAAAGCGTGGGATGCATTAAGTAAAGTGACAGGACGCGATCACACTCATTTAGCCAAAGTGAAAGAAGACGAGAAAATTCGTTTCCGCGATATTGTTGCTCAGCCTCGTAAGATTATCTCAAGCCCAACATGGTCTGGTCTTGAAGATGAGCATGTCTCTTATAACGCCTGTTATACCAATGTTCACGAGATGATCCCTTGGCGTACGTTAAGTGGTCGCCAGCAGTTGTATCAAGATCACGAGTGGATGCGTGCTTACGGTGAAAGCTTAGTGGTTTACCGTCCACCTATTGATACTAAAGCGATTGATGCGGTTAAAGGTAAAAAACCAAATGGTTTCCCTGAAAAAGCGCTGAATTTCCTAACTCCTCACCAAAAATGGGGTATTCACTCAACCTATAGCGATAACTTACTCATGTTAACGCTAGGTCGTGGTGGCCCTGTAGTGTGGCTGAGTGAAGATGATGCCAAAGAGATGGGAATTAGCGATAACGATTGGGTTGAAGCGTACAACAGTAATGGTGCGTTAACGGCAAGAGCCATTGTCAGTCAGCGTATTCCTGATGGCATGATTTATATGTATCACGCACAAGAGCGCCAAATAAACCTGCCAGGATCAGAAATGACAGGAATGCGGGGCGGTATTCATAACTCAGTGACGCGTGTTTGCCCTAAACCAACCCATATGATTGGTGGTTACGCTCAATTGGCTTATAGCTTTAACTATTACGGCACTGTGGGCTCTAACCGTGATGAGTTTGTTGTGGTGCGTAAAATGAAACAGATTGATTGGCTTGATGGTGAAGGTGATGCTTATCAACAGACCCTGAATGGACAGGAGAAGGCATAATGAAAATTCGTTCACAAGTCGGTATGGTACTCAACCTCGACAAATGTATCGGTTGCCATACCTGTTCAGTAACCTGTAAAAATGTTTGGACTAGCCGTGAAGGTGTTGAATACGCATGGTTCAATAACGTTGAAACCAAACCAGGTACAGGGTATCCACAAAATTGGGAAGACCAAGAGAAGTGGAAAGGTGGTTGGATAAAAAATATCAAAGGTAAATTAGTGCCAAGAATGGGTAATCGTGTTGGTCTATTATCTAAAATTTTTGCCAACCCAGATGTTCCAGCATTGGACGATTACTATGAGCCGTTTGATTATGACTATGAGCATTTAAAAAATGCACCAGAAGGCTCATTACCGACAGCACGTCCTCGTTCACTGATCACCGGTCAACGCATGACTAAAATCGAAAAAGGCCCAAACTGGGAAGACGATTTAGGTGGCGAATTTAGCAAACGTGCTGCGGATAAAAACTTCGCCAATATGCAAAAAGAGATGTATGGGCAGTTTGAAAATACATTCATGATGTATTTACCTCGTTTATGTGAACACTGCTTAAATCCTGCTTGTGTGGCGACATGTCCAAGTGGTGCTATTTATAAACGTGCTGAAGACGGTATTGTGCTTATCGACCAAGATAAATGCCGTGGATGGCGTATGTGTTTAACTGGGTGTCCATATAAAAAAATCTATTTCAACTGGAAAAGCGGTAAGTCAGAAAAATGTATTTTCTGTTATCCACGTATTGAAGCCGGTCAGCCAACACTGTGTTCAGAAACCTGTGTAGGACGTATCCGTTATCTGGGGGTAATGCTGTATGACGCAGATAAAATCTCACAAGCTGCCAGTGCGGATAATGAAAAAGATTTATACCAAAGCCAGTTAGATATCTTCTTAGATCCCTTCGATCCTGAAGTGATTGCAGCAGCTGAAGAGCAAGGTATTCCGTTAAGTGTGATTGATGCAGCACAACGTTCACCTGTCTACAAAATGGCAGTGGATTGGAAGCTGGCATTACCACTACACCCTGAATATCGTACCTTACCAATGGTTTGGTATGTACCACCTTTGTCACCTATTCAGTCAGCTGCGGATGCGGGTGTGTTACCTCATACTGGTGTATTGCCTGATGTAGAAAGCTTACGTATTCCAGTTCAGTATTTAGCAAATTTACTGACAGCGGGTGATACAGCCCCTGTGTTATTAGCACTAAAACGAATGCTTGCGATGCGTCATTACAAACGTGCTGAAACCGTAGAAGGAAAAACAGATTTAAGTGCGTTAGAGCAAGTCGGCTTGACTGAAGCACAGGCGCAAGAGATGTACCGCTATCTTGCTATTGCAAATTATGAAGATCGCTTTGTTATTCCATCAAGCCATCGAGAACTTGCAAGAGAAGCTTTCCCAGAACGTAATGGTTGTGGTTTTAGCTTTGGTGATGGTTGCCATGGTAGTGATAGCAAATTTAATTTGTTTAATAGTCATCGCATTGATGCGATTGATATCACTTCAAGAACACCTCAGGATGAACGTCGTTCAGAGGAGAAAATATGATGATCTCTCTGAAAGTTATTTCTCATCTTTTAGATTATCCCACTCAAGAATTATGGGATAACCGTGGCGAGCTTATTGATGCATTACAGGAGGCCGATGAGCTTCCTGTGACTCAAGTTGCAAAATTGATGGCATTTATTCACGCATTAACGCAACAAGAGTTATTAGATGCACAATCTAACTACAGTGAACTTTTTGATAGAGGTCGAGCACGCTCACTGTTGTTATTTGAACATGTTCATGGTGAATCTCGCGATCGCGGTCAGGCAATGGTTGATCTGTTAAATCAATATCAACAAGCGGGGATCACATTAAGTAGCCGTGAACTCCCAGACTATTTGCCTACTTACCTTGAGTATTTAACACTTTTACCGACCACAGAGTGTATAGAAGGGCTAAACAATATTGCGCCTATTTTGGCCCTGTTAGGTGAGCGTTTAAAACAGCGAGGCAGTGATTATCACGCTCTCTTTGATGTATTGCTTTGTCTTTCACAAAGCGGATTAGAAGCATCACAACTCACTGCTCAAGTAGAAAAAGAGCCTTTAGATGATACCCCTGCGGCGTTAGATGCGGTATGGGAAGAAGAACAAGTGACGTTCCTTGGAGAAGGTACGCAATGTGGCAGTAGCAATATTAGCCAACATCAGCGTCGTTTTGCACAAGAGACGGTAGTTCAATATCTCAATGTGGGGAATTCGTTGGATACGGGAGCACAAAAATGAATTACATCAATATGTTATTTTTTGATATCTATCCCTATATTGCTGGTGCCGTTTTTATTATCGGTAGCTGGTTACGCTATGATTATGGTCAATACACTTGGCGTGCAGGTTCTAGCCAGATGCTAGACAAGAAAAATATGCGATTGGCATCTAACTTATTCCACGTTGGGATCATCGGTATTTTTGCTGGTCATTTTCTGGGAATGTTAACTCCACATTGGATGTATGAATCTTTTTTACCGATTGAATATAAACAAATTATGGCGATGGTAGGCGGTGGTACTTGTGGTGTGTTAATGCTGGTGGGGGGCGTGATGTTATTAAAACGCCGTTTAACCAATCCACGAGTGAGAGCCACATCTTCATTTGGTGACATTATGATTTTAACGCTACTGGTTATTCAAGTGGCATTAGGTCTACTAACAATTCCGTTCTCAGCACAACATATGGATGGTAGTGAAATGATGAAGCTGGTGGCATGGGCACAATCTATTGTGACATTCCATGGTGGTGCTTCAGCAAATCTTGAAGGTGTTGCATGGGTATTTAAATTGCACATTTTCTTAGGAATGACGATTTTCTTATTATTCCCATTCTGTCGATTAGTTCATATTTGGAGCGTACCTGTTGAGTACTTAACTCGTCGCTATCAAATTGTGCGTAATCGTCATTAATGAATGATCCATCTCCTGATAGTAAGTTAGAGACCTTTTAGTTGCGCTTATCTCACCCCCGCCCGCGGGGGTTTTTTTATCCCTTTTTCCAGCCCTAAAACATCAACAAAAATTTTGAATAGTTAAAACAATAATCTTTAGATTCATTTAAGAATGATTGCACTTATAATTCTTTTCAACAAAACGAATAAATTTATATAAACCAATAATCAGTTAATTAAATATCGTGATATTTAATTATATTTAAAATTTATAATCGATTATTTATTAATAATAAATAAAAATATAAATTTAAAAGGGTCTGAGTATTGTCATATAAATTTGGTGCTATTATTTAATTGAGCCTTGCCTCTATTATACTACCGGAGATTATTATGAGCTTTACATATCATCGTATTGATAAAAATAATGCTGCAGTTCTGTTGGTAGACCATCAAGCTGGATTACTCTCTTTAGTAAGAGATATCGAGCCTGATAAATTCAATAATAATGTATTAGCATTAGCTAATGCCGCTAAATACTTTAATTTACCTACCATTTTGACCACCTCATTTGAAGATGGCCCTAATGGCCCTCTAATGCCTCAACTTGTTGAGATGTTCCCGGATGCTCCTTATATCGCCCGCCCTGGACAAATTAATGCCTGGGATAATGAAGACTTTGTAAAAGCAGTTAAAGCGACAGGTAAAAAACAACTAATTATTGCGGGTGTCGTGACTGAGGTTTGTGTCGCATTCCCTGCATTATCTGCACTTGAAGAAGGTTTTGAAGTCTTCGTGGTAACCGATGCTTCTGGAACTTTCAATGCCATTTCTCGTGACTCTGCGTGGGATAGAATGTCGAAAGCAGGGGCACAATTAATTAACTGGTTTGGTTTAGCTTGTGAGTTACACCGTGATTGGCGTAATGATGTCGAAGGATTAGGTACGCTCTTTGCAAATCATATTCCAGACTATCGTAATCTTATGACAAGCTATAATACTTTAACAAAAAAGTAAGTAGTTAATTTAATTTTTATCTAAAAATAGGGCTTGTATTATTTTTGGATAAATATAATTTAATTAAAATTTGAATTTATTAAATTATAGATATAATCCCTTAATTAATAAATGGATCAGAAATGAAAAATAAATTATTAAAAACAACCGCTATTGCGATGGCATTAAGTGTGGGCGTTGCACAAGCAGCTGAATATAAAGCAAGTACAGCAGAAGGCCCAATTAAAATAGTTAACCTAAAAGCGATGGAAGCACAAGTTCAAGCGAATATGGATAAAGGGGCTTTCGGTTATATTCGTGGTGGTGCTGAAGACGAAAATAATTTACGTTCAAATACGACGGCATTTGATAAAAAATATATTATGCCTCGTTCATTACAAGGCATCGAATTTTCTGACTTAGATTTAAAAACAGAATTTTTGGGTATTAAATTAGATACGCCTATTATTCAGGCACCGATGGCAGCTCAAGGGCTTGCACATCAACAAGGCGAAGTTGCCACAGCAAAAGGTATGGCAAAAGCAGGCTCTATTTTTTCATTAAGTACTTACGGTAATAAAACCATTAAAGAAGTGGCAGATGCTCAACCGGGTTATCCTTTCTTCTTCCAGTTGTATATGAGTAAAAATGATGCCTTTAACGAGTATATTTTATCTCAAGCAAAACAGTATGGTGCTAAAGGTATCATTTTAACTGTTGATTCACCTGTCGGTGGTTATCGTGAAGATGATATTAAAAATAGCTTCCAATTCCCATTAGGTTTTGCCAACTTAGAAGCGTTTGCAAAAATCAGTGATGACAAATCGAAAACAGGTAAAGGTGCGGGTATTAGCGAAATTTATGCTCAAGCTAAACAAGCCTTCACACCAGCAGATATTCAGTATGTGAAAAAAATGTCTGGCTTACCTGTGATTGTAAAAGGTATCGAATCACCTGAAGATGCAGATACGGCAATTAAAGCAGGCGCAGATGCTATTTGGGTTTCTAACCACGGTGGACGTCAATTAGACAGCGCACCAGCCACTATTGATGTATTACCTGCGATTGCAAAAGTGGTAAATAAACGTGTTCCTATCGTTTTTGATAGTGGTGTACGTCGTGGCTCGCATGTCTTTAAAGCATTAGCCAGTGGTGCAGATGTTGTCGCTGTTGGTCGTCCAATTCTTTATGGATTAAATTTAGGGGGCGCTGAAGGTGTAAATTCAGTTATCCAACATTTAAATAAAGAATTAAAAATTAATATGATGTTAGGTGGGGCGAAAACAGTAAAAGATATTCAAGCCACTCAACTTTATACCGATGCAAGTTTTAATCAATAATTAAATGTAATTTAGATAATCAAAAACCGCACTTAAGTTAAATATTAAGTGCGGTTTAATTTTCTATTTAAAATTATAACTTAAGATAATATAACGGTATTTTTAATAAATTTAATAACTTTTATTTTTTTTGACTTTTATATAAAAGAGAATTAGTTTTACAGGATTATTTTATAATCAAGGAAAGTTATTAATGGATAATGTAGGACAAGATTTTGGCCTTATAGAACGTGATGAAATAAAAAATAAACATTACCCAATTATGGATACTATAAAAGTAAACATTGCTCCTTCTGGTACTTTATATACAGATATTAACAATCAAACAAGTAAGTCTTCATTTGGGCATGTCTGGGTGGAATTTAGTGGCGAATCAATAGGCTGGGGTCTTGGTGACACTAAAATGGAAGGCGGCGCTGATAATCTAACGTTTCATGATTCTAAAGGATATGACTCTAATAAAGTGACAAGTATGACGTTTCCATTATATTCACCAGAAATATCTGACCGTATTAGCAATGCTATTGAGCAAATAAAAAATGGAAGTTATCAGCATTTCCCGAGTAGCTATAATTTACTAACTAATAATTGCATTGATTTTATAAACCATTTATTGGCTTTAACGGAAAATGGTGAGAATAATCCTGACTATATATTGCAGCTAATGGGGGATACACCAAATAAAATTATTGAAAAAATAGAGGAGTATATTCTGGAGCAGCAAGAAGCTGAAACTCCATTAGTTATTGCATTAACAGAGAGTGGGATTTTTACATTACCTGATGATGATAGTATTCATTTTGATCATAATAATAATGAAGTAAAAGAATCGACAGGATGGATAGATAATAATAGTGCATTCCTTGTATTTGATAAAAATAAAAATGGTGTTATAGATAATGGGAATGAAATGTTTGGTAATAATACTTCTAATATATCAGAGGGCTATGCAAAACACGGGTTTGAAGCATTATCTCAATATGATATCAATCAAGATAATAGAATTGATAAGAGCGATATAATCTGGTCTTCTTTAAATCTATGGATAGATAAAAATATTGATGGAAAAACAGATGCTGATGAATTGATTAAGATTGAGTGCTCAGGCATAGAATCAATAAATTTAAATTATAAGAAAAATGGCGTTATAGATGAAAATGGAAATCAATTTTTATTAACAAGCGATGTTGTATGGAATGATGGCCATCATACTGAAATTTCAGATATTGTATTTAATACCCATATTTCTTCCCAACAAAATAATACTTTACCTAATAATGGTGACTTATGGCTATAAAAAATAGATGGAGCCAAATCATTTTTTTTAGTATGGCAATTATGTTAAGTGGAAAAATAATGGCTAATATTCTTGTACCAGATAAAGTTTATTTACATGATCCCGATTTTTTATCATCATTTAGTCTTGATATGCCAAATACAGCAGATGAATTTTATGATTTGATAAAACTTGCAGATAATGGAAATAGCGATGCTAATTGGATGGTTGCTACAATCTATGATCAAAGTAATAACGGCTTGGAGGCTGAAAAATATTATCAACGTTCTATTGATAGAAAAGATAATTATTTAGGCCAATCTGCTGTAAATCTAGGCTATATATATGATAAAGCTAATAATATTGAAAAGGCTATGACCCTTTTCCAATTTGCTGGTGATGCAGGATATAGCAATGGATACAAAGCATTGGCAACTGAATATTTTTTAGGTCATTCAATTCCATTAGATTTTGCTAAAGCGAAAGTTTTTTATAAAAAAGCGGCTGATTTAGGTTGTATAGAGTGTCAAGATTATATTAAAAATTGGGATGATACAGTTAAGTTGAGATTAAAAGATTTGGAATAAAATAGAATTCAATTTAATTAAATAATAAAACCCACGCTCAATATTGAACGTGGGTTTTTTCTATCAATTTATTTTTTCTATCAACTTAAAAGAATATTGTTAGTTTAAAAAAATTATTCTTGGGTTGATGGTGTATCACCAAAACAGAGGTTATTTTGATTATTAATGCCACCATCAGGTGATGAATAACCCAAGCAACCTAACATCGAATCAAAAATATTGTGATGATAGAACGTGCGTTCCGCATCTTGATTGCGTTTTAGGTTATCAAATAATTGCTTATTTTCAGGCTCTGCTAAATAGCTATCTGACATCCAAACTAAGAAAGGCACTTTAAATTGTTCTGGTGGTGCAATTTCTTTTGGTGTTCCGTGTAAACCACCTTTCTCTGAAATAGACTCACCGTGATCGGAGGTATAAAACACAATGGCTTTTTTATCGCGTAATGTGTCGAGTATGCCATCAATAAAATAGTCGGTATAAAGAATCGAGTTATCATAAGCGTTTACTAACTGCTCTTTAGTACATTCATCATCCACATTTAAACATTCAGGTTGATACTTTTTGAATGATTCTGGGTAACGCTGTGAATACATAAAGTGAGAACCTTTAGTATGTAAAATCACTAAATGATTTCCCTTTGGATGCTGAGAAACCGCATTTGCTGTTTCAGCAATTAATAAAGTGTCATCAAGCTCTTTACCAAAATTGCTATTTTTTGCTGTCATCATCTCTTTCATAGCGTAGTTATTTAAATCAAGCTTATTGTAAAACCACAATTCACTTTGCATTGAAAAGAGTTCTGATGTCATACCTAGTTGTTTTAGAACTGAGAAAATATTGTTCTCTTTTAATGTCCGTTGGTCGTTACTTTCTGTTCCGTTTTCTCGTACAAACATACATTTTAAAGAGAGCTTTGTTGCGGTATCACAAGAAATACCTTTAAAGGCAACAAGATTTTTTTCTTGGCTTAATAGAGGATTCGTTTGGCGTTCATACCCTAATAATCCCATATGATCCCATCTTGCTGTTTCACCGATAATAAAGACAACATACACATCTTCATTAGCCTTTGATGGCTGGTATGTGAAGTGTTCGGCAGGATCAAAAATATTTTGGCTATTAAACGTATCGTCATACTGCGTTATTGCATATTGAAATAATGGAATAATCCAATTTGTTGGTAAATATGCATAACTTAAGCCGCCACTATAACTTGGTAAATCCAAATTATTTTTTATTTCATAGGCTTTTTGTCTTGAATCGAGTGTTTTCAAATAGGCAAAAACAGCCAGTGCGATCACAAGCATTTTGGCCGTATTTTTTATCCAGATTTTTTTCTTTTGTTGAGTCGTGAGATTTTTCTCTGGTTTTTTACATAGCCAAATAAGCGCCAATGGCAAAATAGATAAGCCAATAATCCAAATAATTACATTTGGGCTAACCAGCTCTTTAGATAAATCGGTATCGGTGGTGAGTGTTGAAATGATAATACCGTATCCAATGACGACGTCATAAAAAGAAATATAGTAACTAGCACAGACACTCACGACGAGAATAAAAGAGGTGACTATTTTAAAAAAAAGAGAGCCAAAAAAAGAAATAAGTCGTAATAGGAAGAAGGTAAAAGCAATATTAACGGCAATTTCACCTAGAATATATAATGCATCAATGAGGGGGTTGTTTGTATTCTGTGTGCCGTATCGGCCAATGTAAACGGAAAGATTAAGAAAAAAACCAAGGTAGACTGCTAAAAAAAGGGCAATATTTTCTTTCGAAAACCTTAAAAACTTTAATTTTTGCATGTTCAATTATTATCAAAATGTATGGTGTAGAGGTCTTTATGACCGCGATGTTGTTTTCAGGTTCAGTATTATGTGCTTTTTTTTATTGAAGTTTAAAAAATTTTTATTTGAATAACATTAATATCAAAATTATTAATTTTAAATAGTTTTAGTAGATAGAAATATTGGTAGAGATATTAGGAGGTTGTCATCATTATATACGGTAAGACCTTGATAAAGGCAGATAAGAAGGCGTATTTGCTCAATTGTTATTTCTTATCAAATGAAAGATGTTCTTTCGCTATAAGTTCTTATGTATAACGTATATTGATGGAAACGAAAGTCGACATAAATATCGTCATTAGTGTCGATCACCCCCTGTTATTTTATTATTCATTATTTGCTTATTAGTTTATCAAATTTATTTTTCTTTATTTTTCATTGTATTACGAAAAGCTAAAAAAGCGTGCTTATTTGGCACACTCTCTGCATAGATAAAGGAGAGAATCAGGTAATAACCTGAAAGTTGATGAACACAGGAGCAATGTTGATGAAAAAAGTCATCACGGTCTGTCCGTATTGCGCTTCAGGATGCAAAATCTACCTGAAGGTGGAAAACGGTAAAATCATTGGCGCTGAAGGAGCCAATGGTTTAACAAACCAAGGTGAGCTGTGTCTGAAAGGGTATTATGGATGGGATTTTATCCATGATACTAAGATACTGACTCCACGTCTTAAAACACCTATGATCCGTCGTGAAAGAGGCGGAAAATTAGAATCGGTTTCTTGGGAAGAAGCGATTGAGTTTGCCAGTAGCAAACTGCTTGCTATCAAAGAGAAATACGGTGCTAAATCTATTATGACAACCGGTTCATCACGAGGTCCAGGTAACGAAGCTAACTTCGTTATGCAGAAATTTGCTCGTGCGGTTATCGGAAATAATAATATAGACTGCTGTGCTCGTGTCTGACACGGCCCTTCGGTTGCAGGTCTGCAGCGTTCGGTCGGTAATGGTGCTATGAGCAACTCAATCGTCGAGATTGAGGATACCAAATGTCTATTTGTCTTCGGTTATAACGCCGCAGACTCGCATCCTATTGTTGCTCGCCGTATTGTTAAGGCGAAAGAAAAGGGTGCCAAAATTATTGTATGTGACCCTCGTTACATCGAAACAGCACGTTTAGCCGATTTACACTTAGGCTTAAAAAATGGTTCTAACATTGCGTTATTAAATGCGATTGCACATGTGATTATTGAAGAAGGATTGCATGATAAATCCTTTATTGAAAATCACACTGAGCAATTTGAAGAATATTGCAAATTAGTTGAAAGCTATACACCTGAATCAGTTGAAGAAACGACAGGTTTGAGTGCTCAAATCATTCGTGAAGCTGCGCGTATGTACGCAAAAGCAGAAACAGCAACAATTCTTTGGGGAATGGGGGTAACTCAATTCTACCAAGGTGTTGAAACGGTCCGTTCACTGACTAGTTTGGCATTATTAACTGGTAATTTAGGTAAAAAATATGTCGGAGTTGGCCCTGTTCGTGGTCAAAATAACGTACAAGGCGCGTGTGATATGGGGGCATTACCTAACACACTACCGGGTTATCAATACGTTACCGATGAAAAAGCACGTGAGAAATTTGCTAAGTTCTGGGGCATTGAATCAATGCCTGATGAAGTGGGCTATGCGTTGAGTGAAGTTCCTCACAATATCGATCACGGCTTATTAAAAGCTCACTATGTAATGGGTGAAGATCCACTGCAAACTGAGCCTGATTTAGCAACCATCCGTAGAACCTTTGAAAAACTGGATCTTCTGATAGTCCAAGATATCTTTATGACCAAAACGGCAGCGATTGCTGACGTTATTTTCCCTGCAACATCATGGGGTGAGCATGAAGGTGTTTATACTGCGGCAGACCGTGGTTTCCAACGTTTCTATAAAGCGGTTGAACCTGTTGGTGATGTGAAAACAGACTGGCAAATTATCAGTCTGATGGCAACAGCAATGGGCTATCCAATGCATTACAACAATACCAAAGAAATTTGGGATGAGTTGCGTGAGTTATGCCCAATTTATTATGGTGCGACTTACGAAAAAATGGCGGACTTGGCTTATATTCAATGGCCTTGCCCAACAGAAGATAGCCCAGGTACACAATATCTGTACGATGGTGGTAACTTTGATACCCCTAATGGTAAAGGCCAATTCTTTACCTGTGAGTGGGCGCCACCAATTGACAAACTGTCTGATGAATTCCCAATGGTACTGGCAACAGTCCGTGAAGTTGGGCACTACTCTTGCCGTTCAATGACGGGTAACTGTAAAGCATTGGCGGCATTAGCTGATGAGCCAGGTTATGTTCAGTTAAACACTGAAGATGCCAAACAACTAGGAATTAAAGATCAAGAGCTAGTTTGGATACGCTCTCGTCAAGGTAAAGTAATTACGCGTGCTGCAGTCAGTGATAGACCGAATAAAGGCGCGGTATATATGACTTACCAATGGTGGATTGGTGCTTGTAACGAACTGGTTGCGGAAAATTTAAGCCCAATTACTAAAACACCTGAGTATAAATATTGTGCAGTATGTGTTGAGCCAATCAAGGAGCAGGCTCAGGCAGAACACTATGTGAAAACGGAATATAGCAATATTAAACGTCGTTTAAGAGAAGCCGCCGAGGGCTAATTTTATCTGATTAATATTGTTTTTCTGCCTTAAGACCGAGTTTATTGACCTTGTGTCAGTAAGCTCGGTTTTTTTATGATTTTTTATTGTCATCAGATCTTTTTCTACAGCTTATCGTTAAAAACCCCTTTTTATCTGTTTGAATATTCACCATGCGTTGGCTCACAATAAAAAAAGTAACATGTTACTTTTAACGTAATCCGTTTCTAAATCAAGTGGATAAATTGCTTTTTATTTAAGGCCAGCGCAGGATGCTGTCATGGAAATGAGTGTAAGAAAACAACAACGAGATACCGTATGAAAAAACTCATTAATGCCCTACAAGCGTTTGGTAAATCCTTATATGGACCCGTCTTGATATTACCTATTGTTGGTTTATATATCGCTTTAGGTAACGTCTTTGGCAATGGCAATCTTGCGGAATATATTCCGTTTCTAAATCACCCGGTTATTCAAAGTATTGGACAATTACTCGCAAAATCATCTGTTGCTATTTTAGTCAATTTAGCACTGATTTTTGCTGTGGGTATTCCTGTCGGCTTAGCAAAAAAAGATAAAGGCTATGCAGGATTAATTGGCTTAGTGGTGTTTGTTATTTTTACAAATGCTATGAATATTACGCTAACACTGCAAGGGAAGTTGGTTAGCACAGAAGAAATGCGAGCTGCAGGTCAAGGCATGGTATTAGGTGTTCAAGTCCTTGAGATGGGGGTATTTGCCGGTATTTTAACAGGTTCAATATCTGGGTGGCTTTATAATCGTTATTCAGGTCGCCAATTTAACGGCATTATGGCTATCTACTCTGGCCACTGCTTTGTCGCCATTATTGCTATTCCATTCACCATTGCACTCGCTGTTTTAATGTGTGAAATCTGGCCTTTTGCTCAGGCAGGTATTACTAAAATGGCACTTGTTATTCATGACTCTGGTGCTTTTGGTGCGCTGATTTATGGATTCTTAGAACGTATTCTTATCCCAACGGGATTACACCATTTAGTTTATACCCCATTCTTGTATACCGAACTAGGCGGTGTTACTGATGTTTGTGGCACAACTTACCAAGGTGCAAGAAATATCTATTTTGCTGAAATGGCGTGCCCTGAAGTAAAACAACTCAGCAGCACTGTGATTTGGGATGCTCGTGGTATCGCTAAAATGTTCGGTTTAACGGCAGCAGCTGCTGCCATGATCTCTGTGGCCAAAAAAGAGAAAAAGCAGATGGCAAAGGCGATTTTAATTCCTGCGGCTGCAACTTCTTTCTTGTTAGGGGTGACAGAGCCTCTTGAGTTTTCCTTCCTCTTTGTTGCTCCTGTTCTGTTTTTGGTTCACGCCGTATTAACGGGTATTGGCATGATGTTGTTCTACCTATTAGGTGTTCATGCGATTGGTGCAAATGGTGTCATTGACTTCATTTTATATAACTTGCCGTTAGGTACTGAAAAATCAAATTGGCCTATGTATATCGTGGTGGGTTTGATTATGTCAGTTCTCTACTTCGTTATCTTTAGGACCTTGATTTTAAAACTCAATCTTAAAACCCCTGGTCGTGAAGATGATGATGAAGAGACTCGTTTATACAGCAAAGAAGACTATAAGAAAAAAACAGAAATAGTCACTAATCCTGAAGGAATAACTGAAAATATTAATGAGTTAGGTGAAGAAATTATTGAAGGGCTAGGTGGGCGTGACAATATTGAAGTCGTTGATAATTGTTATACGCGCTTACGAGTCATTGTTAAAAATGTCGATGTAATTCATGAAGATCTACTGAAAAAAACCGGTGCTAAAGGCGTTGTTCGCCACGGTAATAATGTTCAAGTGGTTTATGGATTACATGTGAAAAAAATGCGTGAAGCGGTCGAAGCCGCACTTTAATAGGAGAAAGTAAGATGACGAAATCACCTTTTATCTTAAGTATTGCAGGCGGCGGAAGCACCTATACACCAGGAATTGTAAAAAGTTTAATGGTACGTTTAGAGGATTTTCCACTGAGTGAAATTCGTTTATACGACATTGATAAAGAGCGCCAAGATACGATTGCACCTGTGGTTGAAAAAGTGATCCGTGATCATAGCGATACCATTAAATTTACGGTGACGACAGATCCAGAAACTGCATTTGATGGTGCTCACTTTGTATTTGCCCAAATGCGTGTGGGTCAATACAAAATGCGTGAACAGGATGAAAAAATCCCATTACGTCATGGTGTTGTTGGGCAAGAAACCTGTGGGCCTGGGGGACTTGCTTACGGTTTACGTACTATTTTACCAATGGTTGAGCTAATCGATTTAGTTGAACAATATGCTTCTCCTAAAGCATGGATTGTAAATTATTCCAATCCAGCTGCGATTGTTGCTGAAGGTGTGCGTCGTCTACGCCCTAATGCTCGAGTATTGAATATCTGTGATATGCCTGTTGCGGCAATGCGTAATATGGCCGCTGTATTAAAAGTGGATCGTCATGATTTAGATGTGGATTATTTTGGCTTAAATCATTTTGGTTGGTTTACTTCAGTACGCGTAAAAGGTGAAGAAAAACTGCCTGAATTACGCGAACATATCGCTAAATTTGGTCTTTTGACAGAAGATGCGGCACAAACTGACCCACAACATTCTGATCCATCATGGGTGAAAACGTGGCGTCATATTCAGCCATTAATGGAAGCATTCCCTGAATATATTCCAAACCCATATTTACAGTACTACTTGATGCCAAATTATATCGTGGAACATCAAGATCCTGACTACACTCGTGCAAACGAAGTGATGGATGGTCGTGAAAAACGCCTGTTTGAAGCTGCTCGAGAATATAAAGAGACGGGAATTTTACCCGATGCATTCCATGTTGGTGTTCATGGTGCCTTTATTGTTGATGTTGCTTGCTCTTTAGCTTTTGATTTACGTCAGCGCCACTTGGTGATTGTTGAAAATAAAGGTGCAATTTCTGATTTACCTTATGATGCGATGGTTGAAGTACCGGCTTATATCACATCTCACGGCCCTGAACCTATTCGTGTCGGCGATATTCCTCGTTTCCACCGTACTTTACTGGAACAACAACTGGCATCAGAACAGTTATTGGTGGAAGCAACACTTGAAGGTAGCTATGAAAAAGCATTAGAGGCGTTCACACTGAATAAAACAGTGCCAAGTGTGATCCACGCGAAGAAGATCCTTGATGATATGATCGAAGCAAATCGAGAATATTGGCCTGAATTACGTAAAGCTTATGTAAATGGTAAGCGTGTTTGATCTGAATACTTGCTGTTAACGAGTAATTGAATAAAAATGCTGTTCTATCACCAGAACAGCATTTTCCTTTTATGTTGGTAAGGACGATGTATCAATTAAGGTAACCGGTATGTCGGCACGATTATCATCTTTACTCTCAAGAGCAACAGAATTAACACGCGCAGAATATCGTATTCTCTCTTATTTAATTGATAACCCAACACAAGTTGGAAAACTTACGATCAGAGCGCTAGCACAAGCCAATTTTGTTTCGACAACGACCATTATGCGACTTTGCCAGAAATTAGGTTTTTCTGGTTATAGTGAATTAGTTTATTACTGCAAACAATTGTTATCCACGGCTGAAAAATCCCATCAATTGAAAAGTGATGAAAACGAGGTAACAGAGCCTCTTTTTGATCAGTTTTTGGCGAATTATTTAAAAACCTTCACGTTAATTTCAGATGAGAAAAGACACGCTTTTGTTGATTTAATTAACAGCAAGAATTCATTTTTTATTTATGGGGCAGGGTTTTCTCATATATTCTCAGAATATATCAGTAAGCGATTACAGCTGATTGGTAAGGATGCATTTCTCTCAGGATTGAGTGACAGTAAGAATATCTTTATTAATAATGCTTCACGCTATACCGTTTTTATTGCGATATCTCGTAGTGGAGAGACTGAACAAGTGGTTGAAAAGGCGAGAATAGCAAAAAGTATTGGTATGAAGATTGTTGCATTTACTCGCGCAAGTGCCAATCCATTGGCTGAACTTGCTGATATTCATTTCCCCATTTATGACGATGCAGTGAATTATCATTGTGACACTATCGAAAGCTCGTCCTTTGAATCAAACCTTGTCTTAATTATTGATTTGTTACTTAGCCGAGCTCAACGATTTTAATTTATGTAATAACGATTTTATGATTAAGCAACTGACTGATTTAAATAAAGCGTTAAGGGTAAATCAGGGTGTGCATTCATTGAGTCGAATTTATGTGATGGGTGAGTATCAACGGTGGGATAACGAGATAATAAAACCATAAAGTCTTGGTAAGCTTGATTTTTATTATCATGAGTAAAAATAGGTGTACCACTATGATTTAATTCATTATCTGCAATTAATAGAACATCAAGATATTGTGCATTATTGTGCTCATAAAGCACATTTTCAGGGTTGATTTCTTGCCAAGGTGTTCCTATGGCTTCTTGTGGTGAATGGACACGTAAAGCACCAGTATTATCCTTCACATTATGCTTATTCATCATAACAATCATGGTGTGGTCAACTCCATCCTTATGCACTCCTTCAATTGAAAGCTCGCTTAAAGAGTCTGGTTGAGCAATTAATCTTAAATGAAAAACAGTTGATATTGATTTTGGCGATTGTTGATCTGTTAAGTGACGAGGAGTAAATGTATTACCTTGAATTAATAGCATTTTTAATTTTAACAAGGCTTGATAAGCTGTATTGCTCTGCCAGCGATCATCAAGTGCTCTAAAATGTCTTTGCGCACCACTGTCTTCACGAATAAATCCATCTTCTTCAGTGAGAACAAAAGGTTGATACTCTAATCTGGAGATAGTTTCTATGTCATTATCAAAAAGGTAGCGTCCTGTTCGAGAGTGACGAAACGAAAGAGTAGGATCTTGTGCTAAATAATCGCCGTATTCTATTAATGTATTGATATCTTTTTCTTCAGCACCTAATTGCTTTATTAAGTTAATAACAACATTTTGGGGAATAAAAACATATTTGTTATTTTTGTATTCTTTTTTTATTTCATTAATTTTATTTATAAGCAGGCTATTCATATATAATATGCTCCATTGATGGTTTATATTATTAATAATTAATTAGAGAAATAATTGATAAAATATAATCAACTAAATTATAGATAGAGATTAATAAGTTTCAAATTAATGAAAAAGAAGAGTGTAATTAATTTATTACACTCTTCTTAAATAATTGAAGAAGAAATCACTTTGGAATTAAAGTATTTCCGGAATTGAAATACCAAGGCGTTGCATCCGTGATAATAACGTTGTTCGTTTTAATCCTAGTTTTAAAGCAGCACCTCTGGCTCCAGCAACAACACCATTGGTTTCTCTTAACGCTTGAATGATCCTTTCTCGCTCCTCATCATCACTTTCTGGCGCATTAGTTTGCATGCGCTTTTCAATGGATGAAGGTTGAGTCAGTACCTGTTTTAAACGAGAGGGCTTATTGATGTGAAGCTCTTTTAACTGAAGGTTTAATGTTGAACCACGGGTTAAAATAACCGCACGCTCAATAATATTTTCAAGCTCACGGACATTACCTGGCCATGGATAAAGAGTTAATTGTTCCAATGCATTAGCTGGAATACAATCTATTTTTCTATCCATTCTACGCGCAATTTTTTGTGTAAAATGTTTAACCAAAAGTGGAATATCTTCTGGTCGTTCTCTTAACGGCGGAATAATAATAGGAAAAACATTCAGACGGTAATATAGATCTTCTCTAAATTCACCTTCATCAGTTAATTCATGAAGATCTTTATTGGTCGCCGCAATCAGCCTAACATCAACAGGAATAACTTTATTACCACCCAGTCTTTCTATTTCTCGCTCTTGAAGAACACGAAGTAGTTTGGGTTGTAATTCAATTGGCATATCACCAATTTCATCAAGAAATAGAGTGCTTTTATCCGCCATTTCAAATCGACCAATATGCGTATTGGTTGCACCCGTAAATGCCCCTTTGTCATGACCAAAAAGATCGCTTTCTAATAGGCCAGAAGGCACAGCAGCACAGTTCATCTTTATCATCGACTTACCTTTCCGCTGACTAAGGCGATGAATTGCTCGTGCAATTAATTCTTTACCTGTGCCTGTTTCACCTAAAATAAGTACAGTGCTATCACTTTGTGCCACTAATTCAATTTGTTCGAGCACATTATGCATGGCATCGCTTTGGTAAATAATCTCACTAAAGCATCCGTTTTTATCTATTTGCTCATTAAGCCAAATATTCTCATTCTTTAAACTGTCTTTTAAATGCGTTATTTCTTCATATGCGGCTGCGTTTTCAATAGCGATACCAATACGAGCTGCAATTTGTTGTAGCAATTGACAGGTATCGTCGGTAAAAACACTACCGACTTCATGTGCTAAAATTAATAAACCAAGTGGTTTATGATTAAAAGCTAGTGGCAATAACAAAGCCGTCTGCATATTTTGCTTAACTAGACGCTTAATCAAAACATCTTCTTGATCTTCATTATTAATATCAATTAAGACAGGTTTGTTTTGATTAATAATTTCTTCTGCTTTGTTATTCGCGCTACTAAACTTACGTTGTTGGCGAATGACTGATTTTCCAGTCTGATAACGGCTAGAATAAAGAATACCTTCATGACTATTTTGTGATGAAGTACGGCATAACATTAGACTAATATGATTCAGTCCAAAAAAACGATGTATTTCTTTAGAGACTTCAGAAATAAGACCATCCATGTCTAGATGAGCTAATACAGAGTTTGTGATATCAACCAATATGCGATATTGGTTACGCTCATTACGAAGGCTCTCCATAGTTTCAGCATTGTTACTGCTTAATTTCATGACACCACCGATTGCCCTAAAAAATTAGCTATATTGTAGTAGGTTTATAATAAATTTATATCAATGACTGAATCATTTTTGATCCAACCCGCTATTTTTGTATCTGTAATGAAACTTAAAAATATAAACTTATCAAATAGCTATATAATCAATTATATAGCGTTTTCATTTATCGTCAAAAATGTCGAATAATTTGACGAAGTGACTTATTTATTAATTAATAATCATTTTTATTTAAAAATTATTTAATTGAAAAATAAGGAATAGTTATATCAAAAATATATTGGCATGAACCGTGCTAGATTCATTCTATAAATACCTAATTATGACTCTTAATTAGAATAACTCGTTGCATTTATCGCCATATATAACGGCTATATATAACAAAGATCAGGAGAATATGATGAACCGTTTCATCATTGCAGACCCTAAAAAATGTATTGGTTGCCATACTTGTGAGGTAGCTTGTGTGGTTTCACATCAGCAAGCCGATCAAGATAACTTAGCCATTGAGCAAATTAGTGAGCAAAATTTTCAACCGCGAATTCATGTGGTTAAAGGATTCTCAATTAGTACAGCAGTTGTCTGTCACCAATGTGAAGATGCCCCTTGTGCAAATGTGTGCCCGAATGGTGCCATTATTCATAATAAAGATTATTACTATGTCGATCAGGATAAATGTATCGGCTGTAAAACCTGTGTGTTGGCTTGCCCTTATGGCACTATGGAGGTGGTTTCACGCCCAGTTATGCGCAAATTAACTGCGCTTAATACTATTGATGCATTTAAGGCCGAAGCTAATAAATGTGATTTATGCCATCACCGAGAAGCAGGGCCTGCATGTATTGAAGTTTGCCCAACGCATGCTTTAGTGTGTATCGATAGAGACGCACTCGAAGATATGGTGAAAGAGCGTCGTCGTAAAGCAGCTTTTGAAACCGGTGCTGAATTGTTGTTTTAAGATCAATAATAAAGCAACTATGTGCTGATACTATAGTTGCTATTATTTATCCTGCTTCAATAAGGTATCGACATGCATGAAATCACACTTTGCCAAAGTGCATTTGAGATAATAGATTCTCAGGCAAAATTAAATAATGCAAAAAAAGTAAAAAGTGTATGGATGGAAATTGGCGCATTATCTTGTGTTGAAGTGAGTGCGCTTGAGTTTTGTTTTGATATTGTTTGTAGAGACACTATTGCACAAGGCTGTGAATTACATATAGAAGTTATTCCTGCAAAAGCGTGGTGCTGGGATTGTCATCAAGTCGTGACGGTTTCAACGTTTAACGCGGGATGCCCTTCTTGTGGTAGCCAAAATATGCGTGTTGAAAATGATGATGCAATGCGAATAAAGCAAATAGAGATCGAATAGGGGTTGTTATGTGTCTTGGTATTCCAGGTCAGGTTGTTGAAGTAGGAAAAACAATCACTGAAAATGCAATGGTCGATGTTTGTGGTGTAAAACGTGAAGTGAATATTGCACTAGTCTGTGAGGGAGAGCCTCATACGATGATTGGAAAGTGGGTATTAGTACATGTGGGTTTTGCCATGAGTATCGTCAATGAAGAAGAAGCAAAAGAGACGCTGGATGCCTTGATGGCAATGGGAGAAGTAGAGGATGATGTCTCTGCTTTTCTTTATGGTGAAGAGGGCGCACCTAAAAAAAATTGAGTTAATTTTATGCTATTGCATGATTAATTTCTTTTTCTTATACTTAAACTTCATCTTTTAAAAGCTGGGACGACCCAGCTTTTTGTCTTTGTATTCAGGGGACGACCCCAATTTATCGATAGGGGACGTTATGTCTTGGATTATTCTTTTTGTTGCGGGTTTGTTGGAAATCGTTTGGGCTGTTGGCCTTAAATATACACACGGTTTTACACGCTTAACGCCAAGTATTATCACTATTAGTGCCATGGTTGTGAGCATGGGAATGTTGTCTTACGCCATGAAAGGCTTACCTGCGGGTACAGCTTACGCAATTTGGACCGGTATTGGTGCAGTGGGTACCGCGATCTTTGGTATTTTGGTTTTTGGTGAGTCTGCAAATATCTATCGTTTACTGAGTTTAGCTATGATTATTTTCGGTATTATTGGGCTGAAATTAGCGAGTTGATTATCATCAGTTTTCCATAAAAAAGCCACTCAATTGAGTGGCTTTTTATCTTACGTATTAATCAATTACAGTGTAAATACACCAATGATAGCGATAACGCTGATAATTGCTGCACCACCATAAAATACCCATTTGCTTGCAGGTACATGCACTTTAAAATCGTGCAGGGTATGGTGAATACGGTGTAATGCACACCAAACTGGCAGAATAATCATTAGCAGTAAGAACAGACGACCAATGATGCTTTGGCTAAATGCCATAATACGTTCGTAAGTAAATGCTTCTGGCGCAATACCCATAGGGATTAGGATACCGAGCAGGATGATGATTGCTGGAGAAACAATCGCACTCCACATACCACCTGCACCAAATAATCCCCAGAAAATAGGTTCATCAGAGCGCTTAGGAAGTTGATTCTGATTCATTATTTCCTCCTGGGTTACATTAACGCCACTGCCAGAATAACGGCAGTAACAACAATAGTGACACCCCAGAAACCACGCACAATAGGTTCTTGCGGCATTTTTTCATCTTTAACAACGATAACCACAGCTTTCGGTGCAAGTTTGAACCAAGTGGCAGTGTGGAAGATGGTTGCAATCAGAGTCACAATATTAATCAGCATTACAATTGGGTTGCTCAGGAATCCAACGAAACCTGCCCAACTTTCTGGTCCATTTTTCAGTGCGAATACACCAAACAGTACAACCAGACTGAACCAAAGTTGTGGAAGACAAGTCCCTTCACGGGTGATATAGAAACGATAGAATCCAAGTTTCGTCCACCAGTTTGGTTGCATGCCACGAACATAAGGCTTACGTTTTGTTGTCATGTCTTGTTTCCTCCTTAACGTGGTTTCAGCATCGCAATAACAAAGTCTTGCGCGCTGGCTGCTTTACCTTGCTGAATAGCGGCAGCAGGATCCACATGTTTTGGACAGACTTCAGAACAGTAGCCAACAAAGGTACAAGACCAGACACCGTTCTCACCATTTAACTGAGGCATACGCTCTTTTGCCCCATGGTCACGACTATCTGTGTTGTAACGTTGAGCTAATGTAATCGCTGCTGGGCCAATAAACTCTGGGTTTAGACCAAACTGCGGACATGCTGCATAGCAAAGACCACAGTTGATACAACCAGAGAATTGGTGATATTTCGCCATTTGAGCAGGAGTCTGTTTATTCGGACCTTCTGAAGGCTTACGATCATTACCGATGATATAAGGTTTAATCGCTTCTAAGCTTTCAATAAAGTGAGTCATATCGACAACAAGGTCACGCTCAACTGGGAAGTTACCCAATGCTTCAACTCTTACACCGTCTGGATATTCACGAATAAACGTTTTACAAGCTAATTTAGGCACTTTGTTGACCATCATGCCGCAAGAGCCACAAATCGCCATACGGCAAGACCAACGGTAAGAAAGATCAGGCGCTAAATTGTCTTTAATATAACCCAATGCGTCCAGTAATGAGGTTTGCTCATCATAAGGAACATCATAAGTGACGAAATGAGGCGCTTCGTCCGTTTCTGGGTTATAGCGCATGACTTCCATTTTAATGTGCTTCATGTCATCAGCCATTCGCTTTCTCCTTATTCTGCTTGTCCTGTGCAGTCGCTTCACCACCATAGACACGTTTAGCAGGAGCAGATTTCGTGATCTTCACATCGCTATATTCTAAACGAGGGGCACCTTCTGGGTTATAGAACGCCAGAGTGTGTTTTAGGAAGTTCACGTCATCACGCTCAGTACAACCTTCGTCAAGACGTTGGTGTGCACCACGAGACTCTTTACGATTGATTGCGGAATGAGCCATACATTCAGCGACATCTAAACCAAAGCCAAGCTCAATTTTGTACAGTAAATCTGTATTAAAGACGCTACTGGTGTCTTTAATTTCAACGCGTTTGAAACGTTCTTTTAATTCAGCCAGTTTATCAACAGTTTTTTGCATTAATTCAGGTGTACGATAGATACCGCAACCTTCTTCCATTGATTCGCCCATTTCATCGCGAATTTGTGACCAGCTTTCAGAACCTTTTTGGTTCATCAGTTTTTTCAGGCCATCTTCGATATCACGAGTACGAGCATCTAATGCTGATGCGTTAGCTGGTGTTGCTTCTTGAACACAACGAACCGCTTCTTCACCTGCAAGACGACCGAATACAACCAGCTCTGCCAGTGAGTTAGAACCTAAACGGTTAGCGCCGTGTAAGCCAACAGATGAACATTCACCTACCGCAAATAGACCTTTAATACGGGTTTCAGTTTGTTGGTTAGTTTCGATACCACCCATAGTGTAGTGAGCAGTAGGACGTACAGGGATTGGTTCATTAACTGGGTCAACACCCACATACGCTTTTGCCAGTTCACAAATAAATGGCAGACGTTCATGAAGTTTTTTCGCACCCAGATGACGTAAGTCAAGATGAACAACGTCACCACGGTGAGTTTTGATGGTACGGCCTGCGCGCCACTCATGCCAGAATGCTTGAGAGACTTTATCGCGAGGGCCTAATTCCATGTATTTATTTTCTGGTTTACCTAATGGTGTTTCTGGGCCTAGGCCGTAATCTTGCAGATAACGATAGCCATCTTTATTGACCAGAATACCACCTTCACCACGACAACCTTCGGTCATCAGAATACCTGAGCCTGGTAAGCCGGTTGGGTGATATTGAACAAATTCCATATCACGCAGTGGAACGCCATGGCGTAAAGCGATACCCATACCATCACCCGTCACAATACCGCCATTGGTATTGAAACGATAAACACGTCCAGCACCACCCGTTGCCATAATGACAGCATTTGCACGAATTTGAACTTTCGTACCTTCCATCATATTGATAGCAACAAGACCACGAGCGTGACCTTCATCAACAAGGATATCGAGAACAAAGTGTTCGTCGAAACGTTGAATCTGTGGATATTTTAAGGATGTTTGGAACAGGGTATGTAGCATATGGAAGCCGGTTTTATCGGCTGCGAACCAGGTCCGTTCGATCTTCATCCCACCAAAACGTCGGACGTTGACTGACCCGTCTTCTTTACGGCTCCAAGGACAGCCCCAGAGTTCTAGTTGAGTCATCTCTGTTGGACAATGCTCAACGAAGTAATCTACGACATCCTGTTCACACAACCAGTCACCGCCTGAAACGGTATCATTGAAGTGAAAATCATAGGAGTCGTGAGCCTGAGTCACTGCTGCTGATCCGCCTTCTGCTGCCACGGTGTGGCTACGCATTGGGTAAACTTTTGAGATCAGAGCAATTTTCAGTTGAGGATTCGCTTCCGCGGCAGCTATTGCTGCTCGTAAGCCTGCGCCCCCGGCTCCGATTATCGCTATATCGGCATTAAAGGTTTGCACTGCGCTTCTCCATTGTTCAAGTGAAAATTGGAATAATTGTCTAGAATTCAATTCACTGACATTATTAATTTGTAATGCTATTTTTTTAAGCTATCCGTAACGAAATTGTTTCACTGCCTTGTGACTGCGCTTGATAACATCTTTATTATCATTGACTGTAATTTTAGTATAACGAAATGTGGGGCACCGAAATTTGATATGAATGATGGTTTTCCCGTATTTCGCAAAAAAAGTGTGATCCACACCAAGAATTCTGGGTTTTGATAATAAGAGCCCAGAGAAACTTGAGGATAAAATAGAATATATTTTTTTAAATTGAAAATTATAAATAGTAATGAATAATCTGTTTTTAAAGTATAGATAACTTTAATTGAAAATGACAAGGTTTTTTTGTTATTTATTGATTTTAAAGAGTAAAAGTTTTTACCTTTCCTTTGGCTAATTTAAATTAATAAAAAGTCATTCTGAAAATTAAAATAAATTTTTTACTATTTATCTAAAACAAATCGGTTTGTCTTGTTAATTGTTAATAAAATATTAATAATATTTCTAAAGGTTTTTAATACTCGTCAAAATACGCAAATTTAAATAGAAAGTTAACGTTGAAGTTAAAATGAGATTGGCTATTCAAATATAAGCATTGTGTTAGTTTATTGTTATTCGCAATTGAGAAAAAGAATTATTACAATTTACTTTTATTATAAAATAATAGCTAACGAGTTGTCTCTGGTACATTAGATTGATGTTTATTTCGACGATAAAAAGTGCCTTAAAGTAGATGTTTTGTAGAATTACATTTATTTGCCTTATGTGTTTTTACTTAAAAAACCATAAGGATAATGAATAAACATAAAATGAAACGCCTCTTTATTAGGGAGAAATTTGTCTGTTGAGGAGGATGCGAGTAAACTGCACGCTTTGTTTTCTGTTGGAGTTTTTCGTTCATGAGTGATATCGCGGATTGGCAGCCAAGCGCCTCAATCGCCAACTTACTGAAAAAGGCGAAAATAGTCAGTAATATTAGGCGTTTTTTCGCTGATCGTGGTGTGTTAGAAGTTGAAACACCTATGATGAGTCAGGCTACCGTTACCGATGTTCATCTTTTCCCATTTGAAACCCAATTTGTCGGGCCAGGTGCTTCACAAGGGCTAAAGCTTTATTTGATGACAAGCCCCGAATATCACATGAAGCGTTTATTAGCGGCAAACAGTGGGCCTATTTATCAAATGGGGCGTTGCTTCCGTAATGAGGAAGCCGGTAGATATCATAATCCGGAATTTACGATGCTAGAATGGTATCGCCCTTGTTTTGATATGTACCGGTTGATGAATGAAGTCGATGATTTATTGCAAGAAGTGTTAGATTGTGAAGCGTCAGAATCACTCTCTTATCAACAAGCATTCTTGCGCTATCTTGATATCGATCCTTTATCAGTTGATAAAGAAAAATTACGTGAAGTGGCCGCAAAACTAGATTTATCAAATATCGCAGAGACTGAAGAAGATAAAGATACACTGCTTCAGTTGCTATTTGTCTCTGGGGTTGAGCCACATATCGGTTTAGAAAAACCAACCTTTATCTATCATTTCCCTGCGTCACAAGCGTCATTAGCTGAAATTAGCTCAGAAGATCACCGTGTTGCAGAACGTTTTGAAGTCTATTTTAAAGGTGTGGAGTTAGCGAATGGGTTCCGTGAGCTAACGGATGCGCAAGAACAACGTCATCGCTTTGAACGTGATAATCGTCAACGAGTGGCAATGGGATTACCTGAGCAACCTATTGATGAGCGTTTTTTAGCTGCCCTTGAAGCAGGATTACCAGAGTGTTCTGGTGTTGCTTTAGGTGTCGATCGTCTCATTATGTTGGCTCTTGGTGTCGAGCGTCTTAGTGATGTGATTGCATTTCCTGTTTACAGGGCATAAACGTGATATTGATAGCGTAATAAAAGAGAGCTTAGGCTCTCTTTTATTTTTTTGATTTTCGGCTTTGTCTTCGTTTTTCTTCTGCTTCAAGCGCTTTTTCTTGAAACTTCGCAAATTTATTCCCTGTTACGTCTTTCATATAGCGATAATTAATAAACCAATACGTAATACATGAAAATAAAATAACCCACCAGACTAAGAGTAGTTTTAAGGCAGAGTTAACACCGAGTATTAAATTAAAACTAATCAAGACCATTAAGCTGACAAATACCGAGCTAAATAACCCACCTGCAATTTGTGGCATATATCTTTTTAAAGGAGTGATACTTATTAATGGCAAAATGATTGCCATTGAAAATAATGTACCAAAAGTGGCAAGCATAATAATCATGATGGGATCACCAAGACCCAATATCCAATCGGTAATACCAAAAAATGAAAAAGGAATTTCTATCATAAGTCTGTCTCCCTACTAGGATAGAAAAGAGGGATATCTTTAAAATTAAAAATCAATTTAAACAATACATTAGGGAAAATATGTATTTCAGTATTATAGAGTGTGACGGATTGATTAAAGAACTCACGTCTATCTGCAATACACTCTTCTAATTCTTTAGCTTGTGCTTGTAATATGTGTAAATTTTTTCCGCTGATAAGTTCAGGGTATTTTTCAGCAATGATGAGTGATTTTTTTATTTGAGGTAATAACTGATTTGCTAAATCAACTTTTTGGTCTAATACATCTGTGCGTAAATAGTGATCTCTATTTTCAGCTAATTTTTCAAATAAGATTTTCTCATGATCCATCGATTTTTGTGTAATTACTATCAACATGGGGATCAAGTCAGCTTGTTTTTTTAATAAAACATCAATATTTGCAAAGGCTTTATAGCAATTGTTCTTTAGCATCACCATATTGTTATAAATCATCACTAATTGGCGTATTAAAAAATAAACCAAAGCGAGAATAAAAATGATGAAAATAAGCCATTCCATATTAATCAATTACCAAGATGAAGAGGTGCTATTAAAATAAAGTGTTAGGATGCCGTTTTGGTAATCCATTGGTACCACCAGAATGGATAAGATAACAAAAAGAGCAATAATAACGATGATAGCCGAGTTACGACGAAAGGGGCGAGCTTTGTTCCAACTAACAACATAATCTTGTGGGGATAAACCTAATAGATAGTGAGGAGCATTATGTGTGATAACAACTTCATCATTGATAGGCTCTGCATTCCCTATCAATAAATAAGTGGTATCAGCTTCTAAAATGTACTCCTTAAAACGTTTATTGTTATATTCCAGATCTTGGTGGGGATCGATGCCAAGATGAACTAAAGGTTTATCAGCTGCAAGAATTTGAACTGAGCCGGTATCATCTGTCATAGTGAAATTGTTGATCTTTTTGTCACAGAGTGTTTGGCGATAGCTTTTCTTACCTTCTTTATCTGTCGATATGTCATATTCATAATAGCAGTAGCCATAGCACTCTTTTTTACCTAGGCGACTCGTTAATTTTTTACCCGCAGTTATCTTGCCTTCAATTTCAACCAGCCCAATGGCTAAAGAGCGAATTTTAGATGTCGCTAGAATTTTTTGAAAACGTAAAAAACGCTTTTCAGGTGTTTTTTTGGCAATTTGATAAACGAACATTAAAACGAAACTTAAAAAGAACAATCTATGGTCAATAAAAAAGCCAAAGCTTAAACAGAGCAGTAAAAGGCTAATAAATACGGTGTTAATAAGTGCCGAAAATTTAGACTCACCTTCCATTTGTAATTGATGATAATTTTTTATCGCTTTTTCACCAATATTTCCAATATGATTTGAAATACCATAGGAAAATATCAAAATGACAGCGAATGCAATACAGGAGATAAGATTAACAACAGAGTCTTCACCGCTAGGATAAAGGCCATTTTCTCGCGAAAAAAACAGATAATTTCCAGCCACAAACGCTATCCCTAAAAAGGGAACAATACCTAAGTTGTTCTTCTTTTTTTGAGCACGTTTACTGCGTAAAAAATAGATTAATGCACCTACGGTACAGCCGATAAAAAAATAAATTAACACTGCAATTTATCCTTAATGCGGTTATTTAACTCATTGTTATTTAAAATGAATACCATCAAATTTCATTTCTTCTTTTGGTATTTCTAACAATTGCATGCGTTCAAAGCGGAAAAGGCCAGCAATTAAGCTATCAGGAAACATCTCTATTGCGGTGTTGTAGTTGGTGGTTGCATCATTAAAGCCTTCACGACGTTGAGCAATTTTATTTTCTACATCACTAACACCGGTTTGAAGTAGTGCTAATTGTTCACCAGAAATTAACGTCGGATAATTTTCAGCAAGGGCAATCATGCCTCGTAGTGCTGTATTCATCTCATTTGATGCGCTGATTTTTTCATTAATATTTTGCGCTTTAAAGTAGCGTTGTCTTGCGTCGCTTAATGCAATAAATACACTTTTTTCGTGTTCCATTGCTTTTTCAGCTACCGCCATTAATTGAGGAATTTGGTCTGCTCTCTGTTTTAAAATAACATCAATGTTTGCAAATTGATTACTGACTTGATTGCGTGTCGCAATAAGACGGTTATAAATTGAAATACCCCAACTAATAAAAAGAACGATAAGAACGAGTAAAATAATGGCCATTATTGTCATTGTGATCCCTTCTTCTAAGTATTTAAGAAATGATGATAGCTAACTTAAAAAGTTATTTTGGTTTTTTAATTAAATTATTAGAGTAACTTAGATAAAGATGAAGAAATATACAATCAGAAAGGGCGCAAATATCCTATTTCAAGTTGCAGCATTGGTGACAGTGTTCACTCGCACTAACCACATACTAATGTATGCCTAGTATCTCATTCACTTGTCGCCTAGCTGCACCTTGAATTATTTAGAGCGTAAATAAAATGCGATGATTTATTTAGCTTGTTTTTGTAAGAACTTAACCCCTAAATCAGGGAAGTCTGTAAAGACACCTTCTGCACCCGCTTGGTTATAAATGATGTCGTAAAGTTGATCACCATCTTTTGCGTATTTAGGAAGTTTATCAATACGAACAGTAAACGGATGAATGGTCAATTTATTCGCATGAGCATCAGCAGACATACCCGTTAAGGTAATTTTTTCTGGTGTTGAGTTTTCTTCCACTAACATATGGTAATCAGGGCCAATTCCATCAGCATAAGTGGCAATCTCTTTCATTGCACCCGGCTTAAACATCCATTCATAGCTGTAGTTTGTCCATGTACCGTCAGGCTGTTTCTCATAAGTCTCATTCCAGTCGGTATAAGCAATTAACTGAACGAGTTTTAAGTCCATGCCCATTTTTGGCATTAATTCTGTTTTGATGCGTTTTAGGTCGTTAGCATCGAATGATTGTAGATAAACATTGTCGGTTTTTTTCGTATAACCGTACTGTTTAAGTACTTCCAGCACTTTGGTGGTAATGTCTTTACCTTCTTGTTCATGAAACCAAGGTGCTTTAATTTCAGGGTAAATACCAATATCTTGGCCTGTTGATTTGTTTAGGCCTTGGATAAATTCAATTTCTTCTTGGAAAGTATGTACACGAAAATCCGATTTACCCATAGGGAAACGGTTTGGGTAACTTTGGACCTTTTTACCATCAACAATGTCAAAACCTTCGGTAAATTTCAGCCCTTTAATTTCCTCAAGCGTAAAATCGATAGCATAGTAACGGCCATCTTTTCTTGCTCTATCAGGATAACGATCAGCCACATCTGTTACACGATCAAGATAGTGGTCATGTAAAACAACTAATTCGTTGTCTTTGGTCATCACCAAGTCTTGCTCTAGATAATCTGCGCCTTGGGCATAAGCTAATGCTTTGGCAGGAAGCGTATGTTCAGGCAAATAACCACTTGCACCACGGTGAGCGATAACAACCTTATCGCTTGCCGCTTGTGCAATTGCACTTAAGGATAGAGTTAAAAGAACGCCTGCAACTAACGGTTTTATTCTAAAAGATGTACTCATAAAGCAGCTCCATTTTAATCCTACGTACAATAAAGTTATGTACAGTTGGCAATAAAAAAGCCACATCAAAACAGTTGATGTGGCTTGGTTTTAGAGATGAGATTTAACTAATTTCATAAATAATCAGTTAGCGATTATTCGTACTTCTGAAGCATTTCACGTTTGTGTTTGGTTTCAGTAACCATCACGATAAGTAATAACACAACAGACAGTGCACTACCGCCGATCATGACCATAAAGCCACCATCCCAGCCGAAGTAGTCAACTGTGTAACCTACGATAGCACTCGCTGCAACAGAACCACCTAAGTAACCGAATAGACCGGTAAAGCCTGCTGCTGTACCTGCTGCTTTTTTCGGTGCAAGCTCAAGAGCATGCAGACCAATCAACATAACAGGACCGTAGATTAAGAAACCGATAATTAACATACACGCCATATCAACATTCGGGTTACCCGCTGGGTTCATCCAGAATACGATAGTTGCGATAGTAACTAAGGTCATGAAGAACACACCTGTTGCACCACGGTTACCTTTGAACACTTTATCTGACATCCAACCACACAGCAGTGTGCCCGGAATACCTGCGTATTCGTATAAGAAGTAAGCCCATGATGATTTATCCATTGCGAAGTGTTTTACTTCACGCAGATAAGTTGGTGACCAGTCCAGCACGCCGTAACGTAGTAAGTAAACGAACACGTTCGCAATCGCAATCATCCACAGAAGTTTGTTAGGGAACACATACTTCATAAAGATTTCTTTTGCAGTCAGTTCTTGTTCGTCAGTTTCCTTATAATCAGGTGGATAGTCGTTTTTGTACTCTTCGATTGAAGGTAAACCACATGATTGAGGGGTATCGCGCATTAATGCGAATGCAATCATTGCAACTAAAATTGCTGCAAATGCTGGCATATATAACGCTGCTTTCCAGTCGTTAAACCACGCCATACCTAATAAGAATAGTAATGGAGGTAAGCCACCGCCGACGTTATGCGCACAGTTCCAAATTGAAACGATACCGCCACGTTCTTTCTGTGACCACCAGTGCACCATGGTACGTCCACAAGGAGGCCAACCCATACCTTGGAACCAACCACAAAGGAACAACAGAACGAACATAATCATAATGCTCGAAGTTGCCCATGGCACAAAGCCCATAAATATCATCACTACAGACGCTAAAATAAGACCTGCTGGTAAGAAATAACGTGGGTTAGCACGGTCAGAGAATGAGCCCATGATAAACTTAGAGAAACCATAAGCAATTGAGATCCCTGATAAAGCAAAACCTAGGTCACCTTTAGAAAAACCTTCTTCTACGAGGTAAGGCATTGCTAATGCAAAGTTTTTTCTTACTAAATAATAAGCAGCATAACCGAAGAAAATCCCCATAAAGATCTGCCAGCGTAGGCGACGATAGACGGGATCTATCTGCTCTTTTGGCAAACGCGCTTTATGTGGCGCAGGTCTAAACAGACTTAACATATTAGCCTCCGATGGCTTTTATTTTAATATGTTGATATTAAATAATGACAAAACGAACAGTGAAATTATCAAAAAATTTTCTTTAACGAACTTAATAGTAAACTTATACAATCAAATTTACTGTGAGGTATTACTCAGTTGTCGAATAATTTTTCAAGATGTGCAATTTTGAGTGATATGTTAACTTTATCAAATACTTTTTGTTAAATAATTTGTGATTAGTATCACAGATGTGGTTTTAATTTTTCACTCGTGAGCGTTTCTCTTTCGTTTTTGCTCATTATCAAACATTAACCACACTTTTTGTGTATCTTATACACTATAATTAACGCTAAAGAATAATTAAGCGTTTGCTGAATGTAATGTGAGAGGGCATCTCTATGATGAGCGGTTCACCAGTGACAGAAACTGATGTCATTATTATTGGCGGAGGAGCAACCGGTGCAGGCATGGCAAGAGACTGTGCACGCCGTGGATTACGTTGCGTCCTGCTTGAAAGACACGATATTGCAACCGGTGCAACCGGTCGAAATCATGGGTTGTTACACAGTGGTGCGCGTTATGCAGTAACCGATCCTGAGTCAGCGCGTGAGTGTATTGAAGAGAATATGATCTTAAAACGGGTCGCTCGTCATTGTGTAGAAAAGACGGATGGCCTTTTTATTACCCTACCCGAAGATTCTCTAGAGTTTCAACAGACTTTTATTCAAGCTTGCCAAGCTGCAGGTATTGATGCTCAAGCGATTTCACCCGAAGAAGCTATTCGCTTAGAGCCTTCTGTTAATCCGAATCTAATCGGTGCAGTTAAAGTACCTGATGGAACAGTTGATCCGTTTCGTTTAACCGCAGCAAATATGTTAGATGCTCGCGAACATGGTGCACAAGTCCTGACCTATCATGAAGTCGTTGGTCTTATTCGTGAAGGTGATCGTGTTAAAGGTGTCAAAGTTTACGATCATCAAACGAAAAGAATGTACGAAATTCGCGCACAAATTGTGGCGAATGCTGGCGGTATTTGGGGACAAAAAATTGCTGAATACGGTGAGTTAAAAGTTCGAATGTTCCCAGCAAAAGGGGCATTACTGATTTTGGGTCATCGTATTAACAATATGGTGATCAACCGTTGTCGTAAACCTGCGGATGCCGATATTTTAGTACCTGGCGATACGATTTCATTAATTGGTACAACTTCAACACGCGTACCTTACGATGAAATTGACAATATGTATGTCACTCCTGAAGAAGTCGATATTCTTATTCGTGAAGGTTCAATGTTAGCGCCAAAACTGGCTCAAACTCGAATTCTACGTGCTTATGCTGGTGTACGTCCTTTAGTGGCAAGTGATGATGATCCGTCAGGTCGTAATGTTAGCCGTGGTATTGTTTTACTCGACCATGCGCAACGTGATGGATTAGAAGGCTTTATTACCATTACGGGCGGTAAATTAATGACTTACCGTTTAATGGCCGAATGGGCGACAGATAAAATCTGTGAGAAATTAAATGTTTCTGCAAAATGTACCACTGCAGAAGAGGCATTACCTGGCTCTCGCCAATCAGCAGAGCAAGCATTACGTAGCGTTGTTTCATTACCTGCACCAATTCGTGGTTCAGCGGTTTATCGTCATGGTGATTTAGCGAATAAATTACTGAGCAATGAACGTATTGATAAAAGCTTAGTATGTGAATGTGAAGCGGTAACGGCAGCTGAAGTTCGCTATGCGGTTAACTCTTTAACGGTTAATAACTTACTTGATTTACGTCGTCGTACTCGTGTGGGTATGGGAACTTGCCAAGGTGAACTCTGTGCTTGTCGTGCCGCTGGATTATTAAACCGTTTACAAGTTACTACTCCTCATGAATCAGAGCAGCAACTTGCTCATTTTCTGAATGAGCGTTGGAAAGGTATTCGACCAATTGCTTGGGGCAATGCATTACGTGAAAGTGAGTTTACCAGTTGGGTTTATCAAGGTTTATGTGGTTTAGATGCAGATATGATTGAAAAAACAGCTTCAGCGGAGGCAGATAATGAAATTTGACGTCATCATTATAGGTAGCGGACTGGCAGGATTAACTGCTGGTATTCGTCTTGCCGAAGCCGGTAAGTCTTGTGCAATCATTAGTAATGGTCAAAGTGCGTTGCATTTTTCATCAGGTTCATTGGATTTATTAACTCATCTACCTGATGGAACTGCGGTGACTCAACCTAAAAAAGCACTGGCAACATTAGCAGAGTTAGCGCCAAAACACCCGTATAGCCGTATTGGTGAGATACAAGTTTCAACTTTAATCGAACAAGCTCAGGCATTGTTGGCAAGTACAAGTGGTCTTGAGTATCAAGGTAATGGTGATGAAAACCATTATCGTATTACGCCAGTAGGGCGCTCTCGTATGAGTTGGATGAGTCCAAAGCGAGTTCCTATTCATGGTATTGATAAAGCATTGCCGTGGAAAAAACTAGCTGTGGTAGGAATTGAAGGTTTCTTAGATTTTCAACCACAATTTGCAAGCAACACGCTTAATGAGCAAGGTGTTGAAGCTATTCCTTATCATATCCACTTACCGTTATTAGATAGATTGCGTGATAATCCAAGTGAATTTAGAGCAGTTAATATTGCACGTTATTTAGATAAACCAGAAAACACACAAGCATTAGCTGAAGAACTGAAAAAGCACATTGATGACAGTGTTGAGGCGATTATTTTACCTGCATGTATTGGGCTTGATGCTGAAGAGCCAGTGACATTACTGCAACAGTTAGTAGGTAAAACGATTTGTCTATTACCAACATTGCCACCTTCTCTATTAGGAATTCGTCTACATCAAGCATTAAAACTGCGTTTTCAAAAAGCGGGCGGTTTAATTATGCCTGGTGATCGCGCGGAGGAAGTTGACTTAGTGGGTAACACTGTTACAGGCGTTCATACTAGAAATCACACTGATATTCCTATTCGCAGTGAGCATGTGGTGTTAGCAACGGGAAGCTTTTTCAATAATGGCTTAATTGCCGAATTCGATCGTGTTTATGAGCCTTTAATGGAGCTGGATTTGTTAGAGACATTACCTCGTAATGAGTGGACACAAGAGAATGTCTTTGCGAAACAGCCTTATATGCGCTTTGGTGTTAATACCGATAGCCAATTAAGGCCCATGAAATATGGTGAAGTATTAGACAATGTTTATGCTGTGGGCGCTGTGTTAGGTGGATTTGATCCGCTAAATGAAGGTTGTGGTGCTGGTGTTTCAATGATTAGCGCTCTTTATGCCGCGCAACAAATTTTACAGCATCATAAATCAGAACAGACCACATCTGCGGTTGTGGAGGCAGCACAATGAGTTTACAAGATAACAGTTTTGAAGCTTGCATTAAGTGTACAGTTTGTACAACTTATTGCCCTGTTGCAAAAGTGAATCCACTTTATCCTGGGCCTAAACAAGCAGGCCCTGATGGCGAGCGTTTACGCTTGAAAGATCCGATGCTTTATGATGAAGCATTGAAATATTGCACTAACTGTAAGCGTTGTGAAGTCGCATGTCCGTCAGATGTAAAAATTGGTGATATTATTTCGCGTGCGAAACTGAACTATAACACCAAAACACCTAAAATTCGGGATGCTATTTTAAGTCATACGGATTTAATGGGAACATTATCAACGCCAATGGCGCCGATAGTAAATACTATTACCGGATTAAAACCAGTCCGTAAAATCTTGGATAAAGCGCTTAAAATCGACCATCGTCGTGAATTACCAAAATACTCTTTTGGTACATTTAGAACATGGATGAAAAAGCAGGTTGAAGAGCAGGCGCGCTTTAAAGATCAAGTTGCCTTCTTCCATGGTTGTTATGCTAACTATAACCACCCACAATTAGGGAAAGATTTAGTTAAAGTATTCAACAAAATGGAGATCGGCGTTCAGTTATTAAAACGCGAAAAATGCTGTGGTGTTGCATTAATTGCGAATGGTTTTGTTAAACAAGCCAAAAAACAAGCCGCTGTGAACCTTGAATCGCTGACAGAAAAAATTGTTGAAAACAATATTCCTGTCGTTGCAACATCATCAACCTGTACCTTCACTATTCGTGATGAGTATGAACATATCCTTGATGTTGATACATCAAAAGTACGTGAAAATATCGAATTAGCGACACGTTATATTTATCGCTTACTAGAAGAGGGTCGTGAATTACCACTGAAACATACCCCGTTAAAAGTGGCATATCACACCCCTTGTCATATGGAAAAAATGGGATGGACAGCATATTCCATTGATTTAATTAAACGTATCCCTGGTGTTGAGGTGATTGTTCTTGATTCTCAATGCTGTGGTATTGCCGGAACTTACGGTTTTAAATCTGAAAATTACGATGTTGCTCAAGGCATTGGTGCGGGCTTATTCCGTCAAATTGAAGAGAGTGGTTGTGATTTAGTTATTACAGACTGTGAAACTTGTAAATGGCAAATAGAAATGTCAACAACGAAAAAATGTGAACACCCCATTAGTTTATTGGCAAGAGCATTATAAGTATTGCCTATTAGATAATAAAAAAGTAATTGATTACTAAGATAGCAAGCAGCTAGGGAATAAAAGAGGATCTTTTATTCCCTTTTTTTATTTTTAATAAAAAAACATGTGAAATATAAGAAATTAAGCAAATTAAATAACCTGATATTGTGTAGCACAGGTTATTTAAATACTTTTATTTTTAATGAGAGATATAGGTGTTTTGATAAAGCCAAATATTTTGGACTTTTTTAAGTGTGATATTTTGCCCATCAGTCAGCGATAATGCCTGTTTTCCTGCCTCATTAATAATGGGGATATCTAATGCATTCGCTAATACGGTTGTGTTAGATAGTGGATTCCCATGGCTTAATAAAATCCCTTTAATTTTATGGGTATCAAGTGCGATTAATGTTGATGGATGAAGTTGTTTTGTCACTAGAATAGCATTTGGGTAAGGAGGAGGCGTTATTGGTGGTGGTGCTGACGTCAAATAGCGTAGTAATCGAGATAAAATATCATCTAAATCACTTTCTCTGGCACGCATATTATCATCATCCATTTGTGCATAAGTATCTATTAAATCAATAAATGTCTGTTGTAGGGCAAACTCAGCATTACAGTGATGTTTACTTATCATGCTACATACAGTTAGTTGTAATTCAGCATTTTCTAATAAGAAACGATGACTAGAAAAAATATGAGTATATTGTTCGCCAATCTTGCGATAGGTTTCTTCGGTTAACCAGTCTATATCTTTTTTTGAACACTCAATCGCTTTAACTAAGCGTTTCTGCTCTTCGAGTAATAAATGAGAAGATATTTTTTTTCTAGGGATAACAAAGCGATGATAAGGGTAGAGCCAAACAGGCGCTGTGATAATTCTAATAGGTTCGTAATTGGTATTTTTGGGGTGAATGTTAAAGTTAGGGAGATTTTCCCCTAATTGAAGTTTCTTTATCGTAATGGTTTTATGTGCTGCTTTTTCTGCTTCTTCAAGGGATGCGCCGAGCGCAATGCTATTGGCTGCCGCTAGTGTTCCCTCAACAATAGGAGCAGAGCTTAGTGCTACATTTGCTGCAACGGCATGTTCAAGATTTGCGATTGCAAGTGCGGCATTTTGCGCTGAGTGATAAGTATCGAGTAAAACGAGTACACCTTGCTTGCTATAACACTTTTTGATTGCTGTGAGTATAGTTTCTGGAGACACTTCATTTGTGAGATCTAAAGGTGTTTGATTATTGGTCGCAATGGCAATTTTTACTTGGCGATCTACAGTCTGATTAACGAGTTCTTTTATACCATTGGCAAGCGTAAGGCTTTTTGAAACTAATACGATACTGACCATAAAACACCCTTTTTTATGAATACAAACAGGGAGATAAAGACTCCCTGTTTACTCAGGCTTTAATAAAGCCATTCCCGTCCTAATTGGTCGGCAGTTAAAATTGCGGCGTAAACCTTATCTGAATCAACATCAAACGGCATGTTATAAATTGTCTCTCCTTCAGCACAACTTAACTCAGCCACTGCCATGATTTTTTCATTCAGTTCATCACCTGTGGCATTGATACCCAATTCTTCTAAGGTGACAGGTAATCCCACTAAAATACAGAAGTCGAGAAACTCTTCTAATTCTTCTAATGGGCTATTTTCTAACACTAATTGCACTAATGTACCAAAGGCAACTTTTTCGCCATGATACATATGGTGACACTCTTCTAGTGCAGTAAATCCATTATGAATGGCATGAGCTGCAGCAAGGCCCGCACTTTCGAAACCAATACCACTTAGGAATGTATTGGCTTCGATAATATTTTCGACAGCCGTTGTACAAACTCCTCGGCTAACCGACAGTTTTGCTTTATAGCCATCTTCTAAAAGAGTGTTATAGCAAAGTTCAGCCAGAGCAAGCGCTGCAAGCGTTGACTTACCCCCTGCCATAGTTTGTTTTTGTGCGTTGCTACAGGCTCTCGCTTCAAAGTAAGTCGCTAAAGCATCCCCCATACCTGCAACTAATAAACGGGCAGGCGCAGAGGCGATAACATTAGTATCCATAACAACCACATCAGGGTTGGTTGGGTAAAATAGATAACTATCAAATGCACCGAGTTCTGTATAAATAACAGAAAGGGCGCTGGTTGGCGCATCAGTAGAGGCAATGGTAGGGGATATCACGACTGGGAGCTGGCATTTATAAGCAACAGCCTTGGCGGTATCGAGTGTTTTACCACCACCAACGCCGATGATCACAAGCGATGCTTGGGCTTTTGCGAGTTCGGATAAACGATTAATTTCGTTATGTGTACACTCACCATTAAACAGTTCAAAGTGCCCATTCACTTCATATTGAGACATACTGTCTTTAACGGTACTGCCGACTAATTCCATGACAAATTTATCAGCAATAATCAATGCTCTATTGCCAAAAGGCTTCGCGTACTTACCAATATGAAATAACGCATCAGGCCCTTGAATATATTTAGCGGGGGATTGAATAACTTTTAACATAATAGACTCCTACTATTCGCAAAAGAGAGTAAAAAATCCTTATGGTGGGGCTCGTCATCCCAACAGACATATAACAATATGGAGACGATCCAAGAATACATTAACAGTTTAATAGGTGAATAAAATAATTTATTGTAAATAATTAATAGATTTTATATTAGCATGCAAAAAACATAGTAATAATGATATTTAAGCAATATTTTGTGAGTTGTTTAACTAATCACGCTAATTAATTACGGTGTGAAATATTTACATTAAATAATAAAACATTTTAATCAGAATAAAGCTTCATAAAATTGAGTTATGAAGCTTTATTATTGGAATAATGACATTAATTTCATTATTATTTTGCGAGGTGTGCCTGATTATGAACGGATCTCAGCATAATCTTGTTTTTGATTTTCTTGTGCGAAAAAGTGACGCAAAATGAAATTCAATAGAACGCCATAAGCAGGCAAGAAAAACAGCATACAAATGGTTAATTTAAACACATAGTCCACTAAGGCGATTTCTACCCAATTTTCTGCCATAAAGGCGTCAGTGCTACGGTAAAACGCAATAAAGAAGAAGGCCAGTGTGTCGAGTAAATTACCAAAGAACATTGCTGCACTTGGCGCAACCCACCATTTTTGTTGTTGTCTTAAACGATTAAAGACAGACACATCCATGATTTGACCTAACACATAAGCCATAAAGCTTGCTGTCGCAATTCTTGCCACCATGATATTAAAATCAGCTAATGAGGCAAATCCCTGCCAACTGCCTTGGAAAAAAAGCGTTGAGATCAGGTAAGAAATTGCCAATGCAGGTAGCATAACAGCGGTAATAATGCGTCTGGCAAGTGGTGCGCCATAAATACGAACCGTTAGATCTGTTGCCAGAAAAATAAACGGAAAGGTAAAGGCACCCCAAGTGGTATGGAAACCAAAAATGGAGATAGGTAACTGCACAAGATAGTTACTAGAGGTAATTATCAAGATGTGGAACAAAGAAAGCCATAACAGCGCCACCGCTTTTTGGCGGGGAGTAAACGTATACATAAATTGTACCTTTTTAGTGATTGGGGTGAGGGAACCCAATAAAACAGTGATTTCTCTCTTAAATGAGAGGATGCGCATAATACGCTGGTTGCGCAACAAAAGCAAAGGTTGGGGAAAATCCCCTTGCGTTTAATGTGCCGTGATGTGAACACGAAAGAGAGATATAATAATAGCATCTGTCAGTGTAAGAAAAATGGTTAATAGAATGAATGCTCAATTTGACGATGCAACTAAAACATTAGATACGCTAGGGCTACGTTGCCCAGAGCCTGTGATGTTAGTGCGTAAAACCATAAGAAATATGGCATTAGGTGAGACGTTATTAGTGATTGCTGATGATCCTGCGACTGTGCGTGATATTCCAGGCTTTTGCCGTTTTATGGAACATGATTTATTAAATCAAGAGACACAATCTGCACCATATCGTTATCTTATTCGTAAAAAAGAGAGCAATTTGTAATTTATGCTGTAAATATTGCTAATCTTAACGCTAAAAAATAACCCAAACTCCAGATTAACTGAGGTTTGGGTTTTGTTATTTTAACGTGCTTACTCTTTATGTGAGGCGTTAATTTTTACTCTTAATAGTCTTACTGCATTGGCTGTAACCAGTGCTGTTGCGCCGGAGTCAGCAAGAACAGCAACCCAAAGTCCTGTAATTCCTAATAAGCTTGTTACTAAAAATATCGCTTTTAAACCAAGTGCTATCGTAATGTTTTCACGGATGATTTTACGTGTCGCACGAGATAGCTTAATAATTTCAGGTAAGCCCGTTAAGCGGTTATGTGTCAAGGCTGCATCAGCCGTTTCAAGTGCAACGTCAGTACCGCTTCCCATTGCAACACCAATAGTTGCTGCCTTCATTGCTGGTGCATCATTGATACCATCACCCACCATCATTGTGTTATGCGTTTTACTGATTTCCATTACTGAAGTCACTTTATCTTCAGGTAGCAATCCTGCTCGGAAATCCATACCCAGTTTTTTCGCAATAGCCGCGGCTGCTCTTGGATTATCACCCGTTAGCATAACGGCATTGATGTTCATTTCTTTCAATAACTTCATTGATTCAACAGCATCATTGCGTAAGGTATCTTGCATAGCAATAACACCGATAAGCTGACTCTCTTTTAATACAACAACCACGGTTTTACCTTCATCTTCAAGGCGTGCAACTTCTTGTTGCCACTGAGAAGAGAGTGATGTGTTATCTGATAACTGAGCTGGTGCACTTACTAGAATATGTTGGCTATTTAAATAACCTTCAATGCCTTTGCCCGCTAAGGCTTTGCGATCTTCAGCCTCAACAACAAGTACATCGTTTTCTTGCGCCTTATTGATAATAGCTTTTGCTAATGGGTGATGAGAGCCAATTTCTACGGATGATGCAAAAGTTAGGACATCTTTTTCATTAAACCCAGTTTCAGCTACAACATCAGTAACTTGAGGTTTCCCTTCTGTTAATGTGCCAGTTTTATCTAGTGCGATAGTATTAACTGTACCCAATTGTTCTAATGCTGCGCCACCTTTGATAAGTGCTCCGCGTTTAGTTGCTGCTGCTAATGCTGAAGTGATAGCAGCGGGTGTTGAGATAACTAAAGCACAAGGACAACCAATCAATAATAGTGTTAAGCCGCGATAAATCCATGTTTCCCAAGGTTGTGAGAACAACAATGGTGGAACAATAATAACCAGCGCAGAGAACAACATAATCGCAGGTGTATAGTAACGGCTAAAACGGTCAATAAAGCGTTCAATTGGCGCTCTACGCTCTTCAGCTTCTTCAATCAATTGCAAAATACGGTCAATAGCATTTTGCCCTTGTTCAGATACCACTTTCATTTGCACTGATCTATCAACAGATAAACAACCCGCAGCCACTTTTTCGCCTTGCAAACGCTCTACTGGTACAGATTCACCGGTTAATGCACTTTCATCAAAACTTGCAAATGTACTGACTAATTCAGCATCTGTTGGCAAACGTGAACCTGGGGCGATTTCGATAATATCGCCAGGGCGTAGTTGCGCAACAGGAACTGTTTGTTTTTTGCCATCTTTGATTAATGTTGCTTCTTCTGGCACTAGCGCCATTAATGCACTTACACCACGACGAGCACGACCTGCTGCGTAAGACTCTAACATCTCACCAATCATAAACAGCAAAATAACCATTGCTGCTTCTTCGGTAGCATTAATAAATAGTGCACCAATTGCGGCAACGCTCATTAATGTTTCGATAGCAAATGGTGTGCCACTGCGAATAAGTTGTAAGGACTTTTTCACAATGGGGAATAAACCAATTAAAGTTGTTGCGATAAAGGCTGCACGACCCGCTTGAGGATCAATAAATTCTGTACCCCAGCTAATCGCCATTAAAAGTGCCAACACAATAACAAATGAACTTTCTTTTAAGAGGCTTTGCTTAGCCACTTTTTGAGATTGAGGTGAAGATAGGTCAAAAAGCTCAAAGCCTGCACTGTTAATTGCGGCAATGACATCAGCGCGTAAATCACTATCCGCATCAACGACCAGTTTTTCAGTGGTAAAAAGCACTTTTGCTTGTTTTACACCTGTGACTTTGAGTGCTGCGGTTTCAATTTTTTGAGCACAACTTGGGCAATCCATTCCTTGTACTTTCCAGCTAAAGCGTTGTTGTGCAATTTTTTCTGGCTCAATGTTAGAAACAGGAGCGTTGATATCACAGCTTCCATGAGCATGGTTATGCCCATCATGGTTATGATCGTGTCCATCATGATCATGTTGGTGAACATGTTCGTGGGAGTGTCCGTGGTGATGCTCATCCTCACATTCAGGATCACTTTTGTCTATCTTGGTATGAGAATGTCCACTTTCAGTACGTGAGTGCGTACTATTCTCTGAGTGGCCTGAACAGCATTGAGAACTTGAGCAACAAGCATCGGTATGTTTATGATTATCGTGTTGATGAGCATGTTTAGTCATAACTGGCTCTCCTTGTTCAACGAAGTAAAGTTCTAAAATCATTTATTTGATAAGTACTTTACAGCTTGGAGTAGAGTCCAGAGTCAAGATGTGCGACAGAAATTAATTGGCAAAAAGTGCGAATTAAATTAGAAGTCTAGCCCCTTGATTTAAATGTTTAAACCAAGGGGTTGATGAAAACTAAAGGAATAAGGCTCTAACAATAAAGAAGTGCCCAATAAAATAACAGGCACTGACAAGACCTTTTGAGGCTGAAAATGAGAAGCGGAAGCGGTTGATTAACCATATTGAGTAAGCAATCACTAACAATAATGATCCGATCATCACTGATAAGTTGTAATCATTGCTTAAGTAGAAGAATTTTTCACCAGCCACCCAGAACATAGCAAATGCAGCTAATAAAGTTAGGGAGGCTGGAATAGCTAATTTATCGAGCTTAGTCCAAACAATGGCTAAAATGATAATGAAAGCAAGAATAACGAACCCAAGTAAAGGAAGATAAAATGAGAGTTGTAAAGGGAGTAAAAAACTCACCATATAAAGAATATAGCTTAGAAAAATCAATGCGAAAGATGGTAGTAAATACTTACCATCAAATATTCTTAGAATATCAGAAAGTAGTGTCGCTAATAATGCACAAACAATCAGGTAGCTATTAATGTTGTGTTCGGGAACTTGCCATGCCCAAAGTAATAAAAGAAGTAGCGTGATAGGACGGAATAACCATCGTTGCCAATTCGGCCCACGATATGCCGCATCAATATAAAGCCATCCGGAGAATAATACCGCGAGAAAAGGCCAACTCATAATATCTTCCTTATATTCAGAACTGTTTTATTATTCATAACAGAAAGCTTAATTTAAGAATAGCGGTTAATGACGAAACTGACGGACTTATTAAAATAATATAAAGCACACTACTTTTTAATCCATATAACGATAGGAATTAATGTAATGAATAAAGCAGCGATTATCGGTATTGCAGTACTGATTATAATTATCGCATCGGCAACTTATCGTTTTTTTGAACAGCGAAAACAACGAATAAGTGACGATAACTCACCTGTAAAACTTTATATGGTTGAAGTCATTGATAAAAAAGAAATTGTGGCTAATGAACGACGCTCAAGAGAAAATGATGTGAATGGCCCAGAAACAACCCATTATTATCAAGTGACCTTTCGTTTAACCACTGATGAACGTAAAGATTTGGTCTTGAATATTGATAAATCATCTTATCAAAATATCGAACCTGAAATGAAAGGACGTTTATTTATGCAAGGCAGTCGTTTTGTACAGTTTGAAACAGATATGCCAATCGATGAGCAAAGTAATAAATAAGTGAAAGTGTTGATAAGATTGGCAACCTCTGGGGTAGATGGGTAACCCCAGATAATTGCGAGGGTATACGAAGATCACAGCTATTGTTTTGTTTTATTTTTCTGTTTTTCTTCGTATTCTTTTCGTAACTCTTTTTGTATTTTTAATAATTCAAAAATACCAAAGAAGAAAATACGAAATTGCAATCCAGTGGAGGGTTTTTGATCTTTAGGTTGCCCTGCTTTATACATGACAATTTGTAATCCATGCATAATTACCATAAAAATCAATGCAATATCCATAAAGTATTTTAATGGCTTAGGAAAAGGGGAAATAATATTTAAAAATAGAAAGCCCCAAACGCCGACCATTAAAAATCGGCCAAAAAAGATTAACATAACAACTCCATAAAAAATTAAGCAGATAAACTGCGAATATAAAGACGATACGCAACTTGCCCTGCGATCTTCTCTCTATGCAATGTCCAATGGATTGGCAGTGTATAAGTCTGTGCTTTAACTTCTTCCTCAATATAAATATAGCAATCTTGCGCTAACCAACCGTTATTTTCTAATAATTGGACAGTGTCAGACAACATGCCTTTATGAAAAGGAGGATCTAAGAAAACGACATTATAAGGCGTGCCTTGTTTTGCGAGAAAGGATAATGCGCTGTCTTGAATAACATGTCCATTATCAGCATTAAGTAAGGCTAAATTTGCAGTAATTTGTTGGGCAACAGGACGCTCATATTCGATAAAAGTGGTTTCGCGAGCATAGCGAGAAAGAGCCTCAATTCCCAAGCCACCACTACCAGCAAAACAGTCGAGACAGCGAGCATCTTGGATGATGGGCATAAGCCAATTAAAGAGCGTTTCTTTCACTCTATCGGTTGTTGGTCGTAATCCTTGACTATCGAGAACAGGAAGTTTACGACCACGCCATTTACCCCCAATTATTCTAATTTGTCCCATTGGGGCTTTTTGTGGTTTTTTGGCCATATTATTTTGATTTATATCGTTTAAACGTGATTTCTGGAGTGTCTTTTGGAATAAGGGATCAGTGTCTCTTGATATCTTGATGACTTCCCTTGATTTAATCCGGAATAATTTACCATAAAATTCGTATAAAAGATGCGTTTATCCATGATCAAATGATAGACTTCATTATTATTTTCAATATCGTCAATGTATTCGCGCCATGATTTAGTGCGAGGAGTTTAGTAGCTAATGGCAAAAGAAAAAAAAGGTTTTTTCTCGTGGCTCGGTTTTGGGCGTAACAAAGAAGAAAATATTGAGCAAGAGAAAGAGCAACAACGCTTAGAAGAAGAGCGTTTAGAAAAAGAACGTTTGGCAAAAGAAGCACAAGAAGAGGCTGTTCGCCAAGCAGAACTAAAAGCGGAGCAAGAGCGTTTAGAGGCTGAGCGCCAAGAAGCGCAACGTGTTGTGCAAGATAGATTGGCACAGGAAGCCGAAAAACAACGTTTAGAACAAGAAAAAGCACAACGCCAAGCAGAAATAGATGCAGAACAAGCGCGCCTAGAAGCAGAACATGCAGAACAAGTACGTCAGGCTCAAGAAGCGCAAACTCAACGTTTAGCGCAAGAGGAAGCCCAGCGCCAAGCGGAACTTAAAGCGGAGCAGGAACGTTTAGAAGCACAACGTGCAGAGCAGGAACGTCTAGCGCAAGAAGCCGAAGCTCAACGCCTTGCGCAAGAAGAAGCCCAGCGCCAAGCGGAACTTAAAGCGGAGCAGGAACGTTTAGAAGCACAACGTGCAGAGCAGGAACGTCTAGCGCAAGAAGCTGAAGCTCAACGCCTTGCGCAAGAAGAAGCCCAGCGCCAAGCGGAACTTAAAGCGGAGCAGGAACGTTTAGAAGCACAACGTGCAGAGCAGGAACGTCTAGCGCAAGAAGCTGAAGCTCAACGCCTTGCGCAAGAAGAAGCCCAGCGCCAAGCGGAACTTAAAGCGGAGCAAGAACGTTTAGAAGCGCAACGTGTAGAGCAGGAACGTTTAGCGCAAGAAGCCGAAGCTCAACGCCTTGCGCAAGAGGAAGCCCAGCGCCAAGCGGAACTAAAAGCGGAGCAAGAACGTTTAGAAGCGCAACGTGTAGAGCAGGAACGTCTAGCGCAAGAAGCCGAAACTCAACGTTTAGCACAAGAGGAAGCCCAGCGCCAAGCGGAACTAAAAGCAGAGCAAGAACGTTTAGAAGCGCAACGTGTAGAGCAGGAACGCCTAGCGCAAGAACAAGAGAACGAACGTCTCGCTATTGCGCAAGCAGAAGCAGAAGATATTGAATCTTTACGCGAAGAAGTGCTTGCAGATAAAGTCGTTGAGCAAGAAAAACCTAAAAAAGAAGGTTTCTTTAGCCGACTGAAAAAAGGCTTGCTAAAAACTCGCCAGAACTTAGGCTTAGGATTTCTTAGTCTATTTCGTGGTAAGAAAATTGATGATGAGCTTTTTGAAGAGTTAGAAGAGCAACTCTTAATTGCTGATGTGGGAATGGAAACCACTACTAAAATTATCACCAGCCTGACCAAACACGCAACACATAAAGATCTTAAAGATGCTGAAGCCCTTTACGGCAAATTACGTGAAGAGATGGGCGAGATCTTAACCAAAGTTGATAAACCATTAAATATTGAAGGTAAAAAACCTTTTGTTATTTTGATGGTCGGAGTTAATGGTGTGGGTAAAACAACCACAATCGGAAAATTAGCGCGACAATACCAAGCTGAAGGTAAATCTGTCATGTTAGCAGCAGGTGATACCTTCCGTGCCGCTGCTGTTGAACAGTTACAAGTTTGGGGTGAGCGCAATAATATTCCTGTTGTCGCACAACATACAGGCGCTGATCCTGCATCTGTGATTTTTGATGCAATTCAATCAGCACAGGCAAAAGGTGTCGATGTTCTTATTGCTGATACCGCAGGACGATTGCAGAATAAATCCCATTTAATGGAAGAGCTGAAAAAAATCGTTCGTGTTATGAAGAAATTAGATGAAGAAGCACCACATGAAGTGATGCTGACGTTAGATGCAAGTACCGGACAAAATGCAGTGAGCCAGGCTAAACTCTTTAATGAAACAGTTGGGCTAACTGGATTAACATTGACTAAACTCGATGGTACAGCAAAAGGGGGGGTTATTTTCTCTATTGCTGATCAGTTTAGTATACCTATCCGTTATATCGGGGTAGGTGAAGGTATTGAAGATCTACGTCCGTTTAAGGCCGACGATTTTATTGAGGCTCTGTTTGCCCGCGAGGAGTAGTTGTAATGATCCGCTTCGAACACGTCAGCAAGGCTTATTTAGGTGGAAGACAAGCATTACAGGGTGTTGATTTCCATCTTCGCCCTGGAGAAATGGCTTTTTTAACGGGTCACTCTGGTGCCGGTAAAAGTACATTGCTTAAGTTAATTTGTGGAATAGAACGTCCTAGTGATGGCGCTATTTGGTTTGCTGGACATGATATTAGCAGACTGAAAAATAGCGAGATCCCTTTTTTGCGTCGTCAAATTGGGATGATCTTCCAAGATCACCATTTATTGATGGACAGAACGGTTTACGACAATGTCTCTCTTCCATTGATTATTGCTGGCGCAAGTGAAGAGGATATTCGACGCAGAGTTTCTGCCGCTTTAGATAAAGTTGGTCTTTTGGATAAAGCTAAAAATTATCCTATCCAACTTTCTGGTGGTGAACAACAGCGTGTAGGTATTGCTCGCGCTGTTGTGAATAAGCCAACGGTTTTACTTGCGGATGAACCAACGGGTAACCTTGATGGTGAGCTTTCAGAAGGCATCATGCGTCTTTTTGAAGAGTTTAATCGTGTTGGTGTTACAGTGTTAATGGCAACACATGATATGTCTTTGATTGAACGCAGAAATTATCGCATTCTTACATTAGGGCAAGGCAGAATGGTGGGAGGACAAAATGGCTAAAGCAAAAAGTTCCCGTAAATCAATGCCAACGCCAGGTGCAAAAACCAAGGCACTAAAAGGGGGAAGACGTGAACAATGGCGTTATGCATGGCGTAATACCATGGCTGACTTTTTGCGCCAACCACTTTCTTCTTTTCTAACGGTAATGGTAGTCGCCATTTCATTAACATTACCTAGCATCTTTTATATTGTGTGGAAAAATGTTTCAACTGCGGCTGAGCAGTGGTATCCCACTCCACAATTAACCGTTTATCTTGATAAATCTCTTGATGATTCATTAGCTGAAGCCACGATCAAAAAAATAGAAGCTTTAGAGAAAGTGAGTGAGGTGAACTATCTTTCACGCCAAGACTCGCTGGTGGAATTCCGTTCTTGGTCCGGCTTTAGCAGTGCGTTAGATATGTTAGAAGAGAATCCTCTGCCTGCGGTAGCAATTGTGACTCCTGTTATGGAGCCAAGTGATCAACAATTGATGGTGAATTTGCGTGATACCGTGGCGAAAATACCCGGCGTTGATGAAGTCAGAATGGATGACAGTTGGTTTGCTCGGCTCTCAACGTTAACTTCATTAGTAGGGCAAATTGCCTTGGTGATTGGTTCATTGATGGTTGTCGCTCTGTTATTGGTGATTGGCAACAGTGTACGCCTCAATATTTTCAGTCGTCGCGATACTATTAATGTTATGAAACTTATTGGTGCAACCGATGGTTTTATTATGCGTCCTTTCCTGAATTGGGGATTAATTCTTGGGTTTATTGGCGCCGTGTTTGCCCTGATTTTTTCTGCTCTATTAGTGTGGAAACTTTCTGATGTGGTGACTCAAGCCGCAACGGTATTTGGGACTTCTTTTTCCATTTCAGGATTAGGATTTGATGAGTCAATTATTCTTATACTCGTAGCGATGACCATCGGTTGGCTTGCTGCATGGCTGACGACAATGCAACATTTGCGTCAATTTACACCAGAATAATGAATTAGAGCGCTTTTATACTTATCTTCTAAATAATGAGATAATGTTTTTTATCAGGCTGGGTTACGTTAATATCGTCACCCAGCCATTTTATCAACGCCCCGTCTCTGGCATAATAATGCTCGCAATCTTTTCTAGGACAAGCTAACGATCATGTTTGCCTCTGCATAGAAAAGTACAAAGATATGTAAACATAGATGCGAGATGAACCTTTAATCTTTATGCTGGTCAAATAGTCGTTATGATAAAAACACATCGTAAAAAACCTAACTGACTTCCTATTTAAGCTATATTTATAAGGCTCATCTATTTTCCCTTACAGTAATAATCTTAATTATTTATTTGATTTTCATGAGGATTTGAATGACAAAAGAAATGCAATCCTTAGCATTGGTTCCGCAAGGCAGCATCGAAGCGTATATACGAGCAGCCAATTCCTATCCGATGTTAACCGCAGAGGAAGAAAAGGAACTCGCTGAACGGCTGCATTATGATGGTGACTTGGATGCGGCAAGAACGCTTATCCTTTCGCATCTGCGCTTCGTTATTCATGTTGCTCGCAGCTATTCAGGTTATGGTTTACCCCAAGCCGATCTTATCCAAGAAGGTAATATTGGTCTGATGAAAGCGGTGCGCCGTTTTAACCCAGAAGTGGGTGTCCGACTGGTCTCTTTTGCCGTACATTGGATCAAAGCAGAAATTCATGAATATGTGCTACGTAACTGGCGTATCGTGAAAGTTGCAACCACGAAATCTCAACGTAAACTGTTTTTTAATCTGCGAAAAAATAAAAAACGTTTAGGTTGGTTTAATCAAGATGAAGTGGAATTAGTCGCAAGAGAATTGGGCGTGTCAGAAAGTGATGTCCGAGAAATGGAATCACGAATGTCAGCACAAGATATGGCATTTGATATGACAGCTGATGATAGTGATGACTCACATCCTATTGCTCCAGTACTCTTCTTAGAAGATAAATCTTCTGACTTTGCCGACGGCATTGAAGAAGATAACTGGGATAATCATGCAACAGATAAACTGACATCAGCAATTGAAACTCTTGATGAACGTAGCCAAGATATTATTCGTGCCCGTTGGCTAGATGATGATAACAAATCGACATTGCAAGATTTGGCGACAAAATATGGTGTATCTGCCGAGCGTGTTCGCCAATTAGAAAAAAATGCAATGAAGAAATTGCGTTTAGCGATTGAAGATTAATCACATTTCAGATCATGTACACGCTCTCATAAAGTAGAGTATGTTATAAAAGCGATATGAAAATATCGCTTTTATATTGTCTGGAGAATATAACGTGAAAATAGTTATCGCCCCTGATTCATTTAAAGAAAGCTTAAGTGCGAAAGAAGTTGCAACAGCAATAAAACAGGGTTTTTCACGTTATTTACCTAATGCGCAATATTGTTGTATTCCTATGGCTGATGGCGGCGAAGGAACGGTGACATCGCTGGTGGATGCAACGCAAGGCCGTTTTATATCGACACAAGTGTGTTCACCTTTAGGCAAACAAGTGACCGCAACTTGGGGGCTTTTAGGGGATAACACCACTGCCGTGATTGAAATGGCTCAAGCTTCTGGTCTTCATCTTATTCCCTCATCTCAACGCAATCCCAATTTAACGACCAGTTATGGTACGGGTGAATTAATTAATGCTGCACTTGAAATGGGCGTTAAAAAAATCATTTTGGGATTAGGTGGAAGTGCTACAAATGATGCTGGTGCAGGTATGATGCAAGCACTTGGGCTTGGTCTCAAAGATAAGTTTGGTACATCTTTGCCCTTTGGTGGGCTGGCATTAGCACAACTTCACTCTATTGATATCACGACTCTTAACCCTAAACTAAAAAATATTGAAATTGAGCTTGCTTGCGATGTAACAAATCCGTTGTGTGGAGAAAAAGGAGCATCAGCTATTTTTGGTCCTCAAAAAGGAGCGACCAAAGATGATATTGCGCAACTTGATAAAGCCTTACATCATTTTGGTACTTATCTTGAGAAAATGACACAACACAATCTTATTAATATTGCTGGAAGTGGTGCGGCGGGTGGATTGGCGTTACCGTTACTTGCCTTTACGCAAGCAACGCTTTCGCCGGGAGTTGAACTGGTTGCCAAAACGGTTGAATTAGAGAAATATTTTATTGATGCGGATTTGGTAATAACTGGTGAAGGTCGAATGGATAGCCAATCGGCACAAGGTAAAACGCCAATAGGGGTTGCTCTGCTCGCTAAAAAATATCACCTTCCTGTCATTGCCTTAGTCGGTGGCTATCTACCTGATTATGATGTTGTTCATCAGCAGGGAATTGATGCTGTTTTCTCTATTGTACCGGGTGTTTCTACACTGGATGATGCACTTCATAATGCGCAAAAGAATCTGAGTGAGACGGCTTATAATGTAGCTAGACTTTATACTACTCGTTCTCGTCATACTTCAAGTTGTAGCGTTGTTGACTAATATTCACTTGTCGCCTAGCTACAACTTGAATTATTTAGAATAAGAACGTTATCAAATATTGAGAGCATAAAGATCAGATTGTGGTGATGCACTAAATTGATGATGTGTTAAAAAAGCATGAGCAATCTCATACCCGCTTTCTTCCGCTGATAAGCTTATTGCTGCCTGCCAATGGTGAATATCAGGATAGGCAGATAAGCATTGTGTCAGTAAATAATGTCCAACACCGCGACGGCGTGTCACTTCTCTTACCATAAAATCAGAGATAACAGCTTTTTCACCCGATAGTTTAACCCAGCAAGCGGCTAACAATCGTTCGTTAAATCTTGCTACAAAGAGTACATTCTCGTTGTTGATCTCATTTGTTAGAGCTGATTGGTAACGTGTATCTTGCCAAATTTTGCCTAAATCAATATGGTCTTGTTCAGAGAGCTGTGCCAGTTTTTCAATGGTTAATTTCATGAAATATCCTGTTAGTTTGCAGTTTGTTTTTTTTCTTTTAATGAAGACATTAAGGTCTTAATGGTGAAACACAATGCCAAACTCGTTAAGATCACACAAGAATAAAAGACATACTCATAGTTATTGTCAGTCACAAAATAGACCGAAATCATAGGGCCAGCAGCCATTCCACAATAACGAATAAAGTTATAAATCCCCATTGCAGTTGCTCTCATTGAGCCAAAATAACTTGTTAATAATGTAGTGTGCGTTGGCATGGTTAAGCCTAAAGAAAGCCCATATAACACAGTTAAGCCAAGCATGATAGGTAATGAGATTTGCCAAAAGAGTGCAAATAACGTCAACATAGTCAGGTTGATACAAGAGGTAATAATCACACCATATTCAGCGCTAAATAGATGGCAAATTCTACGGTAAAGATAGCTACCTAAGATAAGTGCAATTGACATAGGCATATATAATCCACCTATTTCAGTGCTGTTAAGTTGATAGAGATGAAAGGCAATTAAGGGTAAGAAAACCAGTAGACAAAAATAGTTATAAAACACCATAAAACTCATGACAAATACAGATTTACCCTCAGGTGCCATAAGCACTTGTTGCATTGCTGATAAGCTTTTAAAGGTTTCCTTCTGTTCTGGACGTGTTTCTGGTAAATAAAAGAGATGTGTGATCAGTAATAGGATACCGATAACAGCCAATAAAATAAAAATGCCTTGATATTGATAATGTTGTGCTAAATATCCACCTAATAAAGGGCCACAAGCAGGTGCTAGTGCTAATAGCATTTGATACGATCCCATTGCTTTTGCGCGATCGTTTCCTTGATAAAGATCGCCAAGAATAGTTGCTGCAACCACAGGAATGGCCGCAATACCGATAGCTTGGATCACACGCCAAAAAATCAATAAGCCAATAGAGTCAGACCAAACACAACCCAATGCACCCACAATAGAAATTGCTAATCCACTGAGTAAAATTGGTTTTCTTCCCCATTTATCGATTAATGAACCATAAAATAGTTGCATAACAGCCATAGCAAAAGTAAATGCAGATACTGTCAGATTAACCAGTGATAACGTGGTATTAAATTGCTGTTGGATCAAGGGAAGTACAGGGGTATAAATATTTTGTGCTAAAGAGCCTAATAGTGCGCTAAAGCAAACGAGATAAAACAAACTGCGGATTGATAATTTCATTATATTGCCTCTCTTTATCTATTTTGTTTCCATGGAAACAAAATAGATAATAGCGATATTTTGATTGTTGTAAATACTTTTGGTACTATTTTTTAAATATTTTTTCCAAGGAAACAAAATGACAAAAGAGAATGTAACAACACAAGACTTGTTAAAAGGGTTAAGTGATTTCTTGCATCTTAAAGATGAACATGTCAATGAGGAGCATAAAAAAGTATTAGAAGAGAAGGGATTAGAGAATTATTCACTTACAGAGTTACATGTTATTCATTGTATTGGTGAGGAGAGCATGAGAAATCTGACGACTATTAGTGAATATATGGCGATGACTCGAGGGGCTGTTTCAAAAATTTGTAGCCGCCTACAAAAAAAGGGGGCTATTGAAAAAATAAAGTTGGCAGATAATCAAAAAGAAATATTTTTTATCTTAACTGCTGAGGGAGAGCGTCTTTTTCATGCTCATGAGGTGTTGCATCAACAATCTCAAGCTAAATGGTCTGCGCTATTTGAGCAATATGATCAGCAAGAAAAGCAGACGATTAAACGCTTTTTTACCGATGTTGTGGATAGTTTTCGTCAGTCGTAATAAATAAACCTGAAAAGAAAACCCCCATATCATTAGATATAGGGGCAAGGTCATTATTTTTTATCTGCAGCGATGCGATTACGGATATTATCAGCACGCTCTTTTGATGGTGGGTGAGAATCAAACATACTTGAATCACCGCCACCTAATTTAGCGAGTTTTTCAAAACCTGTAACCAGTCCTGCTGTATTAACGCCACGTTTTGTTAGCAGATCATAAGAGAAATTATCGGCTTCAGTTTCTTGATGTTGTGAGAATTGAGCATTAATTAATTTCTGACCCATTTCAGCTAATTGTGAGCTGCTTAATTGTGCTGCAACGCCACCCGCTGATGCTGCTGCAGTACGTGCTGCAACTGTTGCGTGAGCAACTTGGATTGCTTTACGGGTATGGCCTAAAGCAACATGACCCATTTCGTGACCTAAAACGCCTTCAACTTCGTTATCAGTCATCATGTCCATTAAACCACTATAAACACGAACACAACCGTTAGCCATAGCCCATGCGTTCACATCTTTAGTCATGTAAACTTTGTAATTTACTGGAGTGCCATTAACTTCACTACCTAACGCTTTAGCGATATTATTTAAGCGTTTGGTGTAAGTGCTATTGGCTGGTGCGACTTTATTTTGGGCATCCATCTCTTTACATGCATCATTGGTGAGTGCTTTGATATCATCATCGCTTAATGTTGCAGCTTGGAAAAGTTGGGTTCCTGATTTAGTCAGCATATCGGTATTGAGGTTTTGACAACCAGAGAGTAGTGCTGCTGATACCATCACTGTAGCAAGTAATTTAATTTTCATTTTTTAATTAAGTCCTTTTCTGCTTGGCAGTTTATATAAGTGCAGATCAAATTCGAGCAGAAGAATAACAGTGCTTATCTATTGGTGCAATATAGGCATTTTATGAAAAAATATTATCTCAATATATGTTTTTTCTTTTCTTAGTAAAAAATGTATTATTATTTCTTTCCTTAACATGACGAAAAAACGGATTAATAAATTTAACTTGTTTAAAATTAAGATAATTAATTGGTGGGTTAAGTTTAAAAAGATAAGCTTTGTTGGTTAAATATTATATAAAACATTTAATTGTACTTACTTTAAGTGTAAGTGATGTTGTTTTTTATTTATTTAGAATATTATCAAAATAACACTGTATTTAGAGCTGGTTTTATTTGTTTAATTCTGACAAAGTTTATATTTTTGATATTTATTGCTTTGTTTTAAATAAATAGCGATGCTCTACACATCGCTATTCAGATTAAACTGAAAATGAAAAAATGATATCAATATTTTATGAAACCATTAATTCACTGATGATCATAAAAGGGCGATTAATACGTTTTCCTGTTTGCTCATCAAAGAAATGTAGGTTTTCAGGATGAATAGTAAGACCTATTTTGTGGCCAATATTAACACCATGATCGTTCGGTGCGCGAATAACAACGGGTTGTTTTTGTTTATCACAGGTTGTGGCGTAAATTAAAACATCAGCACCTAATGCTTCAATAAATTCAACATCAACATGGAACATAGGATGCTGGCGACTAATAAGTAAATGTTCAGGGCGTAAACCTAGTTTAATTGCTTGATAAGGAAGGTGCTGAGATGAAACAGCAATGTGCCCATCAGCGATTTCAATTACACCATGATTAATGGAAGTGTCTAAAATATTCATTGCAGGAGAACCCATAAAAGTAGCAACAAACACGGAAGCAGGGCTTTCATAAATATCTAACGGTGTACCTACTTGTTCTATATTTCCTTGATTTAGCACCACCAACTTATCGGCTAATGTCATAGCTTCAACTTGATCGTGAGTAACATAGATCGAAGTCGTAGAGAGTTTTCGTTGTAGCTTTTTTATCTCAAGGCGCATTTGTACACGTAATTTTGCATCAAGGTTAGAGAGTGGCTCATCAAATAAAAAGACTTTAGGTTTACGGACAATGGCTCTGCCCATTGCTACACGTTGTCGTTGCCCACCTGATAGCTCTTTAGGTTTTCTATCAAGTAAATGGCTGATTTCCAGCATTTGAGCTGCATTTGTGACAAGTTCTTCAATCTTTGCTTTTGGTGTTTTTCGATTACGCAAGCCATATGCCATGTTGTTATAAACCGACATGTGGGGATAAAGAGCATAGTTTTGAAAAACCATGGCGATATCACGCTCACTGGGTTCGTGTTCATTAACACGCAAATTATCAATAAGTAAATCACCTTGTGTAATGGTTTCTAATCCCGCAATCATTCGCAGTAATGTCGATTTACCACAACCGCTAGGGCCGACTAATACCACCATTTCGCCTTGCTCAATAGAAAGATTTAATTTTGAAATAGCTTGATGACCATTTGGATAACGCTTTTCTAAATCAGTAAGAGTGACGGTTGTCATGTTATTTCTCCGTATCAATAAAGCCTTTTACAAAGGCTCTTTGCATCAGAATGACGATAAAGACAGGAGGCAACATCGCAATTAATGTGGTTGCCATAATTTTATTCCATTCAATAACACCATCGGAAACCGCAACCATCTGTTTAATACCCATCACAATAGTGTAATAGTGGGTATCTGTAGTGATAAGCATTGGCCAAAGATATTGGTTCCAGCCATAAATAAATGTGATAACAAACAAGGCGGCTATATTAGTACGTGAAAGAGGAAGTAAGATGGTGAAAAAGAATCTTATCGGACCCGCGCCATCAATTTTGGCTGCTTCAATAAGCTCTGGGGTGATAGTAAGAAAAAATTGCCGAAATAAAAAAGTAGCAGTAGCGCTGGCAATTAATGGAATGGTTAGTCCTGCATAAGAGTTCAGCATATTAAGGTTAGTAACAACCTCAAATGTTGGCATAATACGAACTTCAACAGGCAGCATTAATGTAAAAAAGATAGTCCAAAAGGCAAGCATACGGCCCGGAAAGCGAAAGAATACAACAGCATAGGCTGATAAAATTGAAATTATTAATTTTCCGATAGTGATCACTAACGCCATGATTAATGAATTCAACAACATACTGTTAATTGAAATCGCACTATTTTGTGTTGTACCCGCTTGTGACAATAGGGTTTTAAAAATACTGAAACCTTCAGTGCCGAACCAAAGAGGCGATCCTGTGGCAAATTCGGTATTTTGATGTGTTGTAGCGACAAGCGCTATCCATACAGGAAATGCGACAGAAAGAATGCCAACAATGAGGATTAAGTGGCAAAAAGCGTGAAATAAAGGTCTGCGTTCAACCATCAGTAAGCCACCTTTTTTTCAACATAACGAAACTGGATCACGGTTAATATCGCGACAATAAACATTAAGATAACGGATTGTGCGGCTGAAGAGCCTAAATCTAATCCTACAAAACCATCGTTATAGACTTTATACACTAATGTTGATGTGCTACTTCCGGGGCCTCCCTGTGTCATGGCATGAATAATGGCGAAAGTATCAAAAAAGGCGTAGGCAAAATTCACTACCAGTAAGAAAAAAGTGGTCGGTGAAATAAGCGGAAAGCTTATTGTGATAAAGCGTTTAATAGGCCCACTGCCATCAATAGCGGCTGCTTCTAATAGTGATTTAGGCACAGATTGCAAGGCAGCGAGGAAAAATAAAAAGTTATAACTCACTTGTTTCCATGTCGCAGTTAAAATCACCATCCACATAGCATGATGTGTATTCAGTACGGGCTCCCAATTAATGCCTATCTGTTTTAATAATTGGCTTAATACGCCAATCGTAGGATCAAGCATAAATAACCAAAGAAAACCCGCGATAACTGGCGCAATGGCATAGGGTGAAATTAAGATCGTACGATAAAACAGTTTGCCTCGTAAAATTTGCTCAGCAATGCCAGCTAAAACAAGCGCAGATAACATAGAGAGAAAGACAACGCTGGTACTAAAAATCAATGTGGTGATTAAACTGTCAAAATAGTAACTATTGCTAAATAAACGCTGAAAGTTTTCGAGACCAACAAACTCGCTACTCAGGCCAAACGCATCTTCTAATTGAAATGACTGAAAGAAAGCTTGCCCAGCAGGCCAAATAAAAAAGATAAGTGTGATAGCCAGTTGAGGAAAAATCAGCGCTAGAGGTAACCATTTTTGTTTAAAATAAATGGATTGAGAAGCCATACAGTATCCAGTAAATCGATAAAAACAGAAGGCGAGCTGTTAAGCTCGCCTGATAAATATGATTATTGAGTACGTTCAAAACGGCGTAATTGCTCATTTCCACGTGTGACAGCATTATCCAATGCAGCTTGAGCACTCTGTTTTCCTGACCATACTTTTTCTAATTCTTCATCAACAATTTCGCGTGTTTGTAAGAAATTACCAAAGCGTAATCCTTTAGAGTTTGCAGTCGGTTCTGAGGTTGTCATTTGTAATATTGCGGTGTCAGCCCCTGGATTTTGCTGATAAAAGCCTTGTTGTTGTGTCAATGCGTAAGCGGCTTTAGTAACAGGAAGATAACCTGTAGCTTGGTGCCAGTCAGCTTGTACTTCAGGGCTTGAAAGATAGGTGAAGAATTTCGCTACACCGTTATATTCCGCTTCAGGACGTCCTGACATAACCCATAACGAAGCACCACCAATAATGGTGTTAGCGGGTTTTTGTACAAGCGTATCGTCATAAGGCAATTGGCTAACACCAATATCAATGCCTTTCATATTCTCTTTAATACCAGCAAAACCGGCGGATGATTCCATCACCATGGCGCACTCTTGGGTGTAAAATAGAGGCATTGAATCAGATTGACGTCCGCCATATTTGAAAATACCTGATTTAGACCAATCTGCCATTTGTTGAATATGAGCAACGAAAGGAGATTTATTAAATAGAAACGTCGTATCTAAGCCATCAAAACCATTATTTTTTGTCGCAATAGGCAAATTATTACGTGCCCCAAAGTTTTCGATTTGTGTCCATGATTGCCATGTGGTGGTAAAGCCACATTTCACACCTGAGTCGAGCAATTTTTGCGACACGACTTCCATCTCTTTCCATGTTCTAGGCGGTTTATCGATACCTGCTTTTTTAAACAGAACCTTGTTGTAATAAAGCACAGGTGTTGAGCTATTAAAGGGCAGTGACATCATTTTGCCATCGCTTGTGGTGTAATAGCCGGTGACTGTAGATAGATAACTATTAGGATCAAAAGGCTCGTTAGTTTTTTCCATTAATTGATAAACCGGAAAAACGGCTTTTTTAGCGCCCATCATGCTGGCTGTACCGACTTCAAAGACTTGCACAATAGCAGGTTGGTTTTTAGCACGAAACGAAGCTACTGCACTGGTCATAGTTTCAGCATAAGTGCCTTTATAAACAGGCTTTATCTCATATTCAGATTGGCTTGCATTAAAATCAGAAGCGATTTGATTAACTTTCTGACCAAGCGCTCCTCCCATAGCATGCCACCATTCAATTTGTGTTTTTGCGTGTGTAGGTGAAGCAAAGAGTGTCATCGCAACAGCAAAGCCCGTTATTGATTTTATCGACATGCAGTATTTCCTTTTAAATCGAGAGTTAAAGGTGCAATCTAGTTTGCGAATTACCCTAAATGTCATTTATGACAAAGGGGTGACAATTAAATGAAGAGTTATTGATGGTGTGACTGTCAAATTGCTGTCATAAATGATTGTCATGATGTCGGCACAAATGAAAAGGAGAGAGAAATGAAGATAGCTGCTCACCGAGGTTTTTCTGGAAAAGCCCCTGAAAATACGTTAGCTGCATTTAAAATGGCGATTGATTTTGGGTGTGAATGGATTGAGACGGATGTGCAATTAACGGCAGATTATGTTCCTGTGCTTATTCATGATAAAACGGTTAATCGTTGCACGAATGGGCAAGGTGCTGTGCGTTTTCATACCTTAGATGATCTACATCGTCTTGATGCAGGAAGTTGGTTTAGTTCACTTTATCAAGGTGAGAAAATTCCCTCTTTAAGACAAGGACTACAGTTAATTAAGCGTTCAGGTACAAAACTCAATATTGAGCTGAAAACATGGCCCGATGATGATATTGAACGCTTATGTTTAGCCGTCTCTGATATGATAAAAAGTGCAGATATTCCGAATGAGCAAATTTTATTTTCTTCTTTTGATACACAAGCTCTAATTGTGATGAAGCGATATTTGCCTTTTATTCGAAGAGGGCAATTATGGGATGAGATCCCCGATAATGCGTTAGAAACATTAAAAGCTATTGATGGTTTTAGTGTGCATTGTAATTATAAGTACCTCACACAAGAACAAGCGCAATTGTTAAAACAAGCAGGCTATGAAATTTATTGTTATACCCCGAATGATCCTGAAGAAGTAAAAGACTTTGAACAATGGGGGGTTGATATGCTAATTACCGATATGCCTGATGTTTATCAACAGGATATTTATGATGTAGCAAAATGAAAAAGTACTAACTATCCCGCTTATTTGTACTGAATAAGGCGTTATTGAGCTGTTTGATGACGCCTCTTATCTCCTCTCTTCCTCATTCTATTTACTGAAATTAAATAAGGGAAATATTGAGTAATAGGTGTTTTATTTACATTCTCTGTTATTATTCTGCGCAATTAATGAATAGATATTGTTCAATACGATAATGCTTATCTCATTAAAAAATAAAAATGGGGGAAGTGGTTAGCGATATGGTGACCTTATTAACCCAACCTCTGAGAGTAGAGGTGAATTATTTCTACTTTAATTGCCAATAATATCATTGAGAGTGAAACATGAAAGAACTCGTTGTTGTTGCCATTGGAGGCAACAGTATTATTAAAGACAATGCTAGCCAGTCTATCGCTCATCAAGAACAAGCAGTACAAGAGGTTGCAACCCATATTAGTGATATGGTGGCTGAAGGGTATAATATTGTTCTTACTCATGGCAATGGACCACAAGTCGGGCTTGATTTACGCCGTGCGGAAGTTGCACATGTACAAGAAGGTTTACCATTAACACCATTAGCCAATTGTGTTGCCGACACACAAGGGGGTATTGGTTATTTAATACAACAAGCGTTAACTAATAAGCTTCGTGTTCAACAAAATAAACAAGCGATCACCCTTATCACACAAGTTGAAGTAGATAAAAACGATCCTAATTTTGTTTCTCCGACAAAACCTATTGGTGCATTTTTCTCTGAACAAGAGATGATGCAATTACAACAAGAAAATCCTCAATGGTATTTTGTTGAAGATTCTGGTCGTGGTTATCGTCGTGTTGTTGCTTCTCCTATTCCACAGCATGTAATTGAATCTAATGCAATTAAATCATTATCAGAATGTGGCTATGTTGTGATTGCTGTAGGGGGCGGTGGTATTCCGGTCATTAAAAATGAGCAAGGAAATTACCAAAGTGTTGATGCCGTGATTGATAAAGATCTGTCATCAACATTGCTCGCAAAAGAATTACATGCAGATATTCTTATCATCACAACAGGTGTTGAAAAAGTCTGTATTCATTTCGGTAAACCAGAACAAAAAGCATTAGGTGAAACGTCGGTTGAAGAAATGACTCAATATATGCATGAAGGCCATTTCCCTCCGGGCAGTATGCTTCCTAAAATTGAAGCGAGTTTGTCATTTTTAGCTGCTGGTGGAAAAAGAGTGATTATCACAACGCCAGAAAAATTGGCTTCTGCTTTAAAAGGTGAAACAGGAACACATATTGTTGCTTAATCATCTCCATAAGTAATATTTGATTATCTCTTTAATAAGCGCCTTATCTGTTAAAAGTAAGGCGCTTATTTTATCTGTGTATTTTTTATAAATGATTAAATAGAGTGATTGGCGGGATAGGCTTTTGCGTAATGGCGTGGGTTTAATCGTGAAAATAATCCTATCGTAATAATCACTAAAATGGCATGAAACGCCCATGCATAAGTAAAGCTTCCATCAGGTTGGCGCAATAGTACAGCAACCAATGGTCCAAATGCGGCAATAATAAAACCGCCACCTTGCATTAATGCTGATAGTGCACCAGCTTGCGCGGGATCAGGGATATGATCGAGTGCGACGATCATCATCATGGAAAAACATCCGCCTAAGCCACAGCCTAAGAAAATACTCCAAAGATAAGGCGCACTCATGGGGATCGTCATTATTGCGCCAAATCCGATAAATTGGCTTATTAATGTCAGCATTAGCCAAAAACGCCGATCGTGATTTTTAGCCGCTAAAAATGGAATAATTAATGCTGCTGATGCTTGAAAAAGGGAAAGGATAGCGACTAGAGAGCCACTTTGGGCGCTTGGCATTCCTAGCGATTGATAGAAAGGTGCTAGCCATGTCACCACTGAAGCATATCCTGCATTAACACAACCAAACCCTAAGATAAGTAACCCTGTTCTAGGACGCCAAATTAAGGTATTTAGTGATATTTTATTGGCAGAGGTGGCGCTATTTTTTATAGAAAAAAGAATAGCAACAAATGCAAAACCAGCAGGAAGCGCAAACCATGCCAAAGCACTTTGCCAATGGCCATCGGGGGCGGTGAGAATAGGGGAAAGTTGAGCACCTAGTGCGCCTCCTCCCATTAACATGGCGGAATATAACCCCATCATAATAGGTGTTCTATTTCCAAACCATCCTTTAATAATGCCAGGAAATACCGCTTGAATATAAGCGACACTTAAACCACAAAAGAGTGCTGTCAGTAATAGTTGATGACCATCAGAAACATAAGCACGAGAAAATGAGCCTATAAGTAGCATCAACATCGCCACTAACAGCCCTTTACGTACTTGGATATAAGATTGTAAAAAAGGAACGATTAATGCACCTATTCCCATTAAAAGCATGGGTAATAGCGTGAGTAATGAGACTTGGCTATAACTCATTCCTGTTGAAGCAATAATATTGTCAATAACAGGGCCTGGGCCAGTTAAAAAGGGGCGTAAGTTTATCCCAACTAAAATAATAGTAAGGACAATCTGCCATGTTTTTTTTCGAGGTAAGGCAGTCATTGTAATTCCCTGATAAACATAAATATTGTCTATTGTATAGACAATATTTGTATAAACAAATGCCTATATTGGCAATTTAAATTTTATTTACAGCGTTTGAATGTGGAGTACGCGCATTGTTAGGAGTGTCAGTAAGGGATATCAAGAAGGTCATTAATGATGGATAAAGAGGCTCATCATAAAATAAGGCAATAAACAGATTTAAAGATGTTCATTGCCTTAATAAAAAAACGAGAAAATAGCTATGTTATGAAAGACAGCTAAATTCACGAATAAGTTGTGCTATTTTTTCTGCACCTTTGTTCGATTGCGTCAATGTAATGGTATAGATTTCGCTATTTTTATCAGTAATAACAATCTCTTTAGATATTTTTCCTTTGACAATCACATTCTCAATATCATCGTAAGGAAGATAAAAAGAGTCATATAATTTACTCAGAACGCAGTAAACGCCATCTTCTGTTAAGACAACACCATGATCACCTTTACCAAATACCGTTTCATCAAAATAATAGCGAATATCGTTTTTATTGAATAACGGTTCACCCAATACATTCATCGCTTTTTGATAGAAGTGTATTATTTTTTTATTATCTAAGTCGCTATGATGATAAAAATGTTGGTCTTTATTTGTTTGATATTCAGTCACTTTAGCCAGAGACATATAGGTGACTTCGGATGATGTTTTTGAGGTATTATCTTGCTGTTTAGGCGTAAGGTTTCCCGCAACAGAAGCGGTCACAGCACCGGCTCCTGGCAATATTGAAGTTGTGGTAGTGGTAATTGTTCTGGAAACTTCACGAGTGTAATTGCTGACAATTGTGTCACCACGCACATAACCTGAGACGTTTTGTGTCACTCGAATAGGAGAAGTGGTTGTACTGATCACTGTTCTAAAGGCTGAACGTACTGCTGAAACAATGGTAATAATTAAGATGGCGATAAGAGGGGCAGAGATCCACATTAATGAAAGTTTAAAGAGTTGATCTTTGGTCGATGAGGCTTGTTTTTTTAATCGATTATTGTAGTTAAATGCGACAACAACATAAATAAGACCAGCAATGATACGAGGAATATAATTAATTTCATAACGACTGGCTAATAAATCAATTAAGGGATAAGCCAAGCAAGCATAGAGAATGATACTAAAAATGGCTTCAGGAAAAAGACTTTTTATACTGTCCACGGCCTTGGCAATATTATAAATTATCCAGCCAATCAGGATAATAGGCCCAATAAAAGGAATAATGCTGGCAACAATAATGATCAAAAAGCCTTTTAGTATCCCCCAAACTATCTCTGATGCATGACCTTCAGAAATAAGGAAATAGATAAAATAGGCAACAGATGAAAACATAATAATAGGTAAAGTAAAAAAGGATAACTCCGGCACGATAAAACTAGGTGCCCCTATTAATAGCATGATATAAAAACAGATATTTTTTGATTCATTATTGGAATAGTCAATTTCTGAATTGCTAGACATCATAGTACCTAAAGGGAGAACAATAATGGCGAAGATAATACATGATATTGACTTTTAATAGATACAGTTTAATTACGCATTTTGTAAACCATGATTTAAATAATAAATATTTAATATAAACAAAATATAATTTTTGTTATTTAGGAAGTGTGGGTGAAAAATGTTTCTTAATAGTGTCGTTGAGATAAAATGTGAGATACGACTTTATGTTAATGATTATTATTGTTATATCTTATAAAAAATAATATTGTTTATAACTCACTGATAAAGATAAACATTAACTTTTAGTAAAGGAATGTTTATCTAAATAGAATATTGATACTAGTATTAGAAATAGGTAATTTTACGGTTTAGATCCACCTATATAACTCAATTTCCATTGTTTGATTTGGCTTTTAGGGTTAATTAATGTGAATTCATAGTGTTCAAAATGAGCAAGCACTTTTTTAAACTCAATCGTTGCTTTATCTAAATCCCAAGATTTAGGAAAATAAAAACCATCAAAAGAAATATTTTCTAATCTTGCAATAAACTGATGAATAAATTCATCGAAGCCCGCATAAGTCAGTGCAATTTTACCTGTCCAGTCAATATGAAAAGTATTATTTTTCTGGCGTTGAAAGGTAATTCGATGATTTGTACACTCATCATGACCTAATAAATAAAGACTAAAAGCTGGGACTTCTGCTCTTTCTTCATCCTCATCGGTATCACTATTAATTTGAGGAACAATATCAACATTAAATTGATGATGAATAAAGCTATCAAAATCGAACGGTGTATTTCCTGTGCTGAGTAAAATACCTTGATCGTCAGACCAATAAGTGGAAGAGAGAGTACAGCAGTGATAATTATCCCAAACGATTTGATCTTGCCAGTGTGCAAGGCTGGTATATTCTTGTTCATCCTCTGACTCATCATCATCTATATCTGCACAATAATCCTCACCCTCACTTAAATAATAATCAGCACTTCTAAGGTGAAGATCAAACCAAAGTTGCCCATGTTTATCTAATCGTCCAGACCAGGCAAATTCTTTGATTGCATGAGGTTTAGGATAAGCACTATCAATAAAAGTAATGGTATGTGAAGGTGTTGTCATTATTATGGTCTTATTCGTGTCACATTTCTATCACGTAGCTAAAGTGATAAAAATGGGCTGAGTTATGATAAAAAGATGGTAAAGACAAAATACCATAAATTGAGCGATAAAATGGATATCAAATTAGTGAGGATAGAATGTTAACTGCGTTAAATCAGTGGTTACCAATACCTTTATGTCCGATAAATCGAGGAGAAGGTAAGGAGTGGCCATTTATTGATAATCAATACACCTTTCCTCAAGACTATATTGAATTTGTTTCACAATATGGATCAGGGCAAATAGCCAATTTTATTACGTTGTTTAATCCATTTAGTGAGGATGACTATCTTAATTTCTTTCAGCAAAAAGAGGCAATCCTTAAGGATTTTGATTCGTTAATACAGGACGATCCTGATTATTATACTTTTCATCTGTACCCTAAAAGTAATGGGCTTTTGCCTATTGGGGAGACAGATAATGGAGATACGCTTTTTTGGGTTGTTTCATCCAATAATAGCAATTTATGGACAATAGCGATTATTCCATCCAGAGCCTCTGAGGTAGAGTTTATTGCAGAAAATCTGACGGGATTTTTAGAAGGTGTGTTATCAAAACGAATATGTTGCCAGTCATTTCCGGCAGGGTTTCCATCAGAGAATATAACGTTTATTTCAGACAGTTGATGGGTTATTTACCTATGGGTAATTGAGTTACTAGGTATGTTGTGGCAAGCCCAGTAAGGATGGAGATGCTAAAGCTAATAAGTGTACCCAACATAACATATTCTGTTAGTTTTTTATCTTGGTCATTTTGTAACTCACCAAATCTAAATATAGATTTGGCTGCTAGTAAAAAACCAATTGCTGCAAATTGGTTTAAAAGAATGAAAGTTAAAATAAGCATTCTTTCCAAATAACCAATAGATTGACCAGCAGAAACGAGCGTTGAGCCTTCCTCTGCGACAGGTGTCCATTTTTTGAGTAACATATAAATAAGGATGGAAATCGGCTTTAAAATAATGATGTAGGCAAGAATAACAATCAAATATTTATAGTTAATGTTTTTAAAACTAAGTTCATGGAATATCTGAGTATTTTGATCAATCAATATTATCCATAAAAAGGTAATTACGAATAAATGAAGAGCTTGATCAGTAATAAACCATCTTAAAGAGTTATCAGTATAGGATTTTCCAAGATCAAAAAGATAGTGTGTTATTAATACAGTTACACTGTAAATAAAAATAGAACCAAAACTTATCTCCGTCATTAAAACTAGAATAATAAAGGTTATCCCTCCTTGCAGTAGCGAGTGTAGGTAAAGTTTTTTAGATTTGTAATGTAGAGTATTTCGCGCTTCTATCCATGCTTTAGGTTGTAAATAAAAATCAAAAGCAATATGAGCAATATAGAGAGAAATAAGAAGCGCGAAATTATACATATCAATAAACCTTGTTAATTAAATAATTAAAGTATTGAATATATTCATCTATTAACTGGTAGTGGCTAGCATTTAATAATCTAGTAATATTACTTCTCGATTTTTTTAATTCATCAGCGATAGCATAGTGAGATTTATCTTTATTGACCATGTATTTAAGTAAAACTTGCGCTTGTGCTCGAGTAATTTCTTTGAGTTGTATATTTAAATACTTAGTAACTAAGGTAATATTTTGTTGAAAATCTGAGCTAGATGTCGATATTGTCAAAATTTCATCTTTCATTTTATCGAGTCCTTCGCCAGATAAAATAAAGGCCTCACCAATTGAGGTTCTTACATCATTACGCAATGAGTCAATTTTGCCGATGCCAATACTTTGACGAGCACTGATTTCTAGATTTGACGTTTTTAGTGCTAATTGGATGACAATAGCGACTTTGATAGCATCCCCTGCTTGTAAGCAAACAATCTGGAAAGAATCACCGCGGTATCGATCATATTTAATTGGTAACTGTTCTGAGAGTAATTGAACTGTCTGCTCCAAAGTGTAGAGCATCAGGTCATAGTTTGGGATGGAGATATTTTTAGAATCGATAATATCGCCTGTAATGACACTTATGATGTCTTTATTCATCTTTTGGCTCTTATGATTTTATGGCATGAATAACATGTTACCAAATATGGTAACATGATGCTATGTTACCGAATATGGTAACATGCTCATTAACTTTATAGATAAAGCGTGAAGAACAAGCAACAAAAAAGCCTTTTCTGGAAAACCAGAAAAGGCTTTTTATAAAAATAGACTTAACTGACTAGGATCAGTTCATGCCGTATTTTTTCAGTTTCTTACGCAGTGTGCCGCGGTTAATGCCCATCATTTGTGCTGCACGCGTTTGGTTGCCACGGGTGTACTGCATTACCATGTCCAACAATGGCTGTTCAACTTCAGCCAATACTAGCTCATATAAGTCATTAACATCTTGACCGTTTAATTGAGCAAAATAGTTCTTCAGTGCTTGTTTAACTGAGTCACGTAAAGGTTTTTGGGTCACCTGATCTTGTGAATTTACGGTGGCAACTGTTAGTACGTCTGAATTTACGCGTTGTTCGAACATAGTTCTGTCAGCTCTTTTATTTATTTACGCAAAAAATTTTCGAAATATGCTTCCAACGCCTCCAGCTGTTCGCTGGCATCCTCTATGGCGTTGAAGGAGCGCCGAAACTGGTCATCAGGGGCATGTTCCTTGAGATACCAAGAGACATGCTTGCGTGCAATGCGAGTTCCTTTGCCTTGACCGTAAAAGTCGTGCAACTCACGCACATGCTTTTGCATTATTTGTTGCACCTCTACAATCGGTAGAGGGGGCAACAGTTCACCTGTGTCCAGATAGTGCTGGATTTCCCGAAAGATCCAGGGTCTTCCCTGAGCAGCGCGACCGATCATCAAAGCATCGGCTCCAGTGTAGTCTAATACTGCTCTGGCTTTTAGCGGGTCTGTTATGTCTCCATTCGCAATAATGGGAATAGAAACATTCTGCTTAACTGTCCGAATGCTGTCGTATTCGGCTTCCCCTTTGAACAAACACTCGCGTGTACGCCCATGAATAGTGAGAGCCTGAATACCACAACGTTCAGCCAATTTGGCAATCTCTACACAGTTACGTTCATCAGGTGACCAGCCAGTACGGATCTTGAGAGTAACAGGTACGTCTACCGCGTTAACCACAGCAGAGAGGATCTCTGCGACAAGGTCGGGATGACGAAGTAGTGCTGAACCCGCTAGCTTTTTATTCACCTTTTTTGCAGGGCAACCCATGTTAATGTCGATAATTTGAGCGCCACTATCTGCGTTTATTTTCGCAGCAGCCGCCATATCAACGGGATCACTTCCTGCAATTTGTACGGAGCGGATCCCCAATTCATCACTATGTACCATTCGTAACCGAGACTTGTCTGTCTGCCAAACCTGAGGATTGGAAGAAAGCATTTCAGAAACTGTCATACCCGCACCCATATCATAGCAAAGCGACCGAAAAGGTCGGTCTGTAACGCCAGCCATGGGAGCCGCGATAAGGCAATTTTTTAACTGATACTGTCCGATTCGCATAGATGAAAAGAGGGCCAAACTGTGACTGCAAGGGCGCGTATATTACGCATTTTTTGCCAGATATGAAAGGACAAAGTTTAACCAAATTGCGAAAAAAAGTTACTTTTTTACACTTGATTTTTTATGAATTGATTATTTAATTAATAAAAACATAATGTTATGTGTTTTTAAAAAATTAAAATTTGATGATATAGAATTGATAAACAAGTGGAACTAAGTAGAGTTTATCAGGCAAAAATGTGATTAATGCCTGATAAACAATAATTAAGTGAAATTTTAACGCAATGAGATTATCTCACTTTGGTTAATATTTGTTCTGTGTTATTTTTTCACACCGGTAATACGACACCACTCTTCTTTCTCTGCAACAGGATCTAAGTTAAATAATCCTTCATAGGCAGCTGCTACGCCTTCTGCTTGTGTCGCTAATACACCAGAAAGACCTAAATGCCCACCCTGACGAGGCAGTGTACTGATAACGGGTGCAAGTTCACGCAATGGACCCGCTAAAATATTTGCTACAACAACATCAGCACTGAGGTTCTCAGGCTGGTCTTTTGCAAGATACAGTGTAAGTGCGTCAGATACGCCATTACGTTGCGCATTATCACGGCTTGCTTGGATGGCTTGTGGGTCGATATCAATACCAATTGCTTTAGCTGCGCCTAATTTTAAGGCTGCAATTGCTAAAATCCCAGAACCACAACCAAAGTCGATAACCGTTTTACCTTCTAAATCTAAACCATCAAGCCACTGAAGGCATAATGAGGTAGTAGGGTGGGTACCCGTACCAAATGCAAGACCTGGGTCTAGCATGACGTTGACGGCATTAGGATCAGGCACTTCACGCCAACTTGGGCAAATCCATAAACGCTCACCAAAGCGCATTGGGTGGAAGTTATCCATCCATTCACGTTCCCAATCTTTATCTTCGAGTTGTTCAACTTTGTGCAGGAAGCCTTGACCGAGTAATGGCGTATTTTCTAACATTGCCACAACGATTTTCATGTCAGTTTCTGCATCATATAAACCGATAACGTCAGTATCACCCCACAGGCGAGTTTCACCCGGTAAAGGTTCAAATATAGGGGTATCGTGACTATCTTGGAAAGTCACTGAAACGGCACCGCTTTCAACTAACTCATCACCAATAGCTTCGGCATTGGCAGCAGTTGCATTAAGTCTTAATTGTATCCAAGGCATAATTAATCTCTTTAAAAACGAACTCACTGTAATGATGTTGATTGTGGCAGAGTATGCTCTCCAAATCGATTAGCAACAAGAAATGCCACTAAGCTCAATAACAGTGAAGGAACAATAGGGTGGAATCCGGCTATTTGGATATTAAATGTCGCAAGAGTGGCATAAAGTGTGGCGCCTGTGATCATGCCTGCAATAGCGCCATAACGGTTTGCTTTTTCCCAATAAAGGCCAAGAACTAGAGGCCATAAGAAAACAGCTTGTAGGCCACCAAAAGCGAGTAAATTAAGCCAAATAATCATTGATGGTGGGTTCCATGCAGCAAACAGCAGTAGCACACCTAAAATCAAGGTCGAAAGGCTCGATAAACGAGAGATACGTTTCTCATTAGTGATCGCATGAGGGGCGATATTGAGATAGAGATCTTTGACTAACGTTGCTGAAGATTGTAATAGTTGCGCATTAATCGTAGACATAATGGCAGCCATAGGTGCTGCAAGGAAAATACCTGCTGCAATAGGTGGTAATACTTCAACCATTAACGTTGGGATAACCTGATCAGGGACAGTCAGATCAGGAATGATGGCCCGACCTAATGCGCCAGCAAAGTGCATTCCAAACATTAGTAATGACATCACAATAGTGCCAATAATAATCCCTTTATGCATGGCTTTACTGTCTTTGTAAGAGATACAACGTACTGCAGTATGTGGCAAGCCTATTACACCAAAACAGACCAGTACCCAGAATGAAGCCATAAAAGGCCCCGTTAGAATGCCATCCGCACCTTGAGGTGAGGTTAATGCAGGATCGATGGCATTGAGTTTTTGTATCGCAATATCTAAACCACCCGCTTTATAGATAATGGCAACCAGTAGGATAAAGGTACCGAGTAGCATTACAAGGCCTTGTAATGCATCGTTTAATACGCTAGCCCTAAATCCACCAATTGCGGTGTACAGTGCAATCGAGATCCCAAAGATAAGTAAGCCAAACTCATAAGGGATGCCGGCTGCGGTTTCTAATAGACGTGCGCCGCCGATAAATTGCACTGTCATGGCACCGACAAAAGCAACTAATAGACTTAAACTGGCAAACCAAACGAGAAAACGACTTTTGTAACGTGCATATAGCATGTCGTTTAAGGTAACGGCATTATAACGACGCGCTAAAATGGCGAATTTTTTTCCTAATACTCCAAGGGATAGCCAAATTGCGGGCAGTTGGATCATCGAAAGCAATACCCAACCAATACCATATTTATAGGCAGCACCCGGCCCACCGATAAAGGAGCTCGCACTAACATAAGTGGCAGTGATAGTCATAGCTAACACGAAGCCCCCCATGGAGCGATTACCCAGAAAATATTCGTTAAGAAACTCGCCTTTTTCACGCTTACGATAAGCATAAGCCGACAGCAGAAAGACCAACAGAAGGTAGCCAATCAGTGGCACTATGACCTCAGTTTGCATCGTCATGCTCATCTCCTAACGGCATATCTTTGAAAAAGTAGCGCACCATCAGATAGCACAATAGAAAAAACAAAACAGGTAAGAATAAGCATGAAAGCTCAAACCAAATAGGTAAACCAGTAATGCCTAGTGTGTTATCAGGTAAATAGGCGGTAATTAGCCAACCCAACAAATAAATAAAAGTTAAAATTAGGGCCCAAAGGGCTTCTTTGTGGGCCTGAACAAAACGTTTGTCCATCTGTTCTCCTAATCTTAATAGGGTTAAAAATGAATGGGAGGATTGTACGGGAAAGTGCGTGTTGATTCAGTGAAAATTAATCACAAAGTCATGAGGGAATATTAAAAACCGACTATCTTACTGTTTTAAAAGGATTGTTGTTGAGTCTCTATTTAATGGGGCAATAAAAATAGAGATGGTTTTTTATATTAATTGAGAAATGAAGTGTTGAAATAATCACCATAAATAGAATGTTTAAGATAATTGAAATAGGAAAAAAGAAGAGCAGACATTGAAATAGATTGATCAAATGTGGTGCTCTTCTTTGTTTTACTCATCTCATAAATTAAAAATTAAAGGGCATTTTTTATTCTTTCTAGGCCTTCTTTGATAATGGTGCGAGGGCAAGCAAGATTAATACGAATATAGTTATCACCATTACTTACAAACATATTTCCACCTTCTAATAAAATGCCTGTTTTATTGGCAAAATAGAGTGAAAGTTGTTGGTTATCGACATTTTCAGGTAAATATTCAGTCAAATTAATCCATGCTAAATAGGTCGAATCAGGTATTTTAAAGTTTGCTTTTGGAAAATGGGCCTGAGTAAATTCTTGTACTAATTTAAAGTTATCATCGAGATAGTTTCTTAGTGCTTTTAACCATTCATCACATTGAGAATAAGCAGCTTTTGTTGCAACTAAACTTAATGGCGAAATAAAGTCATCATAAAGGCGAAGCCATTCTTTTTTTACTTCTTCATTCTTAATAAAGATATGGGACATTAGATTACCTGCAAGATTAAATGTCTTGCTTGGTGCCATACAGGTAACAATTTTCTCATAATGAGGGAAGAGTTTAGCAATAGGAGTGTGTGACACTCCGTTACGCAATAAATCACAATGTATTTCATCTGATATCATCCAAATATCATTTTCAACACAGAGTTTTCCCATCTTAATGAGCTCTTCTTCAGTCCACACTTTACCTGTTGGATTTTGAGGATTACATAAAATAAAGAGCTTAATATTAAGTGATTTATCCTTAATTTTGCGTTCCATATCTGCAAAATCAATAGAGTATTCACCGTCTTTTTCTAATAAATCAGAGTAGATCACTTGGCGAGAATTATAGTCTCCCGCTTGTTTAAATGGTGTATAAGAAGGTGTTTGAATAAGGATACTTTCATCTTCTTTTATTAATAAAGGTACTAGGCGGTTTAATGCAGGAATGATACCTGGAGATAATACAATTTCACTCGGATCAATTTCCCAATCGTAATGTCTTTGGCACCAATCTTTAAATATTTGGTAATACTCATCATCATATACTTTGGTATAACCTAATATTTTTCTATCTAGGCGTGCTTTAATGGCCTCAAGAACTTCAGGCGGAGTAGAAAAATCCATATCCGCTACCCACATTCTAATAAACTCATTATCAGCAAAGGCGAATTGTGCATCTTTATCTGCCTTAAAAATATATTGGCGCCAACCATCATAATTTAAAGCATCAGTATCTTTTCTATCTATAATTTCATCAAAGTTATATTTCATGGTAAACCTTTAATACGTCTAATTTAATTAAATAAATTTTAAGAAAGGGGAAATACAAAGCAGAATGCCCGTAAAGATAATCAAATACAGTGATCCACCTTTATAACGATGCAATGAAGGTACTTTGTAAACTAAATAAGCAGGAATAAGACAACCTACAATCCCGAAAATAGGGCTGCAGATTGAAGTGAACATTAATACTGGCAAATTAAGAACAATTGCACCCCATGCAATAACTACAGTAAAAATTACAATACATAATGTGAGGATTTTCTGATTAATTTTTTCTGCGGGAATAATGCGGGTAAGAGCATTCATGACTAAGCCTTGCACTGCTTCTTTAAAGCCTAGATAAACGCCAAAGAATGCAGTCATTAAAGCAAATATGTTGAGTGCAACACCAACAGGAGTGACATATTTAGCCGCATCACCTTCAATAAATTGTGCTGCAATTGCTAAGGCCGAAATATTCTGCTCATAGGCTTTAACTGCTTCGTCATGGCCGATAGCAAAGGTAAAAGAAACAGCATAGAAGAAGACAACACAAAATAGTGTACCGAAAGAGATATTCATAGCTCTTAAGGCTTTATAACGAGCGACTTCAATTGATTTATTTTTAGCTCGATAAGAAATAACCATCGGGCTAAGAGATTGAATAAAGAGAATAGAAGTCAGTGTGAAAGGTAGTGTAATAATGGCGTTTTTAATTAATAGGCTAAAAGGCGGAAAGGTATCGATATTTTTCGACAGATCCCACATGCTTATCATCATGACACCCAATGCAAATACAACGAGTAATTTAGATAACACCATAAAGCTTGAGATTTTAAATAATAACTCTTCACTTCGTGATGCAATTAAGACGAGAAAAGAGATAAGAATTAAGCCATAAAAAGGGTTTTCTGATAGTAATCCTTCTGTTACGCCAAAGGTGTGTAGGTAAGATGCTGTATCATTAGTCAGTGCTGTTGGATAAGCAAAAATCCAAATCACTAACATTAAGAAGTAAAGTAATCCTAAAAACATTCCCCAGTTTTTACCAAGATAACCTTCGATAACACTTGGGTAGTCTTTACATTCTTTAGAATCGGCAAGGGTATTAATAAATAAGCGTTGAAAGAGATACATGGCAGGGTAGCCAATAATAGAAGAGAGTAAAAACACCCATAACCCAATTAAGCCAACTTGCACAGGTAAAAACACAATACCAGCACCAATTGCCATCCCAATACTGATAATAATCCACCCCATATCAGTATTATCAAATCGAGTTAATTTTTTCCATTCTTCTTTTGAGAGAGAGGCCTTATCAACTTTTTGTTCTAATAAAGTCATACATGTGATCCCATGTGAAAGTAAAATTTATAGTATTTGTTTTGTTAAGTTTATTTTTGGAACATGATTTCTAATCATTTTGTATTAGCTGAATAACGATACTTCGAGAATAATTTTAGCAATTAGTGTGATTAATTATTTCTCCATATTGGAAGCAATACAGACTTATTTATTAATAAAATTCGCTAAAATTGAGCTATGAATTAATTATCTTTGATAAAAACGTTATTTTGATTAATGTCACAGAGGTGCAAATAGGATGGATCTTGACAAAACGGATATGGGGATACTTAAGTTGTTACAAGAAGAAGGGCGATTAAATAATGCGGAAATTGCTAAGCGTGTTTTTTTATCCCCACCGGCTTGCTGGAAGCGACTTAAGGCATTAGAAAAGGGAGTGATCAAGAATTATCGCGCCATCATTGACCCTAAGCACTTAGGGTTTAATTTTTATGCCTTTATGAATATTACGTTAGATTTGCATTCTGAAGATAATATGGCGCACTTTGAACAAGAGATAATGAAGATTGATAATGTGATTTCTTGCCATAATATTTCAGGGCGATATGACTATATGTTGCAATTGGTCGTTAAAGACATGGAAGATTTTCATAACGTTTCCATGATGAAAGTACGAGCAATTGGCAATATCAAAGAGATGAACACCAGTTTTAGCATTCGAGAAATAAAACCCTTTAAAGGGTTTCCTATTAAATAGATGCTTATCAGAAAATCAGCAATAAAAAAGGCATAGTGATTAAACTATGCCTTTTCTGGTTAAGTGAAAAAAATTACTTCTCAGCTAAACCTAAACGTTTTTCAAGGTAGTGAATGTTGGTACCACCTTTTTGGAATTGCTCATCATTCATAATGAACTGGTGTAACTCAACATTGGTTTTGATACCGTCAATGATAAGTTCTGCCAACGCATTCTTCATGCGAGAGATCGCGATTTCGCGTGTTTCACCGTAAGTGATCAATTTACCAATCATTGAATCATAGTGAGGTGGAACAGTATAACCTGCGTAAATATGCGATTCCCAACGTACGCCAAATCCACCTGGTGAGTGGAAACGAGTAATAGTTCCCGGGCTTGGCATGAACGTTTTTGGATCTTCTGCGTTGATACGACATTCAATTGCATGACCATGAACATTAACTTGATCTTGCGTTACTGATAAAGGTAAGCCAGATGCAATGCGTAACTGTTCTTTAATTAAGTCGATGCCAGTGATCATTTCTGTTACTGGATGTTCCACCTGAATACGGGTGTTCATCTCAATAAAGTAGAATTCACCATTTTCATACAGGAATTCGAAAGTGCCCGCACCACGATAACCGATTTCAATACATGCGTTCGCACAGCGTTCGCCGATATTTTTACGGATTTCAGGGGTAATACCCGGTGCTGGTGCTTCTTCAACTACTTTTTGGTGACGACGTTGCATTGAGCAATCACGTTCAGCCAAATAAATAGCATTACCTTGACCATCAGCCATGACTTGAATTTCAATGTGGCGTGGGTTTTCAAGGTATTTTTCCATATATACCATGTCGTTGCTAAATGCCGCTTTTGCTTCCGCACGCGTCATTATAATTGATTGTTCCAGATCTTTTTCAGAACGGACAACTCGCATACCGCGTCCACCACCGCCGCCAGAAGCTTTGATGATAACTGGGTAGCCAATACGTTTAGCAATTTCAATATTTTTTGCAGAGTCGTTACCTAAAGGACCGTCTGATCCTGGTACACATGGAACACCTGCTTTTTTCATCGCTTCAATGGCTGAAACTTTGTCACCCATTAGGCGGATGGTTTCAGCTTTTGGGCCGATAAAAATAAAGCCAGAGCGTTCAACTTGCTCTGCAAAATCAGCATTTTCAGACAGGAAACCGTATCCTGGATGAATGGCTTGTGCGCCACTGATCTCAGCCGCTGCAATGATTGCAGGGATATTTAGGTAACTTTTTGCTGAAGCAGCGGGACCAATACAGATAGTCTCGTCTGCCAGCAGAACGTGTTTTAAATCACGGTCTGCTGTGGAGTGAACGGCAACTGCTTTGATCCCAAGCTCTTTACATGCTCTTAGGATACGCAGTGCTATCTCACCACGGTTGGCAATGAGGATTTTTTCTAGCATGGACCTGCCTCGTTATTCGATAACAAAGAGTGGAGCGTCAAACTCAACATTGTCGCCATCTTGGCAAAGGATAGTTTTAACAACACCCGCTTTATCAGATTCAATCTGATTCATCATTTTCATTGCTTCAACGATGCACAGAGTATCGCCGACATTGACTTGCTGACCGACTTCAACAAATTTCTTAGCTTCAGGGCTTGGTGAGCGATAGAACGTTCCGACCATTGGTGAACGAACAACGTGACCACTGATTTCTTGCGTTGGAGTCGCTGCTGGAGTTTCTGGTGCTACTGGCGCAACAGCATTTGCTAACGCAGGTTGAGGTGCCGCTGGTGCCGCAAAATATTGCTGAGGAGCCATTTGACCCTGAAGACCAGTATTACGACTGATACGTACTGACTCTTCACCTTCAGAAATTTCTAGTTCAGAAATGCCAGACTCTTCGACTAGCTCGATCAGTTTTTTAATTTTACGAATATCCATGAGTTGATTCCGTACTCTTTTTTGATGTTTTTTATTAAGACAAACGGCTGACCGCTGCCTGTAAAGCAAATCGATAACCTTCTGCACCTAATCCACAGATTACGCCTGTTGCGATATCAGAGAGATATGAGTGGTGACGGAAAGGCTCCCGACTGTAGACATTGGATAGGTGAATTTCAATAAATGGAATATTCACCCCTAATAATGCATCACGCAGTGCAACACTGGTATGCGTGAAAGCTGCAGGGTTGATTAATATGTAATCGGTATTTCCCCGCGCCGCATGAATTTTATTTATCAGCTCAAATTCAGCATTAGACTGAAAATGGCTAAGTTTCACATTTAATGCCTGAGCATCTGCTGACAAACTTTGAACGATATCATCCAGAGTTAAGTGTCCGTAGGTTTCCGGCTCTCTTGTTCCAAGCAGGTTTAGATTCGGACCATTCAGGAGCAAAATATGAAAATTTTCCGACATTATGCTTCTATCTCCGTCAATTCGTCAACGAAATGACAAAATAACCTGTGCTTTTCGTTTTGTCATCTTTTATTGTATCCAATGTTACGATACATATCACAAAGTCCGACATTATAGACATTTCACAGAAGATAACAGCAAAATACTGGTCTAATCAGGGAAGGAAGGGGTTATTTTGATGAAAAGTTAAAAGTTTTTACAAGATTGTAAACGTAAGAAAGCAAAATAAACCGGTGATGAAAAAATAATCATAACATCACGTTATTTATTGATGTCACTGGAAATCTGAACTTCTTTGAGATGAATCGTTAATATATGTTGAAAGTGTGATCTGCATCACAATTTTATCACCTGTTTATACAAAAAGACGCTCATTCTGGCACTAAATGAAGTGAATTAATGCCAGAAATAAGCAGGTAAAACCGACAAATTAGAGTTTTACTAACGTTCTACCAGTCACTTGATTATCCATAATCATTTGAGCATAACGTGGAACTTCATCAAGCGTAATTTCTGTCATTGCTTGTTGATAGAATGTTTCTGGCAGTAATTTTAGTAAACGTTGCCAAACTTGGGCGCGTTTTTCCGCTGGAAAATAAACAGAATCGACGCCTTGTAATCGAACATTTCGTAAAATAAAAGGCATCACGGTCGTTGGTAAAGAAAAGCTACCCGCCAACCCACAAGCTGCGACTGTTCCGTTATAGTTTGTTTGCGACAAAATCTTAGCAAGAATTTGTCCACCTACAGTATCAATTGCACCCGCCCAGCGTTGTTTATCTAAAGCTCTGCCCGCAGATTCAAACTCTTCGCGAGTGATAATATTTTGGGCGCCAAGTTTGCGTAAATAGTCATGGTTGCTGGCTCTGCCACTTAATGCAGTAACTTGGTAGCCTAAAGCTGTTAGCAAACTAATGGCAGTACTTCCCACACCTCCACTGGCGCCTGTAACTAAAATATCACCACTTTTAGGCGTTATGCCACCTTGTTCTAATGCCATAACACAAAGCATAGCCGTAAAGCCTGCTGTACCAATTATCATGGCATTTTTTAAAGATAGTCCTTCAGGTACAGCAGTGAGCCAATCACCTTTTACACCTGCTTTTTGAGCAAGGCCACCCCAATGATTTTCCCCTACACCCCAACCCGTTAATAAAACATGTTGGCCAATATGAAAACGAGGATCTTCACTGTGATGAACGACACCTGAAAAGTCGATCCCTGGAACCATTGGAAGTTGGCGTAGTATTTTTCCTTTTCCAGTGATCGCTAACCCATCTTTATAATTCAGTGTAGAATAATGAATGTCGACAATAACTTCATGAATAGGCAATATTTTTTCATCGATATCTTGCACATTGGCATTGAGTTTATCGTCGTGCTGTTCAACTAATAATGCTTTCATCTTGACCCCTTATCGATTTCTATTTGTTTCATGATAAGTGATTTTTTAGATCTCGTCGTGATTGTGCACAATATCTATTGTAATAATGAGACAAATAATCCTTTTTTAGTGTATAAACGGGGGTTCTACGTTTATTGGTACAGAGATTATTCTGAGTTTTATATCTTGGTTATTAGATAACACCGTTAATGTTTGATGATGGGATAAAAATAAGCATTTCCCTTTGTGGTTCGAAATAAAGATAATGCGTTGTTTATGAAGTATTCGAGGTGGATACTTTTATTATTTTTTCAGTCAAGTTTTGTCGGTGAAACACTATTTAATATCAATAGAGTAATTGTGCTTATTCAAATGAATAAATTTTATTTGAACTTGCAGTGATGCTTTTGAGTCACAGTTTGGCAACGAAGTCAGATTTTTCTTTATTGATAGAAGCGTTGTTTGTATTGTTACATAAGTTAAATATGAACAGCGTAGGATTGAAATTATGCGTTAATCGTTCTAATTAGCCCATTTTTATGCAGTTTTTTTCTGCTCCAATTGGGAAAAGTAACGTAGAATATTGTGCCTTTATGATTATTTACGTGTCCACTTTAATCTAAGTAGTGAATCGCGCCTTGTCGCTGCTTATTGTGGTTGATAGAGTAGACGGATTTTTCCGTCCCGGCTTGCAGGATTATCCTTTCGTATGTTTAAAAAATTTCGTGGCATGTTTTCCAACGATTTGTCTATTGACTTGGGTACCGCCAATACCCTCATTTATGTCAAAGGACAGGGTATTGTTCTCGATGAACCCTCCGTCGTCGCTATTCGTCAAGATCGCGCTGGCACATCAAAAAGTGTTGCAGCTGTAGGGCATGAAGCCAAACAGATGTTAGGGCGTACACCTGGGAATATCGCTGCTATCCGTCCAATGAAAGACGGTGTGATTGCTGATTTTTATGTAACCGAAAAAATGCTTCAGCACTTCATAAAACAGGTTCATAACAATAGCTTTATGCGTCCAAGTCCTCGTGTGTTGGTATGTGTCCCTGTTGGAGCAACTCAAGTAGAACGCAGAGCTATTCGTGAATCAGCATTAAGTGCGGGTGCGCGTGAAGTCTTCTTAATTGAAGAACCAATGTCTGCGGCAATCGGTGCCGGCTTACCTGTTTCTGAAGCAACTGGCTCAATGGTTGTGGATATCGGTGGTGGTACAACAGAAGTCGCCGTTATTTCATTAAACGGTGTGGTTTATTCATCTTCTGTCCGTATCGGTGGTGACCGTTTTGATGAGGCTATCATTAATTATGTACGTCGTAACTACGGCTCATTAATTGGTGAAGCAACCGCAGAACGTATCAAACACGATATTGGTTCCGCTTATCCTTCTGATGAAGTTAATGAGATCGAAGTTCGTGGTCGTAACCTTGCAGAAGGTGTACCTCGTAGCTTTACATTAAACTCTAATGAAATCCTTGAAGCATTACAGGAACCATTAACTGGCATCGTTAGTGCTGTTATGGTTGCGTTAGAGCAATGCCCTCCAGAGTTGGCGTCTGATATTTCAGAGCGCGGCATGGTGTTAACAGGCGGTGGTGCGTTATTACGTAACCTTGATCGTTTATTAATGGAAGAAACGGGTATTCCTGTAATTGTTGCTGAAGATCCACTGACCTGTGTTGCGCGTGGTGGTGGCAAAGCATTAGAAATGATCGATATGCACGGTGGCGATCTGTTTAGCGAAGATTGAGATTAATTCTAACAAGGGAGAATGGATTCCCCCTTGGTGAGAATACTAACGCCTGTTTTTTAATTTCTCCGTGTGAGTGATCTTAGAGTTTATGAAGCCAATTTTTAGTCGGGGCCCTTCCCTGCAACTAAGATTAATAATCGCCGTGGTTGTCGCTATCTCTTTATTGATTGCTGATAACCGTATTGGTGCATTTTCTAAAGTCCGCCAGTATCTTGATACTGCTGTTAGTCCCTTCTATTTTCTTGCAAATGGTCCACGTCGTTTCCTCGATCAAATTTCTGAAACGTTTGCAACGCGTGAGCGTTTACAATTTGAAAACCAAGCTTTAAGAAAAGAGTTGTTAGTTCGCAGTGGAGAAAGCCAACTACTAGAGCAATTTAAGCAAGAGAATGCCCGTTTACGAGAATTACTTGGTTCACCTCTTCGCCAAAATGAACAAATGACAGTCACACAAGTTCTGTCTGGCAATAGTACGCCTTATCGAGATCAAGTGGTTATTGATAAAGGAACTAATGATGGCGTCTATGAAGGACAGCCGGTTATTAGTGATAAAGGTGTTGTAGGTCAAGTCATTGCCGTAAGTGAGCTTACGAGCCGAGTGCTATTAATTTGTGATACCTCTCATGCGTTACCAGTGCAAGTTTTACGTAATGATATTCGCGTAATTGCCTCAGGTGCAGGTTGTGCGGATGATTTATTACTTGAAGCTTTACCCGCTAATATTGATATTCGTGTGGGAGATGTTTTAGTTACCTCAGGTCTTGGAGGGCGTTTCCCTGAGGGGTATCCAGTTGGTGTTGTTGCTTCAGTTAAGGTTGATAATCAACGAGCTTATTCTGTGATTAATGTTCGTCCTTCTGCTGAATTACAGCGTTTACGTTATTTACTTTTATTATGGAATGCATCAGATAAAACAGGGGAGCCTCCGTTGCCTTCAGAGGTGTATCACGCTGCGAATGAGCGCCTAATGCAATTGATGCCACAAGTTTTACCTAATTATGAGCAAGCAGGGCCTCCACTTCCTCGTTCTATGTCTCAAGAGCCATTAGACAATACGCCAGAGGCAAGTAATGGAACAACTCCGCCAGCCACAACACCTGCTACACCTAGTACAACAAGAAGTAGGTAACCTCGATGAATCCTTATCAAAGTCGTGGGCGTTGGATTGTTTGGCTCTCTTTTCTTATTGCACTTGTTTTGCAGATTATGCCGTGGCCAGAACAATTAGAAGTGTATCGACCTATTTGGCCAATGTTGTTTCTGATTTATTGGATAACCGCGATCCCTCATCGTGTCAGTGTAGGAACTGCATTTGTATTGGGTATGGTTATGGACTTAGTTCAAGGAACAACCTTAGGCGTGAATGCTCTTGCTTATACGTTAGTGAGTTATGTTATTGCTTTTAAATATCAGCTTTTTTGTAATTTAGCGTTATGGCAACAAGCCTTAGTGATAATGTTTAGTGTGGTGGTTGTCGATCTTACTGTATTTTGGGCAGAATTTTTACTTTCACCAGTGACTTTTCACCCTCAAGTATTCTGGAATAGCCCAGTCAGTGGTATTCTTTGGCCATGGCTTTATTTTTTACTTCGCAAAGTCCGTCACCAGTTTTCAGTTCACTAAGTTAATTGGCTTATGGCGGTCTCTTTTGCGTTACCGTCATGAGGACATTATCTGTGACCACGCTTTATCTTGCATCCAGCTCACCAAGAAGACGTGAACTTCTCGCGTTATTAGATGTTGAGTTTAGTATTATCACCCCTGCTATTGATGAAATTTGGCAACAAGGTGAATCACCAGAAGATTATGTCCTTCGTTTGGCAAAAGAAAAATCACAAGAAGGTGTACGACAAGCACCTTATGATTATCCTGTTCTAGGCTCGGATACCATTGTGGTTCATGATGGTCATATTCTTGAAAAACCGCGAGATAAAGCCCATGCAGCACAAATTCTACGTTCACTTTCAGGTGCAACTCATCAAGTGATGACGGCAATTGCTATCTCTAATAAAACACGCACATTGAGTCAATTAGTCGTCACACACGTCACTTTTCGAAAGATGACAGAGAGTGAGATTAGCGCGTATATTGAGTCAGGAGAGCCAATGGATAAAGCTGGTGCTTACGGTATTCAAGGAAAAGGAGGCCGTTTTGTTCAACGGATTGAGGGGAGTTATCATGCTGTTGTCGGATTACCTCTTGTCGAAACCGAAGCATTGATAGCTCAATTTTCGTCTCTAGCTAATGAGAAGGAGATTTCATGACAGCAGAGTTATTAGTGAATGTGACGCCATCTGAAACTCGGGTTGCTTATATTCGTGGAGGCATACTTCAAGAAATTCATGTCGAAAGAGAAGCGAAACGAGGTATCGTCGGAAACATCTACAAAGGTCGGGTAAGTCGCGTATTACCCGGGATGCAAGCTGCATTTATTGACATCGGGCTAGATAAAGCCGCTTTTCTACATGCTTCTGATATTATGCCTCACACTGAATGTATCGCAGGTGAAGAGCAGAAAAAGTTTAATGTTCGTGATATTGCGCAATTAGTCCACCAAGGCCAAGATTTAATTGTACAAGTGGTTAAAGATCCTTTAGGAACAAAAGGCGCTCGCCTGACCACCGATATTACATTGCCTTCCCGTTATTTAGTGTTTATGCCAGGTGCGTCTCATGTAGGTGTTTCTCAACGAATTGATAGCGAAGAAGAGCGCGAGCGTTTAAAGCAACTCGTTGAAGAGTATTGCGATGAAAATGGGGGATTTATTATTCGTACAGCCGCCGAAGGTGTTGGCGAGCATGAAATTAAGCAAGATGCCGCTTTTCTTAAACGCTTGTGGAATAAAATTATTGAGCGTAAGAAAAGAAATAAAACCCGCATTCAAATTTATGGTGAATTAGCTTTAGCACAGCGTATTTTACGTGATTTTGCTGGCTCTGAATTAGATAGCATACGTGTTGATTCTAAATTAACTTATAATCAATTACAGGAATTTATTGGTGAATACATTCCTGAATTAACCGCTAAACTTGAATTACATCAAGGGAATCAGCCTATTTTCGATCTCTATGGTGTTGAAAATGAAATTCAACGGGCTTTAGAGCGTAAAGTTGAATTAAAGTCAGGCGGTTACCTCATTATCGATCAAACAGAAGCAATGACGACGATTGATATTAATACGGGGGCTTTTGTTGGTCATCGAAATTTAGAAGAAACCATTTTTAATACTAATATTGAGGCAAGCCAAGCTATTGCTCGTCAATTACGGTTACGTAACTTAGGCGGTATCATTATTATTGATTTTATTGATATGAATAATGATGAACATAAACGCAGAGTATTGGCATCACTTGAACAAGCCTTAAGTAAAGATAGAGTGAAAACGACCATTAATGGTTTTTCTCAACTCGGCTTAGTGGAAATGACACGTAAAAGAACACGAGAAAGCCTTGAGCATGTGCTTTGTGATGACTGCCCAACTTGCCAAGGGCGAGGTACGGTAAAATCAGTTGAAACAGTCTGCTATGAAATTTTACGTGAGATAGTGCGTGTACATAAAACGATTGATGCAGATCGATTCTTAGTTTATGCCTCTACGGCGGTTGCTGATGCGTTAAAAGGTGATGAATCCCATGCATTAGCAGAGGTTGAAATTTTCGTGGGTAAGCAAGTAAAAGTGCAAACTGAGCTACTCTATAGTCAGGAGCAATTTGATGTGGTGATGATGTAATGGAGTCGCCTTCCTAATGAATATGATGGCAGAAAGGAGACAAAAATGAAGCGGCTGCCTAAATACCTGTTAGTTATAACAGTTTTTTGCCTCATCGTTTTTGCCTTGGTGTTAAGCGGGTTTCGCTATTTTCTGCCTCGTTTAGATGATTATCGCCCTGAAATAGAAACGTATTTAACAAAACAGCTTAATAGCCCTGTTTCAATAACGAAAATTAATGGGGAATGGCAGAATTTTGGCCCTGATATTCAAGTCAGTGGACTTAATATTAAGAATAAAGATGTAAACGTTAGCGCAGAAAAAGTGACTTTTTCTTTTGATGTGTGGCGTTCATTATTGACCCTCCGTCCTCATTTTCGTGAGCTGACTTTTGATCAATTAGATGTCAATTACCAACGGCCTATTTTTACTGGGCAAAGTGGTGATATTACGCTAACTGCACCTGATGATATTTCTTCGCTTTTTCTTGAACAATTCGATCGCTTTAAACTAGTCAAAAGCCGTTTTATTTTTCTAACCCCGTCAGGTGATACCAGTACATTACATATTCCTGAGTTGATGTGGCTGAATCAAAAAAAACGTCATCGTGCTCAAGGTGAAGTCACCCTTGATACACCGATTAATCACTATGGTGGTTTAAAAGTTCGCCTCGACCTCTATACCACGAATGAAGGCTTAATTGATAATGGTAAGGTGTTTCTTACTGCTGATGATATTGATATTTCACCTTGGCTTAGCCAGTGGGTAAAAAATAATAGTGGTTTAGGTGAAGCTAAAGCAAGCTTATCAAACTGGATTGAAATTACTAAAGGCCGTATTACGGGAAGCCAATTACAAATTCATCAAGGTGAAATGGATTGGCGTAGTGAAGGCACTTCACATGTATTAAATGTTGAAGATTTAATTTTACGCATGAGAAGACAAGAGAATGGCTGGCTTGCTGATATTCCTTATACTCGAAAAATTACCATGGATGGTGAAGAGTGGCCTGATGGCTATTTAGCTGTTCTCTATCAACCGAAAGAAAAACAACATGATGAAGCATGGCGTATTAGAGCTAAAAATATCGAGTTAGATAGGCTGTATTCACTGTTACCATTATTTTCGTTTTTAACTCCTGATTTTGTACGTCAGTGGCAGTATCGCCAATTTTCTGGTGTGGTTAATGATTTTGCCTTAGATCTTACGCCTGAACACTTCGAGCAAAGTGCGATTAATCTCTCTTGGGAAAATGTAGGTTGGAAGCGTTGGCAAGAGATCCCATCAGTGCAACATTTCAGTGGGCAATTAAAAGGGAGCATGCAAAGTGGTGAACTTAACTTTGCCCTAGCTGACAGTGAAATAGATACTGGCGAATTATTTAAAGCACCACTGAATATCGAAAAAGGAAAAGGAACACTCTATTGGCAACATTCTGGGGATAATTTGTCACTTTGGAGCCAAGGATTAGATATTCAAGCAACTTCAGCATGGGTTGCGGGAGATTTTCGTTATGAAAAACAAGGTGAAGATCAGCAGCTTTCTATTTTATCTGGCGTAAGAGTGACTAATGCCGGAGATGCATGGCGTTATCTGCCAGAAGAGTATGTTGGTAAAGAACTTACTCAATATCTTTCAGATGCGATTATTGCGGGTAATATCGATAATGGAACATTTATCTTCCATGGTGATCCGACAGATTTTCCTTTTGATAACCACAAAGGGTGGTTCCAAGTTTATGCCCCTGTTAAACATGCTACGTTTAAATTTGATAGTGAATGGCCCGCATTATTCGATCTCGATATTAATCTAGATTTTAAAAATGATGGGTTATGGATGTCATCGTCAGAAGCGAAAGTGGGTAACGCGACAGCGACAAATTTAAGTGCGGTGATTGAAAGTTATCGACAAGAAAAGATCTTAATTAATGCGAATATTCAAGCAACAGGGGATGAACTAAAAGAGTATTTCTTAGATTCTCAAATGGCGAGTATTGGCCATACGCTTGAAGAACTTAAAGTGGCAGGAAAAATTAATGGCACATTGAAGCTTGATATTCCTTTTGGCGGCGATGATGTTGTTGCATCTGGCGAGATAAATTTAAAAAATAATGATGTCACATTGAATTTTATGGATACCACGTTAAAGGGTGTTAGCGGGCAATTTCGTTACCATAATGACAAACTTGAAAGTGATACATTAACAGCTAATTGGTTTGGTCAGCCACTCGCATTTTCATTTACAAGCCATAATACGGTGGATAATTATCAAGTAGATGTAGGGTTAAAAGGCCAATGGGATATTCAAAAAATTCAGGGCTTGCCTAGCGATATTCAGCAAAAATTTAGTGGTGTATTCCCATGGAATGGCAACGTTAATGTTAAGATCCCCGAAAAAGGTGATGTCGATTATCAAGTTGATTTAACAGGGAATATCAATACATTAAAAAGTAAATTAACAGTACCTGAAACTCTAGATCTAAAAAACTCTTCCCCTATTGTGATTTCAGCAAATGGTAATAGTGAAACCTTGACTGTGAATGCTAATGCTGAAAAACAGTGGAAACTTAATAGCCAATGGGGATTAGGTAAACAACTTCGTTTATTACAAGGTAACCTTGTTTCTTCTACCCTTAAGTTACCGGAGTTAAGCTCACAACAACGTTTAACCATTGCTCTTAAAGAACTAGAAGGAGATAAATGGTTACCGACATTAATTGCCTTTTCATCATTAACACCTTCTGAAAATGCAGTGAGTTTTCCTGATAATGTGCATATCAGTTTGCCCGATTTAAATTTTGCTGGGCAAAAATGGAATAACCCACAAACTGAAATTATGCGAGTTAGTGATGGTGTAAAATTAGCATTTTCAGGAAGTGAATTACGAGGTGATGTATTTATTCCTGAAACATCAGCACCTTGGCAAGTAAATATTAATTATCTCTATTTTAATGGTGTTTCCACTTCTCAAGAAGAAAAACCATTAAAAATGGCCAATATTTATGATCCTAATGCATTGAAATTTTCAGTGAAAAATATTCCTTCTATTGATTTTGAATGCCGGGAATGTTGGGTTAATGGTTTACTCTTAGGGAAAATTGAAGGTTCGTTAAAACAAAATAAAGGTGCTTTATTTTTAACTGGCGGTAAATTGGAAAATAGCAGTGGTGAGCTTCAGGTTAATGGTGTGTGGTCTGAAGGTCTAGACGGAAATAACACGACAAAATTAATCGGTAAGCTGAAAGCTGACGAAATTGATGAATTGGCCGCTTATTTCGGGTATATCGTACCTATTTTACAATCTCCGCTTTCTGCCGATTTTTCATTACAATGGCATGATACACCGTGGAATTTTAATATTGCGAACTTAAATGGTGATATTAAATCTGTTTTAGGCAAAGGACGCATAGAGAAAGTCGATGTAGGACAAGCGGGTAAATTACTACGACTAGTAAGTTTTGATGCACTTTTACGTAAATTGCAGTTTGATTTTAGAGATACTTTCAGTGAGCATTTTGAATATGATTCGATTAAAAGTGAAATTACGATTAATCAAGGTATTATGAATGCAGAGAGAGTTCATGTTGATGGTGTTATTGCTGATATTGCGATAAGTGGAAAAGTGGATTTACTTGAACGTCAAATGGATCTACAGGTTGTAGTCACCCCTGAGATTTCAGCTACAGTCGGTGTTGCCACGGCTTTCGCAATAAACCCAATTGCAGGCGCCGCAGTATTTGCGGCATCAAAGGTTCTGGGGCCACTTTGGAGTAAGATTTCAGTTATCCGTTATCATGTGACCGGAACTATGGAACAACCCAAAATTGACGAAGTACTGCGTCAGCTTAAGGAGAATCAGGCGTTATGAAAAAAGTTAATGTCGCACTTTTGCAACTTTGTAGCGGAAAAAACACAAAAAATAATCTGGCGCAAATCGAGCAACAGATTAAGCAATTACCCGATTCAGTGAAGCTGGTATTAACACCTGAAAATGCGTTACTTTTTTCGAACTCTAAAGATTATCATAAACACGCTGAAATTCAGGGGGATGGGCCATTGCAAAATGCAATTGCTAAAATGGCTCAGCGTTACAAAGTATGGATCTTAGTCGGTTCTATGCCTTTGATTAGTCGAGACTCTCCAGATCAAATTACCAGCAGTAGTTTGGTCTTCGATGATGAAGGCGTTATTCGCGCTCGTTATGATAAAATTCATATGTTTGATGTGAGTATTGATGATGAACAGGGCGAATATAATGAATCTTCTATTTATCAACGTGGTGAACGCCTAACCGTGGTTGATACTCCAGTCGGAAAATTAGGTTTAACTATCTGTTATGACCTCCGTTTCCCTGGCATTTTCCAAGCATTAAGAGAGAAAGGTGCAGAGATTATTTCTGTACCAGCGGCCTTTACTCGTTTAACGGGGAAAGCACACTGGGAGCCTTTATTACGTGCTCGTGCGATTGAGAATCAGTGTATCATCTTAGCGCCTGCACAAGTGGGTACACATGATACGCGCCGGACTTGGGGCCATACTATGGCGATTGATGGTTGGGGTAAAGTCTTGAAGAAGAACCCTGATGCTGTCAGTGCGTTAACGCTCAATGTTGGTGTTGATAGTTTACATGGTATGCGTGAACAGATCCGGGTCGTGAAACATAACCGTTTTCGCCCGAAACTGACCCACTTAATCAAAAAAGTTAAGGATAAAGAAGAATTATGAGTTTAGCTGTTGTCAGCGAAAGTCTGTTGGAAGCAAACAAACTTAGTTTAGATGATTTAGCATCAACACTAGAGCAGCTTGCACAGCGTCAAATTGATTATGGTGATCTTTATTTTCAATCAAGTTATCACGAGGCTTGGATACTTGACGATCAAATTATTAAAGATGGCTCTTACAATATTGATCAAGGGGTTGGTGTCAGAGCAATTTATGGTGAAAAAACCGGTTTTGCTTATGCCGACCAATTAACGCTTAACGCACTGAATCAAAGTGCGCATGCTGCGCGAAGTATTGTTCAGGCTAAAGGTAATGGTCGTATCCATACTTTAGGCGCTATTCAACATTCTCCGCTGTACAGCTTAAATGATCCGCTACAAAGCCTTTCTCGTGAAGAAAAAATTGCACTATTGCATGAAGTAGATAAGGTTGCGCGCGCTGAAGATAAGCGTGTTAAACAGGTTAATGCGTCATTAACGGGTGTTTACGAACATGTGCTTGTTGCAGCAACCGATGGCACGTTAGCAGCCGATGTACGTCCTTTAGTTCGCCTTTCTGTCAGCGTGCTGGTGGAAGAAGATGGCAAACGTGAACGTGGTGCAAGTGGCGGCGGTGGTCGTTTTGGTTATGACTACTTTTTAATGAAAGTTGATGGCGAAAGCCATGCTGTGACTTACGCGCGTGAAGCGGTGCGGATGGCATTAGTGAATTTATCTGCAATTGCCGCACCGGCTGGAACAATGCCTGTGGTACTAGGTGCAGGATGGCCGGGCGTGTTATTACATGAAGCTGTTGGGCATGGTTTAGAAGGTGATTTCAACCGTCGAGAAACGTCTGTATTTTCAGGTCGTCTTGGTGAAAAAGTGACTTCTGAGCTTTGTACCATAGTTGATGATGGCACAATTGAAGGACGTCGTGGCTCTGTTGCTATTGATGATGAAGGTGTTCCGGGTCAATACAATGTGTTAATCGAAAACGGTATCTTAAAAGGTTATATGCAAGATAAGATGAACGCTCGTTTAATGGGGGTTGCACCAACAGGAAATGGTCGCCGTGAGTCTTACGCACATCTTCCAATGCCTCGTATGACCAATACTTACATGCTAGCGGGTAAATCGTCACCAGAAGAGATTATTGCGAGTGTTGATCGTGGTATTTATGCACCTAATTTTGGTGGCGGTCAGGTTGATATTACATCGGGGAAATTTGTTTTCTCAACTTCTGAAGCTTATTTAATTGAAAACGGAAAGATAACGAAACCGATTAAAGGTGCCACGCTGATTGGTTCAGGTATTGAAGCTATGCAACAAGTCTCAATGGTGGGCAATGATCTTGCGCTAGACAAGGGGGTCGGTGTTTGTGGTAAAGAAGGGCAAAGCCTACCTGTTGGCGTTGGTCAACCAACCTTGAAGCTAGATAAAATCACGGTAGGTGGTACAGCTTAATTATTGCTATCGTTATTTAAGTGTATTTATTAAACTCCATCAATTGATGGAGTTTTTTATCATGAAGGTGCTAATTTATGGGTAAACGTTTATTACCAGTTATTATTGTTATTGCTGTTTTATTTGGTGTTCTTTATAAGGGTTTACTTCCCGAAAGTGAAACATCAGTATCTTCATCGTCAGTTTCTATTCCAACATCATCTAGCAATAGCACCAATAAGCCGGCACAAATTCCACTGTCTATCGATGAAAAAACGCAAACTAGCGCAGTGGCTAACTATTTACAACGTCATCAACAACTACCTGATTTTTATCTCACTAAAAAACAAGCAAGAGAAAAGGGCTGGAATGCAAAAGCAGGTAATTTGTGTGAAGTATTACCAGGAAGGGCTATTGGTGGCGATCGCTTTATGAATCGTGAAAAACAGTTGCCTGAAGAAGCGGGACGCCAGTGGTATGAAGCCGATGTAAATTATCAATGTGGTCATCGAGGTAGTGATAGATTACTCTATTCGAATGATGGGCTTATTTATGTCACCACAGATCATTATCGTACAATGACAAAGGTTGCCCCTTAATGAAACAGGTTGTTTTTGATTTTAAGATGTTGGCAGATAGAGATACTTTTTATCGGGATTTTGCATTGCAATTTCAGTTAGATGAGCATTTTGGTAATAACTTAGATGCATTATGGGATGTATTAATGGGAGAAATTGAATTACCCGTAAAAATCATTTTCAAGCATTTGCCTCATCATTCCAGCGATTTTCAGCCTTTAGTTGAGCTGATGCAAGAAGCACAAAATACGCTTGGTAAAGACGTATTGAGCTTTCATTGTGAGCATAAAATACACAAAAATAATTTAAAGTAAAAATATGCCCTGAAAATCGCAGTGAGGCTGAATTGACACTGCGTTTTCAGGATGATCAGGTTTTATGCTGATTCTGATAAATCTTTTAGATATTGAAACAGTAAGCGGAATGATTTTGGAGGCTTGTTTGCTTCTTTTTCTTTTTTCGCATTACGGATAAGTGTGCGTAATTGTTGGCGATCTGCCATTGGATAAAGAGCGACGACTTCTTCAATGACTTCATTGCCACCTTCGACAAGGCGAATTCGCAGATCTTCTAATTTATGGAGCACTAAGATCTGTTGGTTGTGGCGGTTTTTTAGTTTATCAAGCGCTTGGCGGATCGGATCTTCATCCACATTGCGCAGTAATTTTCCGATATATTGAATTTGGCGACGGCGCGCTTCACGCTGTACTTTTTGTGCTAATTGAATAGAGGCTAATAATTTCTCATCTAATGGCACACGCTCTAATTCTTGCGCACTTAATTCTACTAATTCAGTACCTAGTTTTTTGAGCGCTTCAGCATCACGTTTAATTTCGCTTTTGCTGACCCAGATAATTTCTTCCTCTTCTTCCTCTTCTGACGAAGTATCGTCAAATTCAGGATTGAGGTAATGCCACTCTTCAGGCTGCTTTGCCATAATAAAAATTCCTGTTGCAGAGTAAGCCGGGAGTGTGATTTGGTGAATGACCAAAAGCCCGACGGGTGATAACATTCATATATCTTCTATTGTAACTGGGAAAATCGCTTGTTGACCACCTGTCAATTGATTTACTTTGCTAAAAATAAGTAAAAAGTGATGTTCTCCTTAGGAAAAATGGTTCTCAATGAATAATTCAGATCAGGTAAAACAGCTTGAAGACGCCGTCTCGCTTGCATTGGAGCTAGCGGAAAAACTGTGTGACAGTGCAGAAGTCGCTATTAATAAATCAACAGGTATTAGTGTTAGTACACGTTATGGTGAAGTTGAAAATGTTGAATTTAACAGTGATGGGGCGTTAGGCATTACGGTTTATCAACAACAACGCAAAGGCAGTGCTTCTTCTACCGATTTAAGTCCTGATGCGATTAAACGTGCAGTACAAGCTGCAGTGGATATTGCGCGTTATACTTCTGTTGATCCTTATGCAGGCCCTGCTGATAAAGAGTTATTAGCATTTGATGCACCTTTCCTTGATCTATACCATCCAACTGATGTGACTGCAGATAAGGCAATAGAGCTGGCTTCAAGAGCAGAAAAAGCAGCGTTAGACAGTGATAGCCGAATTATTAATACCGAAGGGGGCAGTTTTAATAGCCACAGTGGAACTCGTGTATTTGGGAATAGCCTTGGCTTATTAAAAAGCTATTCATCTTCACGCTATTCAATGTCGAGTTGTGTGATTGCTCGTGATGGCGAAGATATGGAGCGCGATTATGCCTACACCATTAGTCGTCGTTTTGATGATCTAGCATCACCTGAATGGGTAGGCCAAGAGTGTGCTCGTCGTACTTTATCACGCCTTGCACCTCGTAAACTCCCAACCATGAAAGCTCCTGTTATTTTTGCTGCTGATGTTGCGACAGGAATTTTTGGCCATTTAGTTGCAGCAATTAGTGGTAGCATGATTTACCGTGAATCTTCTTGTCTACTAGATAGTTTGGGCAAACAAATTTTTCCTCAATGGCTAAATATTCAAGAGCGTCCTCACTTAATGAGAGGCCTAGCATCAACACCGTTTGATAGCGAGGGTGTGCGCACAACCGATGCCGAAATCATTAAAGATGGCGTGTTACAAGAGTGGCTATTAACCACTTATTCAGCAAGAAAACTGGGCTTAAAAAGTAATGGTCATGCTGGTGGTATTCATAACTGGTATATCCCAGGGCAAGGTTTATCGTTTGATGCACTGTTAAAAGAGATGGGAACAGGGCTAGTTGTTACAGAATTGATGGGACAAGGCGTCAGCACAGTAACAGGCGATTATTCTCGTGGTGCTAGCGGTTTTTGGGTTGAGAATGGTGAAATTCAGTATCCTGTTAGTGAAGTGACTATTGCTGGTAATCTAAAAGATATGTGGGCTAATATTGCCACTATGGGTGATGATATTGAGATGCGCAGTAATGTTCAGTGTGGATCGTTGTTATTACCAGAAATGAGTATTGCAGGTGAGTAAATTTTAGACACTCCTCACAATCTTTAATCTCAGCCCGCAATGGGCTGAGATATCGCGTTTATCAGTGTGCTTTTCAATTTGAGAAGATAAAAATAAGACGCGAACCTTCAGCTCCACTTAACGGTGTAATTCACCTGCGGCTTCAGGTTGGTATAGAATTTCTAATACTTTAACCTTAGTTTCAAGGCCATTAGGCAGCTTCCAACTGATTTCGTCATCAATTGCTAAACCCAGTAGCGCAGCACCCATTGGTGCCATGACTGAAAGTTCAGTGGTGCTATCTTTTAATGAAGCGGGATACACTAAAGTACGTGTACGTTCTTCATTGTTTTTTAAGTCCATAAAGCGGACTTTGCTGTTCATTGTGACAATGTTAGCAGGGATATCAGCTGGTGTAACAATGTCAGCACGATCTAATTCTTCATTCAAGGCTTCAGCAATAGGGCTATCTGCAAAGGCCGGTTGCTCTAGCAATGAATCTAAACGTTCAGCATCAAGTTCGTTGATGATAATTGTTGGCTTTGTCATACCACACTCCAATTTATTCCAATGCAAAACAACACCCCCACGGGTGAGGTGGGGGTGTTGTTAAACTCATATAAGAGATAATAGGCGGTTCTGTATAAAAAAGAAAGAGACAGTGATCACAGTCTCTTTCGGGTTATTTAGTTAAGAAATGCTAATCTATTGTTTTCTATTACGATTATTCTTCATCAAACCCTGATTCAAATAATGCGATAATAGCATCAATAGCTTCATTTTCATCACTACCTGTCACTTCTATATCAATTTGACTGCCTTGCTCTGAATCTAACATCAGCATAGCAATTACACTATCTGCTTGTGCTTCAACCCCTTCGTTGTTGCGTAAAATGACGGTTGATTGAAATGTTTTCACTAAATCAAACAATTTCATCGCCGGCCTTGCATGCATGCCGAGTCGATTTTTAATCGCAACTTGTCGATATTGGGTCATTTGCGTTTTTCTAGTGTTCTGTGTCGTGATTGTACGTTTTTCCCTCTAGAGCGGAAATAGTCGGCAAGTTGTTCTGCAACATAAACCGAACGGTGTTTACCCCCCGTACAACCAATTGCAACCGTCAAGTAGCTACGGTTATTGGTTTCTAACATCGGCAACCAGAGTTCAAGATAGCTTCTGGTTTGATAAATAAAATTATGAACTTCGGTGTGTCTATCTAAAAATGCCGCAACAGGGCGATCGAGGCCTGTCATCGGGCGCAGCTTAGGGTCCCAATGTGGGTTTGGTAAGAAACGCACATCAAAAACATAATCTGCATCAATAGGAATACCGTGCTTAAAGCCAAAGGATTCAAAGACCATTGTCAGTTCACGTTCACGTTTACCTAATAAACGAGTCCGCAGCATTTCTGCAAGCTCATGGACTGACATCTCAGAGGTGTCAATGATGAGATCAGCACGTGATCGCAATGGCTCAAGCAGATCACTTTCGGTATCAATTGCCATTTCTAATGAAAGGTTTTTGGTCGAAAGTGGGTGCAAGCGTCGTGTATCACTATAACGACGAATTAAAGTATTTCTATCTGCGTCTAAAAATAAGAGTTGTGGAGAATATTCAGCGGGTAAACTTTCCAGCGCTTTTTCGAAGATCTCCGGCGACTCTGGCATATTTCGGACATCAATACTGACTGCGGCAGCAGAAGCATCACGTTCAGCCAGTGTTTTTGCGAGCTCAGGTAAAAGATCAACAGGCAAGTTATCAACACAATAAAATCCCATGTCTTCAAGCGCACGCAAAGCGACTGACTTACCTGAACCAGAGCGTCCGCTGACTATCATCAGCACCATGAGGTAGCTCCCCTATAATTTCCCAGTGATGAATATCATTCCACTGTATGCTATTCGCGTCCCAACAAACCCGTAGGGGTTATTCTGTGATAATCTGATAAAGCTCTTCATCACTTTGTGCGGAGCGTAGTCGGCGACATAAGTTTTTGTCTGCCAACTGTTTTGCAATCAAAGACAGTGTGTGTAAATGTTCCTTGCACTGTGTTGCAGGAACGAGTAATGCGAACAACAAATCGACAGGTTGATTATCAATAGCGTCGAAGGCAATAGGTTCGCTTAGGTGAAGAAACACACCAACTACTTTTTCTGTTTCATCACTTTCAATACGTCCATGAGGGATAGCTAAACCACCCCCAATCCCTGTTGTACCGACTTTTTCACGCGTCAGTAAGGCTTCAAATATCAGTGTTTCGGGTAAATTAAGTGCTTTTGCTGCATTTTCACTGATAATTTCTAACGCGCGCTTTTTACTCGTGCAATGTACATCATTATGTGTACATGCCAGAGAAAGTACGTCGCTAATATTCATCTTTGTATCGTTGTTCATTGTCTTATTCACTTAGACCAGCAAACCAGATGCCACAAAGTGACATCTGGTTTTTTGTTACTGATATTGATTAGGCGTTGGCTTGAACCGAGTCATAAACAACGCAGTAACTTCGCCGATTGTATCCCCATTTCGCAATGGGAAATGAATTAATGTTGTCTCAGTTTATCTTTGTGTTTGGTTAATTGACGAGCCAGTTTATCCATTAATCCATCAATTGCTGCGTACATATCTTCTGCTTCAGCAGAGGCATGTAATTCACCGCCATTAACTTGAATGGTCGCTTCAGCGATTTTATTCACTTTCTCGACTTTCAGGATAACCTGAACGTTATTAATTTTGTCAAAGAACTGAGGTAATTTCGCGCTTTTTGCTTTGACGGTATCACGCAGAGCATCAGTTAATTCAATGTTATGACCAGTGATTTGAAGTTCCATAGTGTCTTCCTTCTCAATTATGCTCAAACCAACTCTTTGCGTTGATTTGAAGGCGGGATGGATAATGACTCTCTATATTTCGCAACAGTGCGTCGAGCAACTTGTATACCAAGTTCTGCGAGCATATCAGCCAGTTTACTATCACTAAGTGGTTTCGCTGGATTTTCTGCTGCGATTAGTTTCTTCACTAAAGCCCTGATTGCTGTTGAAGAGGCTTCGCCTCCGCTATCAGTATTCACATGGCTAGAGAAAAAATACTTCAATTCGAAAATTCCTCTTGGGCAATGCAAAAATTTTTGCGTTGTCACTCGAGAAATGGTGGATTCGTGCATTTCAACCTGTTCAGCGATATCCGCTAACACGAGGGGTTTCATATGCTCTTCACCCAATTCGAAAAATGCCTGCTGTGTGTCAACAATGCAATGAGCGACTTTTAATAATGTCTCATTACGGCTTTCTAAACTTTTTATCAGCCATTTGGCTTCTTGTAAATTGTCACGAATAAATTTTCCATCGCTCTCATTTTGAGTTGACTGACCCAATGCAGCATAGGTTTCATTTATACGTAGGCGAGGAATGCTATCTGTATTTAACTCAACTTGCCAGCGTTCACCTGATTTTTTTACCAGTATATCTGGGATAACATACTCTGACTCACCTGTATCAATACTTAATCCAGGTTTAGGATCAAGTGATTGAATTATCTCAATAACCGATTTTAATGTCTCTTCACGTAACTTCGTTTGACGCATCAATTGGCGAAAGTCGCGATTACCCAATAATTCTAAATGTTGGCTAATGACCAACTGTGTTTCTTTAAGATAAGGGGTATCTGTTGAAAAAGCAGAAAGCTGGATCAAAAGACACTCCTTTAAATCACGCGCAGCAACTCCAATAGGATCAAAGCGTTGAATACGTTTTAACACGGCTTCAACTTCATCAAGCTCTATCTCATCATCGCCCATTCCAAGCAGGATGTCATCTGTTGTAACAGTTAAATATCCTGTTTCATCAACTGCATCGATAATACTTATGGCAATGGCTCTGTCTGTTTCTGTAAACGGAGTGAGATCAGCCTGCCATGTCAGATAATCTTGTAATGAAGCTGTTGTTTCACCTTGATACAGTGGGAGTTCATCATCCATATAGTCATTACTGGTACCAGAAGGTGTGCCCGCGGTGTAAATTTCTTCCCATTGAGTGTCTAATGGGAGATCGTCAGGCATCTCTTTTTGTTCTAAAGCATCCAGTGTGTCGAACTCTTCAACTTCGTTTTCAGTTGTTGTTTCTGTTGTAGAGTCAGATTGATTTTCTGTATGAGAGGCGTCATCTGAAACGGGATCTTGTTGATCGTCGTCTTGTTCGAGAAGAGGGTTGGATTCAAGCGCTTGCTGAATTTCTTGTTGTAATTCAAGCGTCGAAAGTTGCAACAAACGAATAGCCTGTTGTAGCTGTGGCGTCATTGCCAATTGCTGACTGAGACGAAGTTGCAGACTTTGTTTCATAATAATGCGATGAGTCCTTGGCTGTTGTCATCCATGACAGAGTAAAAGTGAATCTAAGATTACAGGCGGAAGCCTTCACCTAAGTAAACACGTTTAACTTGCTCATTTTCAAGAATTTCTTCTGGCGAACCATGAGCGATAAGGTGACCTTGGCTGACAATATAGGCTCGTTCACACACATCTAATGTTTCACGAACATTATGGTCAGTAATCAGTACACCTAATCCGTAATCACGTAGATGCTGGATAATTTTTTTAATATCCAATACTGAAATTGGATCAACACCAGCAAAAGGTTCATCTAATAAAATGAATTTAGGGTTTGCAGCTAACGCACGTGCAATTTCAACTCGACGGCGTTCTCCCCCTGATAATGATTGCCCTAAGCTGTTACGCAAATGGCTCACATTGAACTCTTCTAATAGCTCTTCTGCACGATCTTTTCGCTGCTCTGGTGTTAAATCATGGCGAATTTCTAAAATTCCCATAATGTTGTCATAAACGCTTAGCCGTCTAAAAATAGAGGCTTCTTGAGGTAGATAGCCTATTCCTTTACGCGCACGTTCATGTAACGGTAACAGAGTGATGTCTTCATCATCAATAGTAATACTACCTGCATCACGAGCGACAATGCCGACAACCATATAGAATGTTGTTGTTTTACCGGCACCATTAGGGCCAAGTAAGCCTACAATTTCACCTGAATTAACATTCAGGCTAACATCACCGACAACGGTGCGCCCTTTGTATGCTTTTGCTAAATTTTCAGCTTTTAACAGCGCCATAAAGTGTTACTTACCTTTGTTGTTAGCACCAGTACCTTTCTCTTGCAACTGGGAAGGCAGTAAAACAGTGGTAACTTGTTTACCTTTACCGCTAAATGCTTCCATTTGCTGAGTTGGGACGAGATAAGTGATCTTATCACCAGTGATATTACTGTCTAATTGTTCAAGATAGGCTTTACCCGTTAAGGTCATTAATTCTTTATCCATTTCATAGGTCATCTTGTCGCCACGACCTTTGATAGGTTTGCCATCATCTTGTAACTGATAAAAAGTTACGGGATTACCAAATGCTTCAATGACGATTTTTTTAGAGTCACCACCAGGGCGTGTAACAACGACTTTATCAGCACGAATATCGATAGAGCCTTGTTTAATCACAACATTTTGTGTAAATGTCGTGACATTTTTCTCTAGATCAAGCGACTGTTTTTCTGAATTGACAACGATAGGTTGTTGCGTGTCATCTTTAAGCGCCATCGCAGGTACACTTATTGCTAATAATGTACCGATAATCAGTGTATTACGGATTTTTTGATTCATTAGGGATCTCATAATAGGTGTTTACCTTTTCAATCAGCTCTGCGTGTTTCTCGCGCAGATTGCCTCGCATTTTTAAGCCGACTGATTTCAGTCCGACGCCGATAATAGTCACTTCATCATCAGAGGAAACATCCTGTGTATCCAAATTCGCGATAGCGTTATCAGTGCTTATTCTCTGTAATTGAGAATCATCATTTAAGCTATCAATCTGAACATCGCCATAAAGATAGAGCATTTTACTGTTGGTTAGCTTGGCTTTATTGGCGCGCACGGTCCATGTTGCATCCCCTGCCGGCGAATAAGTGGTTAAGACAGGGTTAGTAAACCATGTAAACTTTTGCTGAGCATAGTTTTTGACATCATCAGCAACGAGTTTATATCCAAGTATACCTGTTGGCTCATAAACAAAAGATATCGATGATTTAGATTGATAAGTTGGTTGACCATCATCAACAACTTCACCATCACCGAATTCAGTGTTGTTAGTATAGTTCCAGCCAATTAGCCCAAGGGCGATAATTGCAAGAATTAAGGTAAACCAGGATTTTAATTTATTCATTCTGTGTCGTTATACGTTAAATCGAAAGACCTTTAGCTTCTTCAAGCCGACCTTGAGCTAAAAGGATTAAATCACATAATTCTCGTACTGCACCACGCCCACCCATAATGCGAGTAACGTAGTCCGCCCGAGGTGTGAGTAATGGATGTGCATCGGCAACTGCGACGGAGAGTCCGACTTTTTCCATTACAGGTAAATCTATCAGGTCGTCACCAATATAGGCGGTTTGTTCATGTTTAAGGTTTAGTGTATCTAACAGTTGTTGATACGCCAAAAGCTTATTATGCTGACCTTGGTAAAGATATGTAATGCCAAGCGTTTTAGCACGATCTTCTAACAGCTTAGATTGACGACCTGTAATGATAGCAACCTCAATGCCTGATGTAAGCAAACAACGAATGCCATACCCATCACGGACATTAAAAGCTTTTAGTTCTTCGCCATTATTGCCCATGTAAATGAGTCCGTCCGACATAACACCATCAACGTCACAAATCAGCAATTGGATTTTTTCTGCTTTTTTGATGACTTGCTCGCTTACTGCACCATAACAAGTTTCTATCATTGTATTCATTTTTATCCTTCGAACGTTATGACTAGCTTATACAACACCGGCTTGTAATAGATCATGCATATGTAAAACACCTAATAGGATATCACTATCTTGTTCTGTTACTAACAACGAGGTGATATGTTTTGCTTGCATTAAATTTAGTGCTTCAACGGCTAAACAATCAGGGCGAATACGAATACCTCCTCTTGTCATCACATCAGAGATTTTGGCATTGTTAAGATCAATTCCTAAATCAAATATGCGACGTAAGTCACCGTCAGTAAAAATACCGTTAATCAACATACTATCATCGCAGATTACCGTCATACCTAATTTTTTACGGGTAATCTCAACAAGTGCTTCGCGTAACGTTGCGTCTTTAGTAACACGAGGGATATCAGCGTCTTTATTCATTAAGTCACTCACATGAAGGAGTAATTTACGACCTAATGCACCACCAGGATGAGAAAGGGCAAAATCTTCAGCAGTAAAGCCTCGAGCACGTAAAAGTGCGATGGCCAGTGCATCGCCCATCACTAATGTTGCTGTTGTACTTGTTGTGGGAGCAAGTCCTAAAGGGCAGGCTTCTTTAGGAACTTTGATACAAAGATGAATATCAGACGCTTTCCCCATTGTACTTTGAGGAGTGCGTGTCATACAAATCAGTGTTATCTGTTTGCGTTTCAGAACCGGAATGAGGGCGAGGATCTCACTGGCTTCACCCGAGTTTGAAATCGCTAGAACAATATCTTTTTCTGTGACCATGCCTAAATCGCCATGACTTGCTTCACCGGGATGAACAAAAAAAGAAGGTGTTCCTGTACTGGCAAATGTTGCAGCAATTTTATGCCCAATATGGCCAGATTTACCCATACCCATCACAATCACTCGACCCTGGCAGTGAAAAATCTTTTCACAGGCAAGCGTAAAATCATCGTTGATATATTGTTCTAGTTCAGCTAACCCATCACGTTCAATATGAAGGACTTTTTTGCCCGCTTGCTGAAAATCAAACTCGGTCATTTTTTTGTACCATTTATTTTAGGTTAAGAGAGAATGTGCAACGCACAACACCGTAATATAAACAATAAAGCAAACTAATAAGAATATCCCTTTTCCTCGATTAAGGCGCCGTTTCCGCCCTAAGGAAAAGATAGAGAACAATAAACTAGCCACACCAAGTACAGCAAAACTAAAATAAAATGTATTGATATTAAATGTACTTGGTGAAAGTAATGCTGGCATTCCTAACACAAATGTCAGGTTAAAAATATTAGCACCTATAATATTTCCTAAAGCTAATTCATTTTCACGTCTTAGCGCTGCAACAATGGTTGTCGCTAATTCAGGTAAGCTTGTTCCAATAGATAGCAAGGTTAAGCCAACAAAAAGGCCACTAAGATGATACTGTTGCATTAGAATAAAGACATTATCTAATATCATTTGAGTCGCAACTGGAATAATCAGTAAGGCAATAACGACCCAAAAAAGAGCAACTGAATTACGAGGATTTGTCTGTAATTCAAAACGGGTTAAGGTTTCTAAAGGTAATACATGGCGCTCTTGTGTAAGTGTTTTATGCATCGTTTTTATCATGAGAAAGATAGATGCAAAACCAATAAAAAAGAGCAAAGTACCTTCTCTCAGCCCTAGGTTTCCACTAGATAAAATAATACCCACAAGCATGATGACGATAATCATCAATGGAAGCTCTTTTTTCAGTACCGCAGATTGTATGTTCATGGGGTAGATCATCGCCCCAATGCCCGCAATAAGAAGAAGATTGGTAAGTGTAGAACCAATAGCAGTACCAATAGCAATGTCAGGTAAATTATGAACCGAGGCATCGGTAGAAACAAAAAGTTCAGGTAATGATGTGCCAGTGCCTACAATTAAAATACCGATAACGGCGGGGGGAATTTTTAACGATTGCGCAAAAACGCTCGCACCATAGACTAATCGGTCTGATGCATAAACAAGTAGCATCAATCCAAAAATTAAAAGAGACAAAGTAATCAACATGCCATCAGTTTTCCGACAATGAGCAAGTAAAGAAAGAAAAAACCAATAAGACAGGGCTGATAAAAAAACATATTGTCAAAAGGTTTTGCTAATTCACCATATTTTGACTAGCCAAGCACGAAAAGTAAAATTAACCGTGCAATAAATTGCTAAATAGTGGTGATTTCTTTGTAACATAACGAATGACCTGCCAAAATAGCGTAAAAATTTGTTTATGCAGACAGGCTTGAGGATGTTTTATTCATGAACGCACAATCTGACAATCTAATTGAAGTGCGCAATATGAACTTCACTCGTGGTAGTAGGAAGATCTTTTCTGAGATTAACCTTGTTGTACCTAGAGGAAAAGTGACTGCAATTATGGGCCCTTCTGGGATTGGTAAAACAACTTTATTACGCCTTATGGGAGGACAAATTCTTCCTGATAGCGGCGAAATTTGGTTTGATGGCGATAATATTCCGGCGCTATCACGTTCTGCGTTGTATCACGCAAGAAAGAAAATGAGTATGCTTTTTCAGTCTGGTGCCCTTTTTACCGACATGAATGTATTTGAAAATGTAGCCTTTCCACTAAGAGAGCATACAAATTTACCTGAAGCGCTTATACGTACAACGGTGATGATGAAGCTTGAAGCTGTGGGTTTACGTGGTGCTGCAAGTTTAATGCCTTCTGAGTTATCAGGTGGTATGGCTCGAAGAGCCGCATTAGCCAGAGCCATTGCGCTTGATCCCGAATTAATTATGTTTGATGAACCTTTTGTTGGGCAAGATCCTATCACTATGGGCGTACTTGTTAAGCTGATTGATGAGTTAAATCATGCACTCGGAGTGACGTGTGTTGTGGTTTCTCATGATGTGCCTGAAGTGTTGAGCATTGCCGATTACGCTTATATTGTTGCGGAGCAAAAAGTTATTGCTCAAGGTAGTGCAAAAGAATTACAGGACAACCCAGATAGGCAAGTCAGACAGTTTTTAGATGGAATTGCTGATGGCCCGGTACCTTTCCGTTTTCCTGCGGGAGATTATCAGGACGACCTATTAGGACGAGGAAATTAGTACGTGGTAAATTTATTAGCTCGTATTGGCGCTAGAGCGTTAGCGATTTTTGCAACATTCGGTAGAGCTGGCATTATGCTCTTTCGTGCATTAGTCGGTAAACCAGAATTCCGTAAACAGTGGCCTCTTTTAATGAAGCAGCTGTATAACGTTGGCGTTCAATCTTTATTAATCATCATGGTGTCTGGTCTATTTATTGGCATGGTGCTGGGATTACAAGGTTATCTTGTACTGACAACATTTAGTGCTGAAGCCAGTCTTGGCATGATGGTGGCTCTCTCTTTGTTACGAGAATTGGGCCCTGTGGTAACCGCATTATTATTTGCAGGCCGAGCAGGTTCTGCATTAACAGCGGAAATTGGTTTAATGAAAGCCACAGAACAAATTTCCAGTTTAGAAATGATGGCAGTCGATCCTTTACGGCGAGTCGTTGCACCCCGCTTTTGGGCCGGTTTAATTAGCATGCCATTGCTTTCACTTATTTTTGTTGCCATCGGTATTTGGGGTGGTGCCATTGTTGGTGTGGATTGGAAAGGGATCGATGAAGGCTTTTTCTGGGCATCTATGCAAGGTGCCGTTGAATGGCGATTAGATTTAGTGAATTGCTTTATTAAGAGTGTCGTTTTTGCCATTACCGTCACTTGGATAGCGCTCTTTAACGGGTATGACGCAATCCCAACATCAGAAGGGATTAGCAGAGCAACAACACGTACTGTTGTTCATTCATCGTTAGCCGTATTGTGTTTAGATTTTGTGCTAACAGCACTGATGTTTGGGAACTAAGTCATGCAAAGTAAAAAAATTGAAGTTTGGGTTGGTCTATTTGTTTTGATTGCGCTAGCCGCTGTGATTTTCTTATGCCTAAAAGTGGCTGATATTAAAGAAATGGGTAATCAACCAACTTATCGCGTTTATGCCAGCTTCGGTAATATTGGTGGGTTAAAAGAACGTTCCCCAGTTAAGATTGGTGGTGTGGTGATTGGTCGTGTTTCTTCTATCACTTTAAAAGAAGAAGATGAAGGGAACTATCGTCCTGAAGTCGCGCTCGATATTCTGAGTATTTATGACCACATTCCAGAAAGTAGCTCACTGTCTATTCGTACATCTGGCTTATTAGGTGAGCAGTTCCTTGCATTGAATTTAGGTTTTTATGATGAAGCATTAGATTCTACTCTACTTAAAGACGGAGGACGGATCACTAATACTAATTCAGCAATGGTACTAGAGGATCTCATCGGTCAGTTCCTTTATAAAACAGGAGATGGTGATGGTTCAGCAAAATCTGAATCTGAATCAACTGAAGAACATCCAGCATTACCTTAATCATTAATTCTTATAGGATGTATTTATACATTTAATTAAGTAAAGCATCCTATTATTAAAACTTTTTTAGGAGAGCGAAAGTATGTTTAAACGCTTATTGATGGTCGCACTGTTAGTCATTACACCTTTTGCGATGGCTGTAGATAAAACCAATCCATACACACTGATGGAAGATGCCGCACAAAAGACGTTTACTAAATTAAAAAATGAACAGCCTGAAATTCGTAAAAATCCTGAAGTTTTGCGCCAAATTGTTCAACAAGAATTATTGCCATATGTACAAATTAAATATGCAGGTGCATTAGTATTGGGGCCTCATTATCGTACTGCAACACCAGCTCAACGCGATGCATATTTTACTGCATTTGAAGCGTACCTTGCTCAAGTATATGGTCAAGCATTAGCGATGTATGAAGGACAAGAATATCGTATTGAGCCAGCAAAACCGTTCGCAGATAAAACAAACCTCACTATTCGCGTTACCATTATTGATAAAAATGGTCGCCCACCTGTTCGCCTTGATTTCCAATGGCGTAAAAACAGCAAAACAGGCGAATGGCAAGCTTATGACATGATTGCGGAAGGTGTCAGCATGATCACCACAAAACAGAATGAGTGGTCAGATATTTTAAATTCTAAAGGTGTTGATGGTTTAACAAAACAGTTAGAAATTAGTGCAAAAACACCAATCACACTGGATGAGAAAAAATAACATGTCATCCTCGTTAAATTGGGAAAAAAAGGACGATACCCTCTTTTTTCAAGGAACGTTAGATCGCGAAACGTTATTACCTGCTTGGCAGCAACGTAAAGCATTATTAACCGATATCAATATTATTGATATTTCAGCATTGAGTCATATCGATTCAACAGGATTGGCGCTTTTTGTTCACCTAAAAGCAGAGATGGAAGCACAACATCGCCAATTTATTATTCAAGGCGTAAGTGAGCGTTTTCAGACTCTTATTACTCTCTATGATCTTGATGAAATTATGAATATTGCCTAATACAGGTTTTAACTAAAAGCAATTAAAACGCCCCCTTCGTGATACTTTTATCATTAAGGGGGTTTTTGATGGTTTAAGAGTAGGGCGGATTCCATTAGGATAGACGACTGATTATTATTTTAACGTTGAGATTGAGCAATTATGGATACAAATGAAATCAAACAAGTATTAATGGACAGCCTGTCTTTAGATGAAGTCATCGTTAACGGTGACGGCAGTCATTTTCAAGTTGTCGTTGTTGGCGCTATGTTTGAGGGAATGAGCAGAGTAAAACAACAACAAACCATTTATGCCCCTTTGATGGAATATATCGCAGATAACCGTATTCACGCTTTGTCTATTAAAGCCTACACACCTGAAGAGTGGAAGAGGGATCGTAAACTTAACGGGCTTTGATTCAGTAGGTATACAGCGTACAGCAAAATAAAAAAGAGAGTTCTACAGATGGATAAATTTAGAGTACAAGGACCAACCTGTTTATCAGGTGAGGTCACTATTTCAGGCGCAAAAAACGCTGCATTACCAATCCTGTTCGCTGCGATCCTTGCCGAAGAGCCAGTAGAATTAACCAATGTTCCTAAGTTAAAAGATATTGATACAACGATTAAATTACTTAATCGCTTAGGAACTAATGTTGAACGTAACGGCTCTGTTTTTGTTGATGCTCGTAATATCAATGAATTCTGTGCACCTTACGAGTTAGTTAAAACCATGCGTGCTTCTATTTGGGCATTAGGGCCGTTAGTTGCTCGCTTTGGTCAAGGTCAGGTTTCTTTACCTGGTGGTTGTGCCATTGGCGCTCGTCCTGTTGATCTTCATATTACAGGTTTAGAGCAATTAGGCGCTGAAATCACGCTTGATGAAGGTTATGTAAAAGCTCGTGTTGATGGGCGATTAAAAGGCGCACATATTGTCATGGATAAAGTGAGCGTGGGTGCCACTATCACTATTATGACTGCAGCAGTGTTAGCCGAAGGTAAAACTATCATTGAGAATGCGGCAAGAGAGCCTGAAATTGAAGATACTGCTAATTTTCTTAATACATTAGGTGCCAAAATCAGCGGTGCAGGTACAGATAGTATTACTATTGAAGGTGTAGAACGCCTTGGTGGTGGTACTTATCAAATTCTCCCTGATCGTATTGAAACTGGTACTTTCTTAGTTGCTGCTGCTGTTTCTCGTGGCCGCGTTGTTTGTCGTAATGCAAAGCCTGATACGTTAGATGCAGTGTTGGCGAAATTACGTGAAGCGGGTGCAGATATAGAAGTTGGTGAAGATTGGATCAGCCTTGATATGCATGGTAAACGTCCTAAAGCGGTAACCTTGCGTACAGCACCGCATCCTGGGTTCCCGACTGATATGCAAGCACAGTTTAGCCTTTTAAACTTAGTTGCTGAAGGCGCAGGAATGATCACAGAAACTATTTTTGAAAATCGTTTTATGCATATTCCTGAGTTAATCCGCATGGGCGCTCATGCTGAAATCGAAAGTAATACGGTGTTATGTCATGGTGTTGAAAAACTTTCAGGCGCACAAGTGATGGCGACAGATTTACGTGCTTCTGCAAGTTTAGTCCTTGCGGGGTGTATCGCTGAAGGTACAACTATTGTGGATCGTATTTATCATATCGATCGTGGGTATGAAAATATTGAAGCTAAATTACAAGGATTAGGGGCGAAAATAGAACGTTTACGCGCTAATGACTAATTTATTTTAGCTAGCCTTTTTTAGCCATTTAAAACCATAGTACATTGTTGTGCTATGGTTTTTTATTGAGTTCAAATTAATTATAAGTTTTTAACTAAATTAACAGCATCGTTATTACTAATATTCTCACGAACATAATTTTTTATCATAACTCTATTTGATACAATAAGAGACGGCCATTTATTTTCCCATGCACGATAAGCATGCCAAGAATATCCTATGGAATAATCTTTAGTCATGTGATCCATTGAATGAGATACCGCTTTAAGATATATATCTTCTAATGGGGTGCTTTTTATTTCAATGATAGTTGCAAGATAGATTAGCCAATTTGCCAAATGAACATATTGTTCCCAAGCACTATTTTCACTCGTTAGTTTTATTTTTTCCTGTATTATTTTCTCTATCATGTTCATGGTTTTTTTATCTGTCACTTTAGCACCAAAGGCAGCTAATGATATTATTATTTCATAAAAACTATTTTCTACTCTTAAGAATTTTTCAGAAAAGCTATGATTTCCATGTAATACTTTTTTTATATTTTTTATTGAGCTTTCAACGGTTTTCTCTACTTCTATTATTTTTGAATTTAGATTTTTAAAAAAATCATGAATATTTAAATCATCAATAACTCTAATACCATAGCAATGAAAATAGTATTCTTTTAAGTAGGATTCTATTTTCTTTCTAGATACTAAAAACATAGAAGAACCAATAACGTTTTCTCGTGAGAAATTTTTGTACTCATTAATAATTGCTTTTAGGTTAGTATCTCCAAGAGAATAGCCTAATATAACAATTGTATTTTCATAAATCATAGAGCTTATTTTTTTAGAGAAATAAGAGTTGTAGTTTATAAATTTAAAATAATCATCAGAAGTAACAACCATATTACTCGGTGAATCAATAGAACCATGTACGTGATAAATTTTTATTTTTGAAGAAGATTTGGGAATTGGTAATCCAGGAGCAAGAGATTGGCAATGATCAATTGAAAGCATATGTTCAATCAATTTATCATAGTTTGTTGTTATTATTCTCAGAGAATTATTTTCCAAGAATTCTTCTATAGGTTCGTTATTTTTAGATAATTTGATATCTTTTATAATTTCTGCAATTTTCTCATGTAAATTTTTATCTCTTTTTTGGTATTCAATATAAATAACTTGAGCCGCCTCCTCTAAACTTAATGGATTTTTACCATTATTAGGGAATAAAGATTGTTTTATCTTTTCTAAACCACTCAATTCATCACAGACTTTCTCAAGTAATTCTTGCCAACTAGGTACTTTATTTTTTGTTAATGCCTTTGAAAATCCAGTACCTGTAAACAAACATAGTCGATTAGTCACTGTTGAATAGGCTATTTCATATATTTCATTCATTTTTCTTGCCCCATTTTTTGTAATATAGGTAAGTTAAATCATCTAACTTGAAATTAATAAAATCACTACTATTCATTTTTACCGGTGGTAATTCACTGAATATAAATAAGTAGAGGGGTTGTACTGGTTTAGAAAAAGCGATCTTATCTAATTCTTGACGAGATGTTCTCTTATATTCTGAACTATCGACAAGTCGCTCAGTAATAAAAAATGTTGGCTTACATTTTAAATTACCTGCTCGCATTTCATTATTAAAACGAACAAGGTAATAATTATCTATCCGTTTAATCCATGCCTTACCAAAGTACACTCGTGGCTCATCGATATACTCACTGAGATCTTTTTTATCATTAACATGAATGAAGAAGTCTCTTAAATGAATTCTTCCTTCAGCAGTATTTAGAAAGAAATTTTCTTTATTAATAAAAGCATTAACTAGCCCAGATAAACGCTTTCTTGCATGGCGTGTTTTATTTATATTTTCTTCATCAACATCCTTTCTTTTTAAGCGTCTTTTTATACTATTATCTTCTTCTAAGACAGGTACATCATGAATTTTATTTTTATAAGGAGATGAGAGATCAAGTTCAATAGTATCATCTAAAATAAAAGGGAGTGCTTCAGGATCTTCATGTGCTTTCTTTATTTTACGAAATTCACTTTCTTCACTAATTCCTATTTTGCAGGCATCACTGTGTTCAGAAACAAATTTAAAATAGGGGACCCTTTTACGTAATCGACTAGGTTTATCAAGATTGGCGCATGTTACTTGGGCGTGACAATCAGGTTCAGTACATTCAAAAAGATGTTTTGATGTTATTCTGTTTTCTGAGAATAATTTATCGGCATCTTCTGCTGTGATATCTCTATTTAACTCAAGACTTTTAGCTAATTCTATTTTCATTGAATGCCTCTTTATACTTTATTAAATAATACATATCACAGGATTTCTAAATTTTCTTCTGGTGAGTTTAGATTTGTGCTCTATACGATAATAAATAACTATTTAGGACTATTAACCTATAAGGTAGATAAGAGAAATATAATAATCATGTATTATTTCTTTCATTATAATGTGACATGTTTATTATTTTTTAATGATAATAATCAGATAATTCATAAGGCATTTCTTTCGTGGCAAGATACAGTAAGAAAAATAAACCTATTTTAGAAAAAACGCGATGAGCTGAAAGAAAGGAACAAATATGCAGGTAACAAGGAAACAAGAACGCCTTATTCGCCAAGCACTTGATAAATGGCAGCAATCTGGTGATATTTCAGAACAAGAACATCAGCAATTAGGAAGTACGTTGCAATGCATCCCCTTTGATTGGAAACGGTTGAGTCGTTACGCGTTTTGGATAGCGATTGCGTGCTTGATTATTGCTGTTGGCAGTATCTTTAGTGATAGTGCATTAGTTTATTATCTAATTGAAATTTTTAGTGTTTCTGAAATTATGCGTGTGATATCTCCGGCACTTATTGCCTGCATACTTTATTTTTGGGGATTTAAACGTCAGCGAAAAGAAACACAATGGCATTACAGTACTGAATTTATTCTGTTTTTAGGTGTGATGTTTACCGCTATTTTTCTTTGGCAACTGGGAGAATTGCTGGATACGGGAAGTGGTCATATTGCCCCTCTCTTTTTAATTGGTTGTGTGATTTATGGTGTGATTGGTTTTATCAGTCGTTCCTCGTTGGTGTGGTTATTTTTCTTACTGATGTTAGGGAATTGGTTTGGCGCTGAAACGGGTTATATGTCAGGTTGGGGCGCTTATTGGTTAGGGATGAACTATCCTATTCGTTTCGTTCTCTTTGGTGCAGTATTATTAGCGGGCTGTTATTTCTTACAAAATGTGTTGGCACACCGTCGTTTATTTACCATGACAAAAATAATGGGACTTACTTATCTCTTTATTGCGTTATGGATAATGTCTATTTTTGGTAATTATGATCCTGATACTTGGTATCGTACTTCAAGTGTGAATTTGTTACCTTGGGCACTGTTATTTGGTGTTGTTTCCGTTATTTGTATCTATATCAGTCTTAAAACCGATGATGGCATGTTAAGAGGCTTTGGCCTGACATTCTTAGGTATTAATCTTTACACTCGTTTTTTTGAATATTTCTGGGATAGTTTACACAGTGCGATTTTCTTCTTTATTTTAGCGATTTCATTGATTTTAATTGGACGGAAAGCTGAAAAAATTTGGCATGCTGTTGAACATAATTCACTCGCGAGTAAACCGAATAAAAATGAATAAAATTTCGCTTTATTCGTTGTTGTAATAGGAGATTACTTTGATAGAGAAACGCAGTTGTCACCTTCCACTCGAAGTGAGTTGTGTTGCTTGTCATTATCTTGTCTTTAAAGACAAAGATGAGGCCTTTTTTGAGATCTGTCCGGTTTGTGGCTGGCAAAATGATGGTACTAAAGAAGGCGAATATAGCGGTTGTAATCACAGCACGTTAGAGGATTATCGTAATACAGAAAGTTTTCAAGAAAGTTGCTTACAAAGTGCGACATTTTATATGAAATCTCCCTATTAGCGGGTTATAGGGAGATTATGTGTGAGTTAAGATTCTGGTTGGTATTCCGAAATAGTCACATCAACATTTAACTCATTACCCTCACGTAATAACGTAACGGGCAATACTGTGCCGGGGCGAGTCTCTGCAATATAGTCCATCATTTCCATGGCAGAAGTTGCAGGCGCATGGTTGATGCTAAGAATGATATCACCTGTTTTTATGCCAGCTTTATCTGCTGGACTGTTTGGTGAGATCCGGAAAATACGTAGCCCTTGGATTTGCTTAATATCAGTATTTGAAGAGCGAATTCTTGGTAATTCTTTAGCTGTGATACCAATAAAACCTCGAATAACACGACCATCACGAATAAGTTTATTCATGATTTTTACAGCCAATTCGGTTGGAATAGCAAAGCCTAAGCCTTCAGCACTTGGGCGATACCCATTGTAGGTTCCTGAGTCAAACGTCATGGTATTAATACCCACAAGTTCGCCCTCTGTATTAATAAGTGCTCCACCTGAGTTGCCTTCATTAATTGAGGCATCTGTTTGTAGAAAATTTTGGTAACGTGTTGGACTTAATCCCACTCGGCCTGTTGCACTAATTATCCCTTGAGTAATGGTTTGCCCAATATTAAATGGGTTACCAATAGCAAGAACAACATCCCCTACATGTGAGATCCGTTTGCTATTAATGGGGATCGTCGGAAGTTTCTCTGCATCGATTTTTAAAACGGCTAAATCAGTTAAAGGATCGGAACCAACAAGTAAGCCTTCATAAAGATCACCATTTTGTAATGCAACAATAATCTGATCAGCATTATTAATAACATGTTGATTTGTTAGAATATAACCTCGTCCATCCATAATAACGCCCGCACCTAAAGAGGTCAGTTCGCGACCTTCTTGAGAAAAGCTTCCCATGGTACTGCTATAAACATTGACGACTGCCGGGGCCGCACGACGTACCGCTGTATTGTAGCTAAACGGCGCATTGAGAAAATCACCATTAATAAGGTGTTCAATAAAAATAGGACGAATCGAAGGGACTGCAATCAAAAGAATTGCTGCTGTTAAAAGGCCAATCAGTGTCGATCGCAGTAACTTAGTTAACATAAAAATCCTGTATTTATGTCTGACCGTGAGATTATTTGCGTAGAAGTGATGAGAATAGCATAGTTTAACTTATGAAAGCATCGCTCAGTGCATAATATCCTATTTTAAGCTAATGACTCTTATCAAAAATTAACATAAAAAAAAAGCCCTATAATCAATATTACAGGGCTAAGGAAATCAATAAATTAGATAGGTGAAAGCTTACTTCTTAGCGCGGTGTATTACGTAACAGCAGGTAAATTTCATCATTACCACGCTGTATGTTTAATGCAATAACCGGGGGTTTAGCATCAATGGCTTTACGTAAATCGCCTAATGATGCTATTGGCGTATTATTGATACCAATAATCAGGTCGCCTTTCTGTAAACCAGATGCAGCCGCCGCTGAACCTTTCTCTACAGAATCCACAGCAACAGCTTTGACTTGTTTGTTTAAGTAGTTACTTAATGTGGCGCCTTGTAGTGCAGGAGAGAAATTATCTGCGCGTGTTGCATCAGCTGATTGTTTCTCTAATGTCACTTTGACATCCATTGGTTTACCTTGGCGGATTAAGCCAATCAGAATTTCTTTACCTGGAGGTGTTGTTCCAACCTTAGCTCGTAACTCTGCAAAGCTATTGATACGTTTTCCATCAACAGAAATTAAAACGTCACCCGGTTTAATACCTGCTTTTGCTGCGGATGAATCAGGTAAAACTTCGCTGACAAAAGCACCACGTTGTGCATCAATATTAAAGGATTTAGCCAGATCAGAATTCATTTCTGTGCCACGAATACCTAAGATGCCACGTTTAACTTCGCCATGAGAGATCAGTTGTTGGCTAAGATCTCGTGCCATATTACTTGGGATTGCAAAGCCGATACCGATATTGCCGCCTCCCGGTGCTAAAATAGCGGTGTTAATTCCGATTAACTCACCATTTAAGTTAACTAATGCACCACCAGAGTTACCACGGTTGATAGAGGCATCTGTTTGAATAAAGTTCTCTAAACCCTCAAGGTTTAAGCCACTACGGCCTAACGCGGAAATAATACCGGATGTTGCTGTTTGACCTAAACCAAATGGATTACCGACAGCAACAGCAAAGTCACCGACGCGCAGTTGGTCTGAGTCCGCCATTTTTATTGCTGTTAAATTTGTTGGTTTTTCAATTTGCAGTAAGGCGATATCTGTTTGTGGATCGCTACCAATTAATTTGGCGCTAAATTCACGACCATCATTAATTTGTAGTTGAATTTTATCTGCACCATCAACAACGTGGTTATTGGTTAATACATAGCCTTTTTGTGCATCAATAATGACGCCTGAACCTAAGCCTTCAAAAGGGCGAATACTTTGTTGTTGTGATGGAAAGTTAGGACCAAAGAAAAATTTAAACTCTTCAGGCACTTGTTGGCTTTGTACTCGTGTTCCTGAAACATGCACACTGACAACGGCTGGTAGCACTTTTTCTAACATAGGTGCAAGGCTTGGGAGTTGTTCTCCCGACGGCATAACTGCAGGTAATGCAGCCATACTGGTTGCTGGGATAGTTGAGAGTGAAAGTCCGACACTCATTGCTAATGCACTAAGTAATAATTTTCTTTTTTTAGTCAACATGAATTAGAGTCTCTTGATACAGTTATCAAAATAAAATTTATTGCTCAAAATGAGCACGATGTCATTAAGACCTGTACTAACAAAGGAAAGTTCATTAAGACATGATGCACTTTGCTTTCTTTTACACGGATTTACAAGACAAAAGCTATCTTTAAAACCATAGCAAATAATTGCCATTTTATGGTATTTAATAGAAAGAAAAACGCCACAATAAATGTGGCGTTTTAGTATTAATTGTCTTTTTTCTCTGTAGGTCTGAACAATCCAGATGCCCCTTCGGAATAATCGCGAGGTGGCATTTTTATTGGGGATTGATCATTTGCTGCTTCAGATTCACTTAATCGGTAATTAAATGGATTATCTTGAGCTGGCATATCTGGCATGAGCTCATTAGAGCTTTTTGCCATATGTTGGTAAAGCTGACGGTAATCTCTCGCCATGTTGTCTAATAGTTCAGCACTTCTAGCAAAGTGGCTGACAAGCTCATTGCGATAAGTATCCAGTTCTTCTTTTTTTGTATCTAACTCTGCTTTTATAGCATCTTGTTGGCGAAGGGTGCTGTTACCGTAACGCATTGCGAGTGCGCCGATAATAAGACCTACAACTAATCCAATCAGTGCATAAACCCAAACCATGGCAACTCCTTTTCATCTAATAGTGAGGACGATGGATTCTTATAACATCATAACCGCTAAAAGGCATGGGTGGAATAATATCCTTAAGCTTAATATGAAATTCCTGTGTTACGTTGATGTTAAAACAATTCTTAATGCTTATAATAGAGACATTCGACAGACACAACCTAGTATGTCAGAAAATTAAGGATAAGAGGGCATTCATGACTGTTAGTACGCCGTTATCACTTTATGAAGCCGCATTGATGCAAGGTGATTATCAACCTGACGATGTTCAGCGAAAAACTGTTCTCCATCTTCAACAGATATACCATGCATTATTAAAAGAGACTCCACCAGAAAAAAATTCGTTAACACAACGATTATTCGGGCGAATTCGCACAAAAAAACAGCTTGTTGCACCAGAACGTGGTTTATATATGTGGGGCGGAGTGGGACGAGGTAAAACATGGCTTATGGATATGTTTTATCAAAGTTTACCAACAGAGCGAAAGTTGCGACTCCACTTTCATCGTTTTATGTTACGTGTTCAAGAAGAGCTAAAAAGCTTACAAGGACAAGAAGATCCACTAGAAATTATTGCTGATGGCTTTAAAGCACAAACAGATGTACTTTGCTTTGATGAGTTTTTTGTTTCTGATATTACGGATGCCATGATTTTAGGCACGTTATTAGAAGCGTTATTTACCAGAGGGATCACTCTAGTCGCAACATCGAATATTCCTCCTGACGAGCTTTATCGCAACGGATTACAGCGTTCCCGTTTTTTACCTGCAATAGAACAAATCAAACATCATTGCGACATTTTAAATGTTGATGCAGGTATTGATTATCGTTTAAGAACGTTAACACAAGCACATCTTTTCTTATCTCCATTAAGTGATAAAAACCGCCAAGAAATGGAGAGGATTTTCTCTCACTTAGTCACCAGTGAACCACAAACCGATGTGACTTTAACCATTAATCATCGGCCGATGAAAGTCAGAAAAGTCGCTAATGGTGTACTGGCAGTTAATTTTGCAACCTTATGTGTGGAAGCGCGTAGCCAGCTTGATTACATCGAGCTTTCTAAGCATTATCATACAGTTCTATTACATGAAATGACGCAAATGAACGCGTTAAATGAAGATGTTGCTCGTCGGTTTTTAGCATTAGTTGATGAATTTTATGAACGTAGAGTGAAACTGATTATTAATGCCGATGTTGAAATGAATGCGATTTACCAAGGTGATTTTTTACAGTTTGAATATCAGCGTTGCCTTTCTCGTTTGCAAGAGATGCAAAGTGAAGAATATTTGGTGCAACCTCATCTTGCTTAATGTTTAATTCTTGAAGAAAGTCATCTTTCATTATGGTAGGATGGTGCAGGTTAAGTTGCTTGATGTTTTTTTATATGAAAATAGAAAGCATTAGGCAGCTTACAAACGCTCTGGAAAGGAACAATTCTTCTCTTCAGGTAGCAAGAATTTATCAGTCAAATCAGAAAAAAGTGCTAAATTCGATTTTTTCACTGAAATATTGAAAAAGAATTCAATTGTTTTTCAATTATGACTCGATTTTTTTTTCTGACTTCTCTATAATCTTGCGACCCCACGTTGCAGCAAGTTTTTTATTTCCCAAAAAACTCGCATTTTAGAGTCAGCAGTGCTACTCGAAGGGGTAGGTTTGCTGGACACAAGAGTCGTGTGAACCTCAATAGTATTTGAACCGAGCGTTCACCAACGTGTAACTAAACATTGGGTAATTTTCAATAATGAAAACTTTTACAGCTAAACCAGAAACCGTAAAACGCGACTGGTATGTTGTTGATGCAGACGGCAAAACTTTAGGCCGTTTAGCAACTGAAATTGCTAGCCGTTTACGCGGTAAGCACAAAGCGGAATATACTCCGCACGTTGATACTGGTGACTACATCATCGTTTTAAACGCTGAGAAAGTAGCCGTAACTGGTCACAAACGTACTGACAAAGTTTACTACCGTCATACGGGTCACGTAGGTGGTATCAAACAAGCGACTTTCGAAGAGATGATCGCCCGTAGTCCTGAGCGTGTAATCGAAATCGCGGTAAAAGGCATGCTGCCAAAAGGGCCACTGGGTCGTGCGATGTATCGTAAACTGAAAGTTTACGCAGGATCTGAGCACAACCACGCGGCACAACAACCGCAAGTTCTGGACATTTAATCGGGATAATAGGCAATGGCTGATAATCAATACTACGGCACAGGTCGCCGCAAAAGTTCTTCCGCACGTGTCTTCATTAAGCCAGGTAGCGGTAATATCGTAATCAACAAACGTAGCCTAGAAGTTTACTTCGGCCGCGAAACAGCACGTATGGTTGTTCGTCAACCGCTGGAATTAGTTGATATGCTGGGTAAATTAGATTTATACATCACTGTTAAAGGTGGTGGTATCTCTGGTCAAGCTGGCGCGATCCGTCACGGTATCACTCGTGCACTGATGGAATATGATGAGACTCTACGTTCTGATCTGCGTAAAGCTGGTTTCGTTACCCGTGATGCGCGTTCTGTTGAACGTAAGAAAGTGGGTCTGCGTAAAGCACGTCGTCGTCCACAGTTCTCTAAACGTTAATTTGTTATCTTTTAGATATCAATTTGATGTTGAAAACCCGTCTTCACAGGCGGGTTTTTTATTTTTGATTAATTTGTGTTTATTGATAATAAAAACATAATGTTGCTAATGTATTAAGACGATAGTCACGAAAACAGGTGTTATGTAAGATAACCAAACAATTAAAAAAACTCATTTTTTGGATGTTTAATCTAAATAATTTTATTTTTTAATATTATAATCTTACTTTTAAGGTAATGCGGCATATTATATTGAATTATTTGCATGAGCCCCCCTAAGTAACATGAATTCTGATAGAATAACGGACTTCGGTGTCTTTCTTTCTCTAATTTCACAATGTTGCCGATGGTGTATCAACAATAGTGTCTGTTATTCATTTTAAAGCAATACCAAAATTATTATCACAATAATGATTGTTGAATGATTATTTTGGTATTACTTGATAATGATATGTGCCGCAAAGACAGGTGAGTTTTTAACCCTGTAGAATAAGATTATCCCGCGATAACACTTTTTATACAGGTAGTTACCCAATGTAGTTAATAACTTAGAGACTTATTTAAGTTAACTGCGTTTGTGTGCTTGTCTTTTAGGAATGGGGAAATGGAAAAGGTATTGTGCCAATTCATTTCTTTAATTGATTAACTTGGAGGTTTTCATGGCTGTCGCTGCCAACAAACGTTCGGTAATGACTTTGTTTTCCGGTCCGACTGATATTTTCAGCCATCAGGTCAGAATTGTCCTAGCGGAGAAAGGTGTCAGTGTTGAAATTGAACAGGTTGAAGCTGGTAATCTTCCACAGGATCTTATCGATCTGAACCCTTACCAAAGTGTGCCGACTTTGGTCGATCGTGAGCTGACTCTGTATGATTCACGTATCATCATGGAATACCTTGATGAGCGCTTCCCTCATCCTCCTTTAATGCCAGTTTATCCAGTTGCTCGTGGTAGCAGCCGTTTAATGATGCATCGCATCGAGCATGATTGGTATTCTCTAATGAACACCATTGAGAAAGGAACAGAACAACAAGCCAATGCAGCTCGCAAACAGTTAGCTGAAGAGCTACTGGCTGTATCGCCTGTGTTTAAAGAATATCCTTACTTTATGAGTGAAGAATTCAGCTTGGTAGATTGCTATTTAGCTCCGCTTCTATGGCGTTTACCAGTATTAGGCGTGGATTTAAGTGGTGCTGGTGCTAAAGATGTACAAATTTATATGCAACGTGTTTTTGAGCGTGATTCTTTCCTCGCCTCATTAACCGAAGCAGAGCGTGAGATGCGCTTACCTTCAAGAGGGTAATAAAGTATGGAGATTATGGATATGTCTCCGCGTCGTCCGCATTTATTACGTGCGCATTATGACTGGATCATTGAAAACGAATTAACACCACATTTAGTTGTTGATGTGAATATTGATGGTGTTCAAGTTCCAATGGAATATGCGCATGACGGTCAAATTGTACTAAATATTTCATCTCGTGCTGTAGATAGCTTAGAGTTAACACCGTATCAGGTTTTATTTAGTGCAAGTTTTGGTGGCATACCTCGTAAAGTGCGAGTGCCTATGGCTGCTGTTATGGCTATTTATGCGAGAGAAAACGGTGCGGGAATGATGTTTGAGCCAGAGCCAGCTTATGAATCTGGTGCATCATTACAGTTTGCTGAAGATGAAAGTGAAGAGAATACTTTAACGCCTGTTAATGAAGGCTTATCGCTTGTCACTGATGGTACGGTAGAAACCGATACATCTTCACCAGATGATGATCCTGAGCCACCTCGTCCAACAGGCCGTCCGTCATTACGTGTTGTGAAATAAGAGAGTATCTTATTTGTATTAATGAAAAGCCCAGTTTACTTGAACTGGGCTTTTTTATGTACAAAAAAAGCACTCTATATTGCTATAGAGCGCTTTATTGAATTGTATTACTGAAAAACTATTTCAGTAGCTCTTCTAAACAGCCAGTGTAAAGATTAACAGCGGTCATTAATTGTTTTTCATCGAAATCAAAGCCTGCTTGGTGGTGACCTGCAGTTCTATCGGCACCAACAACGAAATACAGTGATTTACCACCACAGCGTTGTACACGTTTTGCTAATACAGTCGCATCTTCACTTCCCCCAAATGGGCGAGTAGCAACGGCGGTTAACTCTGCATGTTTACCAACGACTTTGGTCATGACATCAATGAGTTCTTGGTCGTTTGTGAGGTCAACGGCTTCACCCATAATTTCGCTTTCCATTTCTAACTGGAAGCTATGCGCTGCACCTTCAGCCATACGTACTGCATTGGCAGCCATAAAACTGTTGATCTCTTCATTTTCACCGCGAACTTCAATTTGCATTTCAGCATTAGCTGGAGTGACATTACGGCCTTCACCGGCTTTTAATACACCGATGTTGATACGTGACATCCCTTTACCATGGCGAGAAATACCCAGCATTTGTGTTGCTGCGTGGCAAGCGCCAGCTAATGCATTACGACCTAATTCTGGCTCTGCACCTGCGTGAGATGGCGCACCTTTAAAACGGAAGTCATATTTAGTAGTACATAAGAAATGTGTTGGGTTAATAACAATTTCACCACTGTTTGCGATAAAGCCTAAGTGCGCTCCTAAGAAGTAATCGGCATCATCTGCGATACCACTCTCAGCCATTGCACGAGCACCACGAACACCTTCTTCAGCTGGTTGGAATAAGATTTTAACTTTACCAACAACTTTATCTTTATTTTCAACTAACCAGTGAGCAACACCTAAACCGATAGAAATGTGTCCATCGTGACCACAGGCGTGCATTTCGCCAGCGTGGCAAGATGCAAAATTCTCGGCATGAGGACGATGTTTAGCTTCTGTTGCTTCGTTAACACCCACACAGTCGATATCAAAACGCAGAGCTACAGTTGGGCCTGCTTTTCCGCTATCAAAGATAGCCACACAACCTGTTAGTTCTTTCATTTCATCAAGTAGAGCTTCATCAACTTTATGCTCTCTTGCAACAGCTAGGCCTTTTTCAACAACTTGACGACGGCGGCCAAAAGCAAACTCTTGATTGATAACGTCTGGGCCAACTTTAACTTCTAAACCTAAGCTACGTAATTCTTTGACAATTTTCGCTGTGGTTAAAAATTCTGACCAACCAATTTCTGGGTATTGGTGAAACTCACGACGCCATTTTATTAATTTTTCTAGTGTAATTGCTGACATATTCATTTCTCCACTTATAACATGAATAACGCAACAGCGATGACGCCGATAATCATACCTGGTGCAGTACGTTTTGCGATTTCCATAGGGTTAACATTTGCAAGGCCAGCACAAACAATCGCTGCACCTGCCAGTGGTGACATTGTACGGCCTAATGCGCCAGATAAAGCCGCTGCCATACCCATGTCTGGGATTTCATAACCAAATTGTGCAGCATGAGGTGTCACTGTTTCGTTGAATGCGAATGCTGCTGCGTCACCAGAACCTGTGATAATACCCATTAAGAATGGCCCTAAAGTACCACCCCAACGAGCAAATTCAGGAGAGTGAGTTAAGAAGTTGATGAACGCGTCGATTAAACCAGATGCTTTCAGACCTGCTGCGAATACGGCCGCTGCAATGATGATACCTAATACATCACCATAAGCATTACCCATACCTTTAAAGAACTCTTTGGTAATTTGAGCAGGGTTAGTTAATGTGATGAACAGAGCATAGATAGAACCAATTAACATTGCTGCTGGTACTGACAGTTTAAATGTACTGAAAGTCTCAAAGAATGGCAGGATCAACAGGATTAATGGAATGAAAGGTGCCGTTGCGTATAAATAGTTCGGGCGAATAGCTTCTGGCGTTGCCTGTGCTGATGAAGAAGATGCATCACCAGTAACAGAAGCCATTTTGAACTCTTTTTTCACTAAAGCGACAACAGCAAGTGAAACTGCAGCAATACCACCAGCCATTAAGCTGTATGGGCTATGGCGAGCAATTAAGTCAACCACTTCCATATTAGCCATGTTAGCAACGAAGGCATTATGCGACATACCTGGGCTTAACATTGAACCGATAGTACCACATAACACGGCACCACCAGCGATAGCTGGGTGAATACGGGCTGCGATTAATAATGGGATTAATGTCGCCCCTACCGCAGCAGCACAACCTGCAGCTGATGGGATCGCGATATTAATGAAATAAGTGACAATAACTGTTGCTGGGATAAGGAAGAAGCCAAGACGAGTCATTACTTTTGATAATACATGCACCAGATGCATATCACATTTGGTGTATTTCATAACATAAGCAAAACCCATACTCGCACAGATTGCTTGAATTAATGATGAAGACACCATGCGCTCACTAAATGCGGTAAACGCATCTAATGGGGTTAGGCTTAAAATACAGAGTAATAAGCCCGCACCAATTAGCACCATTCGGGTTTCATATTTTTTTATTAGCAAATAGACAGTTACAATAATAACGGCTACTGCTATCAGTTGCATCACCATAGTGATCCCCTAGTTAATTATGACAATACTATTAATTGTGAAAACGAACCTAACATCAATAAATTATATTTTTCTGTAAAGTTATTAGGTGACTCCATTATGAAGTTGGTAGGTTGACAATATTTGATTGTTATCAAATTTAATAGCCGAAATAAAATCTATTTTTTTAGACTGTGATGTTATTAACAAATGCTGTAAAACAATTATCATTAAAAGATGACGGAAAAGTTAAATAAAAAGAGATAAAGTAAAAAATACGAAAACAAATTATATTTACTATAGGTTAAGAGTGTTATTTTGATACAAAAAAGAATATCTATTTTTATCAAAATATTATTCAATAATTTATATTAAATGGTAATGAGAATGATTATTTATGGGATACTTTTATGATCCTTAAATATTATTTATTTATAGTAATAAAACATTAATAAAATTATCCCACTTAAATTAAATGGGATAATTAGCAAGAGAAATTGTTATTTTAAATATCAAAAATAAATGATATTTAACAGGATAAATACTGCAAAATGCCTTCTGCTGCCTCTCTTCCTTCGGCTATTGCTGTTACTACAAGATCAGATCCTCGGACAATATCTCCCCCAGCAAATACTTTAGGATTTGTTGTTTGATTAGGTATTTCTTGGTTGTTTGAAATAATAATTCGTCCTGAAGATGTATATTCAATATTATTTTCATCTAACCATGGATAATGTGCAGGTTTAAAGCCAAATGCGAGAATAACAGCATCGGCAGGTAATTCATGTTCACTGCCTTCAATAGGAATTAATGTTCTATCATTTTTAGTTTTTATAACACGGATACCAACCACTTTATTTTGATTATCGACTTCAATATCCATAGGTTGGAGGTTAAATAAAAATTCACCGCCTTCTTCTTTGGCATTTTTCACTTCGCGTTTAGAACCCGGCATATTGCTTTCATCACGGCGATAGACACAGGTAACTTTATTTGCTCCTTGTCGAATGGCTGTGCGAACACAATCCATTGCCGTATCACCTCCACCTAATACCACAACATTTTTATCTTTAAGGTCAATATAAGGTGTTTGAGGATCTTCGTTATATCCCATTAAATAACGAGTATTACCAATTAAATAAGGCAGTGCGCTATAAACACCCTCTGCCTTTTCATTGGAAAAATGACCACTTAGACTGTGATAAGTACCTAATCCAAGAAAAACAGCGTCATATTGTGTAATAAGGGTATCTAGAGTGATATCTTTACCAACTTCAGTATTAAGACAAAATTCAATCCCCATTTCACTAAATAGCTCACGACGTCGGATCATCAGCGATTTTTCGAGCTTAAACGAAGGGATACCAAATGTAAGTAAGCCACCAATTTCAGGGTGCTTATCATAAACAACAGGTTTCACACCTTGTCGAATAAGGACATCTGCACAGGCAAGACCCGCAGGGCCTGCACCGATAATTGCAACTTTCTTATCTGTCATTGTGATGTGAGAAAGGTCGGGGCGCCATCCTTGTGCTAAAGCGGTGTCATTGATGTAACGTTCAATATTACCAATCGTCACGGCACCAAAATCATCATTGAGTGTACAGGCTCCTTCACAAAGCCTATCTTGGGGGCAAACACGACCACAAATTTCAGGCAAACTGTTTGTTTGATGGGAAAGCTCAGCAGCTTCAATAATGCGCCCTTCATTTGCAAGCTTTAACCAGTTGGGGATGTAATTATGAACAGGGCATTTCCATTCACAATATGGATTACCACAGCCTAAACAGCGATCAGCTTGCGCAGAAGCTTGTTGCGGTGAAAAAGCCTCATATATTTCAATAAACTCAATTTTGCGAATAGCTAATGGTTTTTTGGTCGGCTCAATACGATTTAAGTCGATAAACTGATACACATTCTGACTCATAATATTCTCCTATTGTGCCTGAACGCGTAATTCAGCGGATGAACGACGAGGATGACCGAGTAACGCATTGACATCACTGGATTTGGGTTTAACTAATTTAAAGTGTTGTGACCAATATTCCCACTGTGAAAGTAACATTTCACCTTGCTGTGAACTTGTTAATCTTACATGCTCTGCAATCATGCCTCGTAAATGTTCAGCGAGAATGGCAAAGGATGCTACAGGAAGCAACTCAATAGATGAGGCATTGATCCGTTGTGATAATGTTGAATCTTCATCTAACAGATAGGCAAATCCACCCGTCATTCCTGCACCAAAGTTAATACCAGTTTTGCCCAGAATGCAGACAATGCCACCTGTCATATATTCACAACCGTTATCACCGACACCTTCAACCACGGCAATTGCCCCAGAGTTTCTTACAGCAAAACGCTCACCAGCTAAACCGGATGCATAAAGCTTTCCACCTGTGGCACCATAAAGACAGGTATTACCCATAATCGTGGCGTGGTGATTTTTAAAGGCAGAGCCAACAGGGGGGGAAATAACAATACGTCCCCCCGCCATGCCTTTTCCTACATAATCATTGGCATCGCCCACTAAGGTTAATTCAATACCTTGAGCATTCCAGACACCAAAACTTTGGCCAGCTGTTCCTGTAAAATGAAGCTTAATCGGGGTTGTAGATAAGCCACTTTCGCCATATTTCTTAGCAATAATGCCAGATAATGTTGCACCAACAGAACGATCAGTATTACGAATATTAAAATAATAGGTTTGGCTTTTTTGTTGCTCAACGGCTTGAAGGGTTTGAGTAACAATGCGCTGGTTTAATTCGCCCTTATCATAAGTATTATTGTTTTCCTGACAATAAAGCGCATAACCTGATGGTGGCGTTACGGTTTCTAACAATCCACTTAAAGAAAGCTTTTGCTGTTTACTGCTAACGCCTTCTAGGCATGAAAGCAGATCAGTTCGACCAATTAAATCCGTGATTTTTCTCACACCAAGTAATGCCATTAACTCACGAGTTTCTTGCGCAATAAAACGAAAGTAGTTAATAACGCGTTCAGGCAATCCGTGATAATGGTTACGACGGAGTGTTTCATCTTGGGTTGCAACACCCATTGCGCAATTATTTAAATGACAAATGCGCAAGTATTTGCAGCCTAGTGCCACCATGGGGCCTGTACCAAACCCAAAACTCTCTGCGCCTAAGATCGCCGCTTTAATGATATCTAAACCTGTTTTTAATCCACCATCGACTTGTAAACGAATTTTATGACGTAGATTATTTGCCACTAGCGCTTGTTGTGTTTCAACCAAACCTAATTCCCACGGGCTTCCAGCATATTTGACAGAGGTTAATGGGCTTGCTCCTGTACCACCGTCATAACCTGCAATAGTGATCAAATCGGCATAAGCTTTGGCAACACCAGTAGCAATGGTGCCAACACCTGGCTCTGAAACCAATTTTACAGAAATCAGCGCTGTTGGATTTATCTGTTTTAAATCAAAAATAAGCTGGGCTAAATCTTCAATTGAGTAGATGTCGTGATGGGGTGGTGGTGATATTAGGGTCACACCAGGTACGGCATAACGCAGTTGCGCAATATAAGGTGTCACTTTATCACCAGGAAGTTGTCCGCCTTCACCTGGTTTTGCTCCTTGTGCCACTTTGATTTGTAAAACATCAGCACTCATTAAATAAGAGGGAGTCACACCAAAGCGGCCAGAAGCAATTTGTTTGATCCGTGATACTTTATTGGTGCCATAACGTATTGGATCTTCACCACCTTCTCCAGAATTCGAAAAACCACCTAAGGTATTCATTGCTTGCGCAAGGGCTTCATGCGCTTCTCGGCTTAATGCGCCAATTGACATCGCTGCAGTATCAAAACGTTTAAATAATTCGGTTTCAGGCTCGACTTCTTCAATTGAGATGGCTGTTGCCTTGTTATTAAGCACTAACATATCGCGCAATGTTGTTATTGGGCGTTGTTGCACAAGGTTTGCATAGTGTTGATAGTCGGTATATTCCCCACTATTTACAGCTTTCTGTAATGCTTGAACGACATCAGGGTTATAAGCGTGGTATTCCCCTTTATGGGCGTATTTTAATAAACCTCCGGCTTCTAAAGGATAACGAGTTAACCAAGCCCGTTTAGACAGATTAAATAAATCCTGTTCAAAATCACTAAAGTCAGCGCCATTAATCCGATTATCAACACCCGCAAAACAGAAATTAACAACGTTATCGTTTAATCCGACCGCCTCAAAAAGCTGAGAGCAACGGTAAGAGGCAACGGTTGAAATGCCCATTTTAGACATGATTTTATACAGGCCTTTATTTATACCATTACGGTAATTCAGCATCATTTGAGCATAAGAGCCTTGCAGGATTTTTTTATCAACACGTTGAGCTAAAGATTCGTAAGCAAGGTAAGGGTAGATCGCGGTAGCACCAAATCCGAGTAATACAGCGAAATGGTGTGGATCACGGGCACTGGCCGTTTCGACAATAATATTAGCATCACAGCGTAAGTTATTATCTACTAATGCTTTTTGTACTGCACCAACCGCCATAGGCGCAGGAATAGGTAGTCGCTCTTTTGCGATATTCCTATCTGATAAAATCAGTAAAACAGCACCGTTGCGAACTTCTTGTTGTGCTTTTACACATAATTGGTGTAAGGCTGTTTCTAGGTTAGATCCTATTGGTTGATACGTGGTATCAAGATGAATTGCGCGGTAATAAGGACTTTCTTGATTAATAAGTTGTTGAAAATCGCTATAGAGTAAAATAGGGGATTTAAAACTGAGTCGATGAGCTTGGCCTTCAGCTTCACAAAACACATTCATTTCACGTCCAATACATGTTGCCAAAGACATGACATGGGCTTCTCTTAATGAGTCTATTGGTGGATTAGTAACTTGCGCAAATTTCTGTCTAAAGTAGTCATAAATCAGGCGTGGACGTTGAGAAAGTACAGCAAATGGCGTGTCATCACCCATTGAACCTGTGGCTTCTTGTCCGTTTTCTGCAAGTACATGCAAAATGTTTTCTAACTCTTCTTGGCTATATGCAAATTGTTTTTGATATGTTGCTAATAATGTGTCATCAAAGGCGCGTTGGCCAGTTGCTTGTTGTTCTGGTAGTGCTTCAAATGGCGTTAAACGTTTAACGTTACGTTCAAGCCACAATTTATAAGGATGACGCCTTTTTAAATCTTCATCGGTTTCAGCTGAGTGTAAAATACGGCCATGATGAGTATCGACTACCATTAGTTCACCGGGGCCAACACGTCCTTTTTCTCGCACTTCATCAGGTTGATAATCCCAAATACCAATTTCAGAAGCACAAGTAATGATGTTATCCGTGGTGATCACATAGCGGGCTGGGCGTAAACCGTTTCTATCAAGAGTGCAAGCGGCATAACGACCGTCTGATAACACAATACCGGCAGGACCATCCCAAGGCTCCATGTGCATTGAGTTAAAATCAAAAAATGCTCGTAAATCATCATCCATTTGAGGATTGTTTTGCCACGCAGGAGGAACGAGTAACCGCATAGCACGAACAATATCCATACCTCCATTGAGAAAAAGCTCTAGCATATTGTCGAGTGAACTTGAATCTGAGCCACTTTCATTCACAAAAGGAGCTGCACTTTGTAGATCAGGGATCAGCGGGGTATGAAATTTATAGGCGCGGGCTCTGGCCCATTGGCGATTACCTGTGATGGTATTAATTTCACCATTATGTGCTAAATAACGAAAGGGTTGGGCGAGTGGCCATCTTGGTGTGGTATTAGTGGAAAAACGCTGGTGGAATAAACAAATTGAAGATTCCATGCGTAGATCAGCCAGATCAGTAAAAAAACGCGGTAAATCGATGGCCATACAAAGGCCTTTATAAACCGTCACCAAATTGGAGAGGCTACAAATATAAAAATCACTGTCAGTGATACGCTTTTCAATTCGTCTACGGGCAACAAAGAGTCGTCTTTCAATATCACTTATCCGCCAGCCTGCTGGAGCATTAACAAAGACTTGTTCGATTAAAGGAAGTGAAGAAAGAGCAATGCTGCCTAGAATATCTGTGTTGATAGGAACTTTACGCCAGCCAACAATTGAAAGTGTTTCACGTTGTAGTTCTTCTTCGACGATAAGACGGCATTGTGTGGCAATATTGGGATCTTGGCTTAAAAATAGCATTCCTACGGCGTAATTTTTTGCTAAATGCCAGCCCTTTTCTTGTGCAACTAATTGGAAAAAACGCTCTGGTTTTTGTAAGAGTAATCCGCAACCATCGCCGGTTTTACCATCAGAAAGAATAGCGCCACGATGTTGCATTCTGGCGAGACCATGTATGGCATTTCTGACAATCTTATGGCTGGCTTGCCCTTCAATATGCGCGATCAATCCAAACCCACAATTGTCTTTTTCCTGTGTCTTTTGATAGAGCATTTTTTGCTTCCTACTTAGTTTGCTGGGCACCTCAAAAAAGAGCGCAAAAGGAACGTTTTGGCTCAAAGTATGTAGGTAAATTTATGGGTACTCAGTCGGGTGATGTTGTGTTTGCCTAGCTTGGTGTGTTTTTTATATTGCTATGCAATGCCTTTTCAACTTATCGATAAATAAAAATCAGGTCAATGTGTAGGGATATTTGACTGAGATAAAATAGATAAGGAAATTTTTATTTTAAAATATTGATTAATAAATAAATTATTCTATTTTAAAATAGTAAGGGAGTGATTTTTTAATGTGAGCTATATCACTTTATTTGAGCGATTTAGCTTTATCTCATCCTTTAATGATAAAAACGGGTAGTGAGTTATTCTAATGAATATATTGATTTTGGAATTTTATTGTTTTTATACATTTTGTATAAAAAAAGACAAATTGAATTTTTTCTAATAAGGTCTATTTATCGTTGCTATCTCTGTCGTTTATGTTACTTGGTTTTGTATTATTTTTATGAATGCATATATCTTGGATAGGCACGTTGAGAGAAAATAAACAGTTAAATCAAATAAAATAATGAAAAATAGCCTCTCTTAATTAGATTTCTGAATGTTCGCCACTGCGCCAATTCATTTTTGGGTTATCATTCCATAGATTCAATATATTGGAGTTTTCAATGAAATTGCTCAAAGGGCTTGCCCAATACTACGTTGACTTAATGATGAGGCTAGGGCTTATCCGCTTCTCATTGTTGTTAGCTTCCGCATTAGTTGTTTTAGCGATGGTTGTTCAAATGGCGGTAACATTCTTGCTTGCAGGTGATGTTACCAGTATTGACCTTGTTCGCTCTATTTTCTTTGGGTTGATTATTACGCCTTGGGCTGTCTATTTTCTTTCAGTTGTCGTTGAACAACTAGAAGAATCACGACGTCGTTTATCTCGTATGGTAGATAAACTTGGTGTAATGCGACAGCGTGATTTAGAGCTTAATTCTCAATTAAAAGAGAATATTGAGCAATTAAACTTGGAAATTCAAGAGCGTGAAAAAGTTGAAAAAGCGCACCTTGAACTTTTGGAAAAACTCAAAAGTGAAATGAAGCGTCGTGAGTTGACACAAATAGAACTGGAACAACAATCTTCACTGCTACGTTCATTCCTTGATGCCTCTCCTGACTTAGTTTATTACCGAAATGAAGATAATGAATTTTCAGGATGTAACCGCGCAACAGAATTACTGACAGGTAAAAGTGAGAAGCAACTTATCGGTTTAACACCTCTTGATGTGTATGACGAAGATATTGCGATAAAAGTGATGGAAACCGATGAGAAAGTTTTCCGTCACAATGTCTCACTTACCTATGAGCAGTGGCTAGTTTACCCTGATGGGCGAAAAGCCTGTTTTGAATTACGTAAAGTGCCGTTTTATGACCGTATTGGCAAGCGTCATGGTTTAATGGGTTTTGGACGTGACATTACAGAGCGTAAGCGCTATCAAGACGCGTTAGAGAACGCTAGCCGTGATAAAACCACCTTTATCTCAACAATCAGCCATGAATTGCGTACACCGCTTAATGGCATTGTTGGGTTAAGCCGTATTTTATTGGATACCGAACTTTCACCAGAGCAACTCAATTACTTAAAAACGATCCATGTGAGTGCGATTACGTTGGGTAATATTTTCAATGACGTGATTGAAATGGATAAGATTGAACGTAGAAAAATTCAACTAGATAACCAACCAATCGATTTTACTGAATTTATTTCTGATTTAGAAAACCTTTCAGGATTGTTAGTACAGCCCAAAGGATTGAAATTTACACTCGAAGCAGAAGAAACCTTACCGCATAAGATAACTTCTGACGGAACTCGATTACGTCAGATCTTGTGGAATCTCATTGGTAATGCTGTGAAATTTACGCAAGAAGGTGAAATCAAAGTTCGTATTTGGCAAGAAGCCCCTGATAAGTTGTTCTTTGAAGTCAAAGACAGTGGCATCGGTATCCCTAAAAGTGAGCTTGAGAAGATTTTTGCCATGTACTATCAAGTCAATGATAGCCAAGGCGGACGCTCTGCAACGGGAACGGGGATTGGACTTGCTGTTTCAAAACGCCTAGCACAGCATATGGGCGGTGATATTCATGTAGAGAGTGAGTTAGGTAAGGGATCTGTCTTCACGCTCTCTATCGTTGCTCCTGCGATTGAAGAGCATCTTGATATTGAGAATGATGATGAGTTCTTATTGCCAGCGTTAAATATTCTACTTGTTGAAGATATTGAGCTTAACGTTATTGTTGCCTGTTCAGTTTTAGAGAAATTAGGTAATACCGTTGATGTGGCAATGACTGGGCAAGAAGCTTTATCGATGTTTAAGCCTGATGAATATGACTTAGTGCTATTAGACATTCAATTACCTGATATGACAGGCTTTGATATTTCAAGAAAATTACGTCAAGAATTCGACAGTAATGAACTTCCGCCATTGATTGCGTTAACTGCAAATGTTTTGAAAGATAAAAAAGAGTATTTAGATGCGGGAATGAACGACGTATTGAGTAAACCACTTTCTGTAGATGCTCTTACTGCAATTATCAACAAATTCTGGGGAGATGGTGCGGTTTCTGTGCCATGTAATGAGCCATCGGAATTGTTGAATAAAAATGAAGAGTTATTAGATATAGACATGCTGAATCAATACATCGAACTTGTCGGACCTCAATTAATCACAGATGGTTTAGATGTTTTTGAAAAGATGATGCCAAGTTATATGTCAGTCCTCGAATCTAATCTGACAGCGCGCGATCAGAAGGGCATCACTGAGGAAGGACATAAAATCAAAGGTGCAGCAGGCTCTATTGGTTTAAAACATTTACAGCAACTCGCTAAACAGATCCAATCACCGGAATTACCTGCTTGGTGGGACAATGTGCAAGAGTGGGTAGATGAATTAGGTAAGGATTGGAGAAAGGATGTAGAAAGTTTAAGAAACTGGTTGTCAGGGGCTAGAAAAAAATAACCCCAACCGAAGGTTGGGGTGCGCGAATACTGCGCCAACACCAGGGAAACTTTTCTATCCGCTTTTTTTGATTCTCATTACATAGGCGAATAGGATGAAACTATTCCATACATCATACAAGCAACAAAATAGCAAAGATAAGTTTTTTTGTTACAAGAAACATTTAAATATGTGATGGCGATTGGTGTTTACACCTATAAATGGGTAACTAGTAATCTACTACAAATGGAGAAAGATATGAAATCAATTGCGGTAATTTTAAGTGGCTGTGGTGTGTTTGATGGAAGCGAAATCCATGAATCAGTGCTAACAATGCTTGCTTTAAGCCAAAATAATGCTGAGGTTCATTATTTTTCACCTAATGATTTACAACCAACTGTAATTAATCATATTACAGGTGAAGAAAAATCAGAAAAAAGAAATATGATGGAAGAGTCTTCACGTATTTCTCGTGGGAAAATATCCCCTTTATCAGATGCAAAGGCTGAAAACTTTGATGCAGTCATTATTCCTGGTGGTTTTGGTGCTGCGAAGAATTTATGCAACTTTGCCACTAAAGGGAGTGAGTGTGAAATTAACAAAGATCTCTTAAGATTTGTCCAAGCTATGCATCAACAGAAAAAACCATTAGGGTTAATCTGTATTGCTCCCGTTATGTTACCGAAAATGTTAAATGCTCCAGTTAAATTAACAATCGGAAATGATGTTGCAACGGCCAGTGCTATTGAAAAAATGGGAGGAGTCCATATAGATTGTCCTGTTGATGACATTGTTGTTGATGAAGAATATCGAGTAGTAACCACTCCTGCATATATGCTTGCACAGTCTATTGCTCAAGCACAGATAGGTATTGAGAAATTGGTTAAGAAAGTCCTTGAAATGGCTTAATGTATAGGTGAAAACAGCAGATGACACTGGTGAGAAAGTTAAAGAAACTATTAATTATTCTAATTGCTTTATGGCTGTTAATAGTTGTGCTGTTTTCTTTTTTACCAGTGCCTTTTTCTGCTGTTATGATCCAAAGACAAATTTCTGCTTGGAGTGAGTTTGATTTCTCTTATGTGTCTCATTCCACTTGGGTTGGTGAAAAAGAGATAGCACCAGCGATGTATTTAGCGGTTATTGCTTCTGAAGATCAAAATTTCCCCAAACATTGGGGCTTTGATTTTGATGCTATTGAGAAAGTTTTCAAAAAAAATCATAACGGCGGGAAAACATTGCGGGGTGCATCGACAATTTCTCAACAAACGGTCAAAAACCTTTTTTTATGGGATGGCCGTAGTTGGATAAGAAAAGGGCTTGAAGCAGGCATGACGCCCGTTGTTGAACTCATCTGGTCAAAAAAACGTATTTTAACGGTATATCTAAATATTGTTGAGTTTGGTGATGGGATCTTTGGTGTAGAACAGGCCTCCCAACATTATTTTAGAAAGCCTGCTAAACAACTAACTCAACAAGAAGCGGCGCTATTAGCTGCAGTTTTACCTAATCCCCACATCTATCACGTCAATAAACCTTCAGCTTATGTCTTAAAACGGCAACAGTGGATCTTAAATCAAATGCGATTATTAGGTGGAATCACTTTTTTAAAGAAAAATGATTTGTCATAACATTATAACGTTTGAAATATTTTTCTATCTGGCTCTGCAATTTTTTCTGACAATTTCGTTATCGCAGAAGGATCATTAGCCTCTCGAGACTGAATTCGAAATTGTGATGGTGTGATACCGTATTTACGTTTAAAAGCATCGCAAAAATAGGCATTACTACCAAAGCCACAACGATGGCTGATTTGAAAGACAGAATAATTAGAGAATGTTAGATAATTTAAGGCAATCCCCATTCGAACATCTAATAATAATTGGCAAAATGAAACCCCTTCTTTATTTAAATGACGACGCAGTGTTGATGGGGTGGTAAATAGCGTTTTTGCCACATCTTCTAAATGCCATTTTCGTTGTGGATCTTGTGTGATTAAATGCGTAATTGCCTGATTTTTGGGTTCATCATAATTAAATCGGAAGATATTTAATATATCGATGCCTTCTTGATATACCGCCATCAAAATAAAAAACAGACACTGTTGCATAAACATGGTTTCTTGAGAGGGAGAACCATGAGGTAGCGGTAAGCACTGTTTGAGTATGCCAAAGTTGCTTTTTACCACTTCTGGTGTGGATAAATGATAAGCCGGAAGGTGGCTTGTTAGTGGAGAGCTTGATTTAATTAGAGGCTTTAATAAAGAAAAGACAGATTGAAGCTCTGTTTCGCATAAAACGAGAGTATGTAGCTCAATCGATTTATGGGTGAATTGATTAACAATATCACAGGAAACTTGGCTATATTTGGGAATAATAAGAGTTAAATGGGTTGATACATCAATAGTTTGTCCATTGATGCAAATTGTACCTTTTGCGCCACTAACCATCGCTATCATCGGGTTTTCGATGTAAAACGTTTTTAAAGACATTTGGTTAGAGGACAGAATGTGTTTGTATTCCATAATCTCCAATATACCGCAGGCAAGCTAAGCATCAATGTTGCTTAAATGTTTAATGTGAACTCATTTATTGTATAAACGAATAAGTTACATCTAGAATAAATAGAGAGATTATTCTAGTTAAGAATGAGTGCCATCATGCGAAACTGCATGACAGTCGCACAGAATATAATCCCGTTGATGAAAGATGACAATATAGATATACGCTCATTTTCTACATTTATTTTAATCAGTGTTATTTTTTCTAAATAAATTGCTATTTATTTAAAACGCATTTTTCGAAATAAGGTGTAGAATCGCGCGTCACAGACGAAAGGGATTATCCTGTTCTTAGGGTATCACAGTTTGTCTTTTTACCCACACCCTATCCAACATTCATTAGCTTATTTTCTATTTGATTTTGAATGACACAATCTTATGGATAGCGCTGTATGTATTCACGTATTTTCCTGATTTATTGATAATTTTGCCGAGTTGGCAGGAGTGAGTATGTCTGACTTTTCAGGGAAGGGTTGGCTTGCTGAAATCGTTTTACGTTATGAAGTAAAACGCGGAATGACGCGTCTTACAGAAAAACGCCATGTCGGTCCACTAATGGTTCAGCGTCCTTTTTATCCTGAGCAAGGTATTGCACACACTTATTTACTCCATCCTCCAGGTGGGGTAGTTGGTGGTGATAAGTTATTGATCAATATTGATGTTCAATCTGAAGCTCATGCATTGCTTACCACGCCTGGTGCAACCAAGTTTTATCGTAGTGCGGGGGGCGTGGCTCATCAAATTCAAACATTAAAGGTCGCCCCGAATGGATTTTTAGAGTGGCTTCCTCAGGAGAATATCTTTTTTCCTGAGGCGCGAGCACATCTAGAAACGCATATTCATGTTGCATCGACTGCCAAATTTATAGGTTGGGAAATTCAATGTTTTGGCCGCCCAGTTTTAAATGAATGGTTCGAAAATGGCAGTGTTAAAGGACGTTTTAATTTTTATATTGATGAAAAGCTGACATTAACAGAATCGCTTTTTGTTAATGGTTTACAAAATAAAGCGGCCGCAATGCGTGAATTTCCCATGTTGGGTTCGCTTTATATTTATCCTACATCTGATGAATTAAAAAATCTTATTCAACAATGTGTTGAGGCTTTTTCAGCCTCTTACAACCCTGTTATCGAATATGGTTTAACCGATGTAGACGGTATTTTAGTTTTACGGTTATTAGGTTCACAAACAGAGCCGATGATGGCGTGTTTTGCTCAAGTTTGGCAAACCGTCAGACAACACTGGTTAGGGTATTGTCCTGAGCCGCCTCGTATATGGGCGACATAATCGTTAATTTTAGGAGCAGAAATGGAATTAACACCAAGAGAAAAAGATAAATTACTGCTTTTTACAGCGGGCCTTGTTGCTGAAAGACGTTTAGCAAGAGGGCTGAAGCTTAATTATCCTGAAGCGGTTGCATTGATTAGTTGTGCCATTATGGAAGGTGCTCGTGATGGCAAAACCGTTGCCCAGTTAATGAGTGAAGGACGCACTGTTTTAACGGCAGAGCAGGTGATGGAAGGGGTACCAGAAATGATAAAAGACATTCAAGTAGAGTGTACATTCCCTGATGGTACAAAACTTGTTTCTATTCATGATCCTATTGTGTAGGTAACAACATGATACCCGGTGAAATTAGAGTTAACCAAACGTTAGGCGATATTGAGCTTAATGCTGGCCGAGAGACAAAAACAATACAAGTTGCTAATCATGGTGATAGACCTGTACAGGTGGGTTCTCATTATCATTTCTATGAAGTAAATGATGCGTTGAAATTTGAGCGAGAAGGCACATTGGGTTTTCGTTTAAATATTCCAGCAGGTATGGCGGTTCGTTTTGAACCTGGTCAAAGCCGTACAGTTGAATTAGTGGCTTTTGCAGGAAAACGTGAAATTTATGGTTTTCATGGCAAAGTGATGGGTAAATTGGAGAGTGAGAAAAAATGAAAACTATCTCACGTCAAGCTTATGCAGATATGTTTGGCCCAACAACAGGCGATCGTCTGCGATTAGCCGATACAGAGCTTTTTCTTGAAATTGAAAAAGATTTCACCACTTATGGTGAAGAGGTTAAATTTGGTGGTGGTAAAGTTATTCGTGATGGCATGGGGCAAAGCCAAGTTGTCAACGCCGAGTGTGTTGATGTGCTTATCACTAACGCCATAATTTTAGATCATTGGGGTATCGTAAAAGCGGATATCGGTATTAAAGATGGCCGTATTGTAGGTATCGGTAAAGCGGGTAATCCGGATGTACAACCTAATGTGGATATTGTTGTAGGGCCAGCCACAGAAGTGGTTGCGGGTGAAGGTAAAATTGTTACCGCTGGTGGTGTTGATACCCATATTCACTTTATCTGTCCTCAACAAGCACAAGAAGGTTTAGTTTCTGGTGTGACTACTTTTATTGGTGGTGGTACAGGGCCAGTTGCTGGAACGAATGCAACTACAGTAACGCCAGGTATTTGGAACATGCACCGCATGCTAGAAGCCGTTGATGAATTGCCTATTAATGTGGGGTTATTTGGTAAAGGCTGTGTGAGTAAACCGCAAGCAGTTCGTGAGCAGATTGAAGCGGGTGCTATTGGTCTAAAAATTCATGAAGACTGGGGTGCAACGCCAATGGCAATTCACAATTGCCTTAATGTTGCCGATGAAATGGATGTGCAAGTTGCTATTCACTCTGACACCTTAAATGAAGGTGGTTTTTATGAAGAAACTGTAAAAGCGATAGCAGGTCGTGTGATCCATGTTTTCCACACAGAAGGTGCAGGGGGGGGACACGCACCAGATGTGATTAAATCAGTGGGTGAGCCGAATATTTTACCTGCTTCAACAAATCCAACAATGCCTTATACCATTAATACGGTAGATGAACATCTCGACATGTTGATGGTTTGCCATCACCTTGATCCTTCTATTCCTGAAGATGTGGCCTTTGCTGAATCTCGTATTCGTCGTGAAACTATTGCTGCGGAAGATATTTTACATGATATGGGTGCTATTTCTGTTATGTCGTCAGACTCACAGGCAATGGGGCGTGTAGGTGAAGTTATTCTTCGTACTTGGCAATGTGCGCACAAAATGAAATTACAACGTGGCACATTAGAAGGCGATACCGCTGAAAGTGATAACCATCGCATTAAGCGTTATGTGGCGAAATACACTATCAATCCTGCTTTAGCACATGGTATTGCACACGAAGTCGGCTCTATTGAGAAAGGTAAATTAGCAGATCTGGTTTTATGGGAGCCTGCTTTCTTTGGTGTGAAGCCCGCATTGATCATGAAAGGGGGCATGGTGGCTTATGCACCAATGGGGGATATTAATGCGGCTATTCCAACGCCTCAGCCTGTGCATTATCGCCCAATGTATGCTTGTTTAGGTAAAGCGAAATATCAGACGTCGATGATCTTTATGTCGAAAGCGGGGATCGACGCAGGTGTACCTGAAAAATTAGGCTTAAAGAGCTTAATTGGTCGTGTCCAAGGTTGTCGTAGCGTGACAAAAGCATCGATGATCCACAATAGCTATGTGCCACATATTGAGCTAGATCCACAAACCTATATTGTGAAAGCCGATGGTGTGCCATTAGTGTGTGAACCTGCGACACAATTACCGATGGCACAACGCTATTTCCTCTTTTGATTAGTGTTTTACCGAGAATGTAGAGAATGAAAAGATTTACTCAACTTATTGATAAACAAAAAGCACTTGAAATAGCAACACCAGAACAACCGGCTCTTACTCTGTGCTTAACGATGGATGAAAGAACCAAAAGCCGTTTAAAAGTTACATTAAGTGATGGACAAGAAGCTGGGCTATTTTTACCCCGTGGTACGGTGTTAAAAGAGGGCGATATTTTACTGGCAGAAGATAATACGCTAGTCACAATTGAAGCCGCAAAAGAGCAAGTTTCTACGGTGTATAGCGAAGATCCACTGTTATTAGCTCGGGTTTGTTATCACTTAGGTAATCGTCATGTTCCATTACAAATTGAAGCTGGCTGGTGTCGCTATTTTCACGATCATGTTTTAGATGATATGGCTAAAGGCCTAGGGGCAAATGTCGTTGTTGGTTTGGAAAAATATCAACCTGAGCCGGGTGCTTATGGTGGATCGTCTGGTGGGCATCATCATCACTCTCATGACGATCACCATCATCATCACTAATTATTTGAATAAGGGAGCCTATTGATGCTTGCAGATCTACGCTTATATCAATTAGTCAGTCCTTCTTTACCTGTGGGATCGTTTACTTATTCTCAAGGGTTAGAGTGGGCAATTGAAAAGGGGTGGGTTTGTTGTCCTCAAACGTTAACGGCTTGGCTAAGTACCCAAATGACAGGCACTTTAGCAACGTTAGAACTCCCTATTTTACGGCGATTACAAGAAAATTTGGCACAAGCCAAAATGAGTGAAGTGAAGCATTGGTGTGATTTTATTGTCGCAAGTCGTGAAACTAAAGAGTTGCGACAAGAAGAGCGCCAACGAGGTATTGCTTTCGCTCGTTTACTTCCTCAATTAGATATTGAGTTAGATGAAACCTTACAAGCCTGTGTAAAACAGACACAACTGATGGCATTTGCGTTAGCTGCTGTGAAATGGAATATTTCCTCTGAAAAATTATGTTGTGCTTACGCTTGGGGTTGGCTTGAAAATACGGTGATGTCAGGAGTAAAACTGATCCCTCTAGGGCAAAGTGCGGGACAGAAAATATTGTTTACATTAGCAGAACAGATCCCTGTGATTGTTGAGCAATCCGCACATTGGCCCACTGAAGATATTGGGAGTTTTACACCTGCACAAATTATTGCCAGTAGTCGTCATGAAACACAATACACTCGACTTTTTCGTTCATGAGAAACCTATATGCAAGAATATAATCAACCACTGCGTATCGGTGTTGGCGGTCCTGTTGGATCAGGCAAGACAGCACTGTTAGAAGTTCTTTGTAAAGCAATGCGTGACACCTATGAAATTGCGGTTGTTACTAACGATATTTATACCCAAGAAGATGCTAAGATCTTAACGCGTGCTGAAGCATTAGATGCCGATCGTATTATTGGTGTGGAAACAGGGGGATGTCCTCATACTGCTATCCGTGAAGACGCTTCGATGAATCTTGCCGCTGTTGAAGAATTGGCAATACGTCACAAAAATCTTGATATCGTTTTTGTGGAGAGTGGTGGCGATAACTTGAGTGCTACCTTTAGCCCAGAGCTTGCAGATTTAACCATTTATGTGATTGATGTGGCGGAAGGGGAAAAAATTCCACGTAAAGGTGGCCCAGGTATTACTCATTCTGATCTGCTGGTGATCAATAAGATCGATCTGGCACCTTATGTTGGCGCCTCATTAGAAGTGATGGAAGCTGATACTGCTAGAATGCGTCCTGTAAAGCCCTATGTTTTCACCAACTTAAAAGAAAAAGTAGGCTTAGAAACTATTATTGATTTTATCATCGATAAAGGGATGTTAAGACGCTAACAGCCTATTTTAATGTAATTTGCTTTTAGTTAAATAAGACACTGCCAATATCGGTTATTATTCACCAAGACCGATACTGGCAGGATAAGACAAAACGATATCAAAACGCGGGATTAATTAAGGTAAGTAAATGCGGTGGTTACTTTAACGACCCCTTTGGTTTCACTGGCTATTTTCGCAACCGCAGCCCCTTCTTGGCGAGTTAAAATACCAAATAAGAACACTTCACCATTTTCAGTGATCACTTTTACTGACGATGATTTGACTGAATCACTGCCTAAAATTTGAGAGCGAACTTTGGTTGTTAACCATGTATCTGATGACGCAGTGCCTAATGTCACTGGTTCGCCTTGGCGGACTTCGTTATAGACGTTATTCACGCCTTCAACTTTACTTGCGACTTGTTTTGCCGTATCAGCAACGGACATATCAGGGCTTTGACCTGTTAATAAGATATTACCTTGATAAGCAGTCGCCACAATACGTGAATTGCTTTTCTTGATCTGTTCATTTTTATTTAGAGCACCAGAAACACGCGCTTCCAATGTACCATCATCAACTTGTTGCCCTAATGAGCGAGGATCGGTTGCGGTTTTACCTGCAACTGCAGCCGTACCGACAACAGCGGCACCGATGCAACCTTGCAGTAAAAGTGCAGAGCACAGCACTGCGGTGAGAGGAAGCAATTTCATAGTAACTCCTTAGTCATCCTGATGTGGGAATAATGTATTATCAATTAAATCACAGAGACAATTGACTGTTAGCATCTGAACTTCCTGTATTCTGACGGTACGTTGAGAAGGAATACGAATTTCAACGTCTTGAGGGCCTAATAACCCTGCAAGCTCTCCGCCATCATAGCCTGTTAATGCAACAATGGTCATATCTCGTGTTACAGCGGCTTCAACGGCTTTAATAATGCTTCGACTGTTACCGTGTGTCGAAATAGCAAGTAGTACATCTCCAGCTTGTCCTAATGCGCGCACTTGTTTAGCGTAGATCTCATCGTGTTGCTGATTCCCCATAATTGCAGTCATCACCACGCTATCTGTATTTAACGATAGTGCAGGCAAGCTTGGACGTTCTGTTTCAAAACGATGGATCATGCTTGCGGCAAATCGCTGTGCTGTTGCTGCTGAGCTACCGTTTCCACAGCTTAATATTTTATGGCCGTTTAATAACGATTGAACCATCATCATGGCGGCTCTGGAAATGGCATCAGGTAATGCTTCTGCTGCTGCAATTTGAGTTTGGATACTCTCTGTAAAGCAGACTTTGATTCTATCAAGCACGTTAAGACCTATATAATCTAATTTAACGAATAAATTCCGTATAATCGAGAATGTTTTTTAACCATATTAACTGGCGTTGATTAAATGCACAAACATCAAAGCGACAGTCTGATGTCTCGATACTTTCTTGGCGCTGTGCTAACCAACACTTTGCTGTACGCCATAAACGACGCCGTTTAGGGTAGGTAATGGAGCTTATCGCATCACCAAATAAGGTGTTATATCTAAAGCGAACCTCAACAAATACCCATGTCTTGTTTTCCTGCATAATAAGATCAATTTCTCCGCAGGGATATCGGACATTACGCGCAATAAATATTAATCCTTGTTTGCGTAAGTATTTTAACGCTTTTTGTTCATAGTACAGCCCTAAAAAATAAGGGCTTTTAGAAAAATCATCCATGATTTTCTTCCTTCATTACTCATAAAACAAACCGCCATAAAGGCGGCTTATTTTTATAATAACGGAGTGTATCTATTATTGTGTAACAGGTTCAATTTTACCTTGTTTAAATTGCATCCAAGGAAGTTGTCTATAAACAGTACAGTTGTCTTCAACACGTAATGAGCCTGAAATACCATTAAAACGTAATGTGCCTTTTGTCAGATCATTGTAATTGTTTGCTAATGACCATGCATCAATTCCCATGGCATAAAGACGCATTAATGAGTAATCGTTCGCAAATTTACTGGATGCTTTTTGCATTAACGGCAAATTAGCGCCAGTCATCAATGGAATATCACTAAATTGAATGCCATCCATTTCCATACGGAAATCAGGGCCTGTTCCACCTTGGTTGCTACGTGAACTAACATAAATTGGTGGGCGCTTTTGGGTACTGATCGCCATATCGATCATTGGTTTAATTAAAGTCAATTCATCACTGGTAGCAATGATGTAAACCGAATCAATCGCACCACCTACAGATGGAATAGATTGAGAGTCTAATGGCAGAGGTGCATTTTCTGTTGGTAAAACAGGTGTTCCTATCATACGAATACCGACACCGCGATTAATCGATGCTTTTAAGCTTTCAACAGAACTAAAGGTTTGTTGTAAAACTGTACCACCACCTGTACGTTGCCATTCATCAGCAAAAGTTTGTGCCATTCTTTGACCAAATTTATTATCTGGAACAATAATTAATGGGTTTGCTTTTTGTTGCTGACGTAAATGTTGTGCTGCATTACGAGTTTCATCTTCAGGTGAAAGAGAGAAGAAACAGACTGTCGTTGCAGAAGGGATCGCATCTAACTCATTTAATGCTAATACCGGTAAGCCACTTTGAAGTTCAATGGTTTTCATTACTTCTGGTTTTAGCAGTGGGCCGACAATTAAGTTAGCACCATCTTGTTGTACTTTTTTCAGTAAGACATCAATAGGTTGACTATTGGTATCATAAACAATCACTTGGCGTGTATTTTGCGCAACAGGATCTAAACGCAGTGTAGTGTTACCTGAAAATGCAGAACTCTCTTTTTCTTTATCTTGAGTTGTTTCGGTTTTTTCAGTGGTTTCTTGTGCGGTATCCGTTGTAGGTGTTTCAGTATTTTTGATACCTAATTCTTCTAAAATTGAAGCAAGGCTGTCATCATTTTTAGGCGGTTCTGGTTCAGGCATTGCTTGAGGTTGTGGTAAACCACTTTGCGCATCAAGGAAGCCTTGGCGAATGGCCTCTCCAAATACTTTAGCTTGCCCTGTTAAAGGTAACAATAATGCGATTTGGCTACTTGCACTAACAGAAGGCTGTGAAAGACGTAATAATGATACAGGGAGTGTTAATGCTGCTGGGTTACGAGGATAGCGAGTTTGCCATTCTCTCACGGCAGTTGATAACTTATCAGCATCATCTTTATTGTATTCATATGTGTTGAGTAAATCTAACCAACCTTGCAGGGTATTTTCATCTGCTTTGATAACCACACCACGGCGTTGTTCTGGTGTGAGTTTGGTCAGCATGAGCCATGTATCATCAATATTTTTCTGATGTAACTCAGGATCGGTAATTAATGTTTCTAACCCAATATAGGCTCTAATAACATCTAAAGATGCCAGCCCTTGAGCATCATCAATTACTTTTTGGAATTGTTTCATCTCCATTTCTGCTTTTGCAGCGGGAGTGAGTGGTTGTTCTTGTTGCCCCGTCAGGGTACAACCTGACATAATCAGCGCAGAGAGTATCGCAGTATAGGATAAACCTGTTTTAAAACGCACAAAAATTGAGGAAAGCATACTGTACCCAGTGATGTTTTATAATTATGCTCAATTTTAAATCGGTCATTCGGAATAAACAATGAATCAACCTAATCGAGCAGCGGTAACGACATCCACACTGTACATAGTACCCACACCTATTGGTAATCTGGGCGATATCACCCAGCGGGCACTTGATGTGCTGTCTCATGTCGATTTAATTGCTGCAGAAGATACCCGTCATACAGGGCTTCTATTACAGCACTTTGCCATTAACGCACGTTTGTATGCGTTACATGATCATAATGAACAGCAAAAAGCAGATCAATTAATTAGCAAATTACAACAGGGGCTAAGTATCGCATTAGTCTCTGATGCAGGTACACCATTAATTAACGATCCTGGCTATCATTTAGTCAATCAATGTCGTAAAAATGGCATAAATGTGGTGCCACTGCCTGGCGCTTGTGCTGCTATTACGGCACTTTCTGCCGCAGGGCTTCCTTCTGATCGTTTTTGTTATGAAGGTTTTTTACCAGCAAAAACAAAAAGTCGTCAAGATTGCCTACGTGAATTATCAGAAGAGCCTCGTACATTGATTTTTTATGAATCAACACATCGGCTGTTAGATAGTTTAGCTGATATGGTGACAGTTTGGGGTGAAGATCGCTACGTAGTATTAGCGAGAGAGCTCACAAAAACGTGGGAAACTATTCAAGGTATGCCTGTGGGTGAGTTACTCAAGTGGGTACTTGAAGATGAGAATCGCCGTAAAGGTGAGATGGTTCTCATTGTTGAGGGTTATGAAAAACCCGTTGATAATGATTTTTCCCCCGAAGTGTTACGAACACTTGCGATTTTACAAAAAGAATTACCTCTGAAAAAAGCAGCTGCTGTGACAGCTGAGATTTATGGCGTGAAGAAAAATGCACTTTATAAACACGTTATTGAGCAAAATGATGAAGCTCAAGATGAGTAAAGTGATTTTTTAGCTTCTTTTGCTATACATTTTCTATCAGAATCCCTATAATCCGCACCCTGAGTTGACTAGACAACCGCTGCTTTATCGTTGTCCCTTCGGGGGAGACGGATAGAGGGGAGGAAAGTCCGGGCTCCACAGGGCAGGGTGCCAGATAACGTCTGGGAGGCGCGAGCCTACGACAAGTGCAGCAGAGAGTAAACCGCCGATGGCCTGTTTACAGGATCAGGTAAGGGTGAAAGGGTGCGGTAAGAGCGCACCGCGCAACTGGTAACAGTTTGTGGCATGGTAAACTCCACCCGGAGCAAGACCAAATAGGGGTTCTTATGGTGCGGCCCGCATTGAACCCGGGTAGGTTGCTGGAGCCAGCGCGCAAGTTCTGGCCTAGATGAATGGTTGTCCACGACAGAACCCGGCTTAACGGTCAACTCACCTCATAAAAAACCCTCGATCCACATTGTGTTTCGAGGGTTTGCTGTTTTTAAGCCCATCTAAATTGATTATCACGAGATAATATCAATAAACAAGCCACGAAACTCAGCCGAACTTTTCAATGTAATACTATGGCTATCTTGAATAAAAGCCCCATCACCACACTGAATTTGCCCATTTTCTTGTGTTGATGTTTGCAAATAGGTGCCACCTTTTATGGATTGTAAAAACCCTTTTTGTCCTTTTATTGGCAGTGTAATTTCATCACCTGCTTGCAAATGAATATGATAAAGCCAAATAGTTTGCCTTAACATTAACGAGCCGTCATCACCCGTAGGTGAGGCTAATAATTGATATTTTAAATTTTCATCTAATACCAATTTTTGTGAGGCTACACTTTCTTGTTGTGGACAAGCATTTAGCCACAACTGGATACGGGTTAATGGCGTATCTGGACTGCTATTTTTCTCAATATAGGTTTCTGTATTATGAGGTGAAATAAGTAAGCACTCGTTTTCTTTTGCTGTGACTGTCCGTCCCATATTATCAAGGTATGTCGCTTCCCCTTGAAGAATAAGATTAACCACATCCACATGAGGATAGGTTTTTGCTTTAAATTCTGAATTTGGAGCAAGCACTTCTTGGTTAAGAACTCTTAGCGTGCCATAGTCTAAAAAATGAGGGTCAAAATAGTGGCCAAAGGAAAATGTGTAGCGAGCTTGTAGCCAACCATAATCCGCTTTACCACACTGTTGTGCTGTTCTGTATTTTATCATGGCGGTATTTTTCGAGTAGATTATCAATATATTTATCATAGAGGTATGGACTGTCTATTGTTAGCAAGTTAATCTGGTGCCTATAATCAAATTATTTGATAGAGATAAGTATAATGAGTAAAGACAAAGCAATTACGTTGGAATCTTTACGAGTCATGGATGCCATTGATCGTAGAGGGAGTTTTGCAGCTGCGGCTGATGAACTAAATCGAGTTCCATCGGCACTCAGTTATACCATGCAAAAATTAGAAGAAGATTTAGATGTTGTCCTTTTTGACCGTTCTGGTCATAGAACTAAATTTACCAATGTTGGCAGAATGCTACTTGATAGAGGGCGCATATTACTTGAGGCTGCTGATAAATTAACGTCAGATGCAGAAGCCTTAGCAAGAGGTTGGGAGCCACATATCACTATTGTTTGTGAAGCGCTTACTCCAGCATCTCGGCTTTTTCCTTTGGTCGATAAATTAGCTGAAAAATCCAATACCCAACTCTCTTTAGTAACCGAAGTCTTAGCGGGCGCTTGGGAAAGCTTAGAAAGCGGTAAATGTGATATTGTAATTTCACCGGATATGCATTTTCGTACCTCGTCTGAAATTAATTTTCGCCCTTTATACAATACCACCAGTGTTTACGTTGCCAGCCCAGATCACCCAATTCATAACGAACCAGAGCCATTAGCAGAAGAAACTCGCTTAAAATATCGGGGTATCGCGATTGCAGATACAGCAAGAGAGCGCCCTGTATTGACAGTATTGCTGTTAGATAAACAGCGCCGTTTGACGGTCAGTTCTATTGAAGATAAACGCCGAGCATTAATTGCAGGTTTAGGTGTGGCGACAATGCCGATTGATTTAATTGAAGATGATATTAAAGAAGGGCGTTTACGTGTTGTTGGCCCTGAATATCACCATGAAAATAATATTATTATGGCATGGCGCAGAGACAGCATGGGCGAAGCTAAATCGTGGTGTCTGCGTGAGATCCCAAAACTCTTTGCAAGCGATAAAAAATAGTTTTTGTACTTAATAATATTTCAGTTTTAGATATCGATAAAAATAGAGATGCGAATATTAGGCGGAAGCTTCCGCCTAATTAAAAATGGATCACTCCACTGCCACTAATACATAACCTTTTAAACAGTCGCATTGCACTTTATGCCCCTCTAACGCGACGGGAGTATTGTTTATTTTCATCATCGTATCGCCTTCAACAATTTTGCCTTTTTTCTGACAAGCGGGGCAATAGACTTCATCATCAAGGCAAGCTATTTCATAAAGTTGTTTCGCTAATAAAGAACCGCTTAATACGGTTCCTTTTGTATTGGTAGTGTCATTTTTTAAGATGATCTTTCGTCCTTGGATTGTGCTACGCATTTTTTACTTTCTCTTTATTATTAATTAATTCCCTGAGTTTATTCCAAACTGCCAAGGAATAAGTTCTGGAAAATCTAATTTTCCATACCACTTTGGCCGTAATATATCTTGAAAACAACCTAACTCATCAATATATTGAGCTACTATACATAGATAAGTAATAGCACTTTTATTTATAGATAAAGGTTGAATATTTTTAATAGCATTATTAATAAATAGTTTTTTTTCCTTTTGCAGTTCTTTAAATCGACAAAGAGGATCTTTAAAAATAAATTTATCAATCTCTTTCTCTAATGTTGATTGTCCGGTACTGATATAAAAGTAACTGTTTTTAACATCCTCAATAAAATAATCAGTATTTTCTTTTGCTATGAAATCTTTTTTAAGGTTTATTTTTTCTTGTAACCAAGATTGACTTTCTTTATTTCTATGAACAATAACGTTATTCATATTTATTTCTAATTCTTTATGAAAAAAAGTTTTTTTATAAAACTGACCAAAATAAATCATTAATATAGTTTGAAAAACGCATAAGTATTGGCTTGTACGATGTTGTTTATCAAAATAGTGATAATTTTTTTTCAAAATTTCTAATAGTGCTTTTTGTTTAATATTATAATAATCCAACACTAATTTATGCTCATCTTCAAGGAATTCTATTGCTTCCATATAGAATTCCTGAAGAATATTATCCTTAATTATCTGTTTGCTTTTTGCTGTCAGTATCATTTTATAACAAAAGCCTTAGTTTAATTTTAATCAAGACTAAAATAATGTATGAATGACTTTTAGCTCTGGGTTTATTTTAATTAAATCATCTGTAATTTGATGATAAATTTCAGGCATAGTCTCTAACCAACCCACCATATCAGGTCGATGATCAATAGCCATCGGTGTTTTTAATAATGGATGATCGATTATGGGGGTACTTAAGCCATGACGAGCACGAAAATTTTTCACGGCTTGATATTCAAAAGGCCAAGCAATGAGTATTTCCATATCAATTTCATAACCTGTTGTGCTTTTTTCATTAACATAATCACCAAATAATGCTGACCACTGAATATGCTTATCGCATAATTCCATTAACCACGGGATTAGAATTTCATCATTTTCACAATAGAGCGCTTCTTGGCAAAAGCGTTGATAAAAAGGATCAATCGGAATGCCCGCACTTTCCCAATCAATAGTTTCCTTTTTTTCACTGGCTAACATTTCAATCGCTAATACGCCTAATTTTTGAGGTCGCGTATACATAGGAAGTGAGTTTGCCATTTTACCTGACTGAATATTTTCTATTATTCTATCGTAACAAAGTTGGCTAGACTTAAAATAATTACAAGCAAAATTCATTAATAAGATTTCACCTTGTTCTGCAAGATTTAAAAAATTTCTTTTTCTATTAAAACAATTAAAATAATCAAAAATAAAACATATATTTTTATGATAAAAAAATCGCTCAAAAGAATATGGTACTTTATTTGTGTTTTTATATATTTGATATATATATAATAGAAATAGAACTGGATTCAATTTTTAAAATTGTCATATATCTTATATGTTTATCCTTGTGAGAACTATTATCATTTTGCAGTTTCAAAACATTCTCAATAATCTCTTCATTAATTAACTCTTCAATATCAGAGACATCTCTAATTGTTTTATTAACTACTTCTTTTTCAATGTATTTTAAAACTTTATTGAGTCTAGTCATTTTTAAGATTCTCTATTATATAAAATTGATTATATTTATTGTTATTAGAAACATTAAATTTATTATCTATACCTACTGTTAATTTAAATCCAACTAAATTTTTCTCTTCACAGGATTCAAGTATATTTAATAAAATTTCCCTTTCTTTTTTTCCTAAACTATATTCATTACCTCCTTTATAAAAAGATTGCTTAGCTAATACAGAATGTTTATTTATATTACCTATATAGTCTTCTTGGAAATCACTAGCTTTTCCTCCTGTGGGCGTTGAATTAGCACCAAATTTCTCTTTCATCACTGTTTTGATTTCAAAAGTCACCCAATCTGGCGGAGGTGGAGTCGGTTCTATTGACTAGTCCTGATATAGGTTGACAACTTTTCAGGCATAAAACGCTCGATGTACTTCATCGGGCGTTTTATAGTTTAACGATAAGTGTGGCCGTTTTTCATTATAGAGTTGAATTGATTCTTCTACTAATTTTCTTGCTTGTTCCAGATTACTCGGTTTTATCAGTAGATACTCCATTTTTAATATTCCATTAATTCGTTCTGCTAAGGCATTTTGATAACAATCATACCCATCAGTCATAGAGCATTGAATATAATTAAATTTGGATGCCGATAAAAACGATGATGGCTTAAGGTTGTTCGATGATAAGCCCGTTTATTAGGCACCAGTAACTGATGTTCCTTCAATAAAGAAAATAGCCGATCACGACCAATAACCATCTGTTTTTGCTTTAAAATAAAATGTAATTTACGCCCACCCAGTCGAGGTTGTAAGACTCGTTCAGATTTAACAACGTCAATAATGGCCGAATCGGCTTTCTTTCGTTCCTCAGTTCTATACAGTCTCTTTTAATAAGCCTGTCGGCTGATCTGCATAAAACGGCAAGCAATTGTTACGGTGAGTTTTTTAACCGTTTTTTCTTTAATAACTCGGCTTTGCGCTTTTTTGACAAACGAACTCCAAAGTCTCTATCCATGACTTTAACCACAGCTTCGAAAAAATCGGATTTAAGCCGAGCTTCT